>NZ_JBVJOT010000004.1:0-246617 GCF_055583025.1 Streptomyces sp. NPDC104831
CCCCCCCCCCCCCCCCCCCCCCCCCCCCCCCCCCCCCCCCCCCCCCCCCCCCCCCCCCCCCCCCCCCCCCCCCCCCCCCCCCCCCCCCCCCCCCGGTCCGCTACTGCGCGGACGCCGTCAGGTCGCCGCGGCGGGGGGACGCGAAGGATTCCAGGTCGGCCCGGGTCAGGCCGGTGAGGCGGGCCACCTCGGCGATGTCCAGGGCGCCGCAGTCGAGGCCGCGCAGCAGGTAGCCGCTGAGGGCCTTGGCGGTGGCGGGCTCGTCCATGACGTCGCCGCCGGCGCGGTTGGCGTACCGGGCGAGGCGGGCCGCGGCCTGCTCGAAGCCCTCGCGGTAGAAGGCGAAGACGGCGGCGTAGCGGGTGGGGATGTGGCCGGGGTGCATGTCCCAGCCCTGGTAGTAGGCGCGGGCCAGCGCCCGCCGGGTCAGGCCGTAGTGGAGGCGCCAGGCGTCGTGGACCTTCGCCGTCGGGCCGACGGGCAGGACGTTCGTGGAGCCGTCCGAGACGCGCACGCCGGTGCCGGCCGCCGCGACCTGCATGACCGCCTTGGCGTGGTCGGCGGCCGGGTGGTCGCTGGCCTGGTAGGCGGCGGAGACGCCGAGGCAGGCGCTGTAGTCGAAGGTGCCGTAGTGCAGGCCGGTGGCGCGGCCCCCGGCGGCCTGGATCATCCGGGCGACCGTGGCGGTGCCGTCGGTGGCCAGGATGGACTGGCTGGTCTCGATCTGGATCTCGAAGCCCAGCCGGCCGGCGTCCAGTCCGTGCGCCTTCTCGAATGCCTCCAGCAGCCGGGCGAAGGCACCGACCTGCTCGGGGTAGGTCACCTTGGGCAGGGTCAGGACCAGGCCCTCGGGCAGCCCGCCGGCCTCCATCAGCCCGGTGAGGAAGACGTCGAGGGTGCGGATGCCCCGGTCCCGTACGGCGGCCTCCATGCACTTCATGCGGATGCCCATGTACGGCGCCGCCGTGCCGTCCCGGTACGCCTCGGCGATCAGCCGGGCGGCGCGGGCGGCCGTCGCGTCCTCCTCGGCGTCGGGGCGGGGGCCGTAGCCGTCCTCGAAGTCGACGCGCAGGTCCTCGACGGGCTCGCGCTCCAGCTTGGCCCGGACGCGGGAGTAGACCGGTTCGGCCAGTTCGTCCGACAGGCCGAGGACGGCCGCGAAGGAGGCGGCGTCCGGGGCGTGTTCGTCCAGCGCCGCGAGCGCCCGGTCGCCCCAGGAGCGGATGGTGTCCGCGGCGAAGGCGTCGCCGGGCACGTACACGGTGTGGACGGGCTGCCGGGTGCCCGGGTCCCCGGGGTAGCGGCGCTCCAGCTCCGCGTCGACCGATGCGAGGGAGGCGCTGATCTCCTCGCTGACGGCACCCGCGAGGCTGGTCGCCACCTTCTCCTGCTGACCCATCCCACACCCTCCAGTTTTCCGCTCTATGGAATCAACAATCCGTATAGCGAAGCTATCTGGCAACCTTCCCGCCGGTCAACACCACACCGGCTCCCACGGCCCGGGCGGGCACCCGGTCCCGGTCACCACGGCACCACGGCAGCGGCCGTCGGACAAGGCGAGGCCCCCGTGACCGGCGGCGCGGTCACGGGGGCCTCGTGCGGCGGGTTCCGGGGATCAGCCCTTGCGGGTCTTGATCTCCTCGGTCAGCTGCGGCACGACGTCGAACAGGTCGCCGACGACGCCGTAGTCGACCAGCTCGAAGATCGGGGCCTCCGCGTCCTTGTTGACGGCCACGATCGTCTTGGAGGTCTGCATGCCGGCGCGGTGCTGGATGGCGCCGGAGATGCCGTTGGCGATGTACAGCTGCGGCGAGACCGACTTGCCGGTCTGGCCGACCTGGTTGGTGTGCGGGTACCAGCCGGCGTCGACGGCGGCACGCGAGGCGCCCACGGCCGCGCCCAGCTCGTCGGCCAGCGCCTCGATGATCGCGAAGTTCTCGGCGCCGTTCACACCGCGGCCACCGGAGACCACGATCGCGGCCTCGGTCAGCTCCGGACGGCCCGTCGACTCACGCGGCGTACGGCCGGTGACCTTGGTGCCGGTCGCCTTGTCGGAGAAGGTGACGGACAGGGCCTCGACGGCGCCCGCGGCCGGGGCGGCCTCGACGGCGGCCGAGTTCGGCTTGACCGTGATGACCGGGGTGCCCTTGACGGCCCGGGACTTGGTGGTGAAGGACGCGGCGAACACCGACTGGGTGGCCACCGGGCCCTCGTCGCCGGCCTCCAGGTCGACGGCGTCGGTGATGATGCCCGAGCCGATGCGCAGCGCCAGGCGGGCGGCGATCTCCTTGCCCTCGGCGGAGGACGGGACCAGCACGGCGGCCGGGGACACCTGCTCGTAGGCGGCCTGCAGCGCGTCCACCTTCGGCACGACCAGGTACTCGGCGTACTCGGAGGCGTCGTGGGTGAGCACCTTGACCGCGCCGTGCTCGGCGAGCGTGGCGGCGGTGTCGGCGGCGCCGTTGCCCAGCGCGACGGCGACGGGCTCGCCCAGGCGGCGGGCCAGGGTCAGCAGCTCCAGGGTGGGCTTGCGGACGGCACCGTCCACGTGGTCGACGTAGACGAGGACTTCAGCCATGGGATTGCTCTCCTGCGTAACGAAGTTGAGGGGCGGTCAGCGGGGGCGGGCCTCAGATGAACTTCTGGGCCGCGAGGAACTCAGCGAGCTGCTTGCCGCCCTCGCCCTCGTCCTTGACGATGGTGCCGGCCGTGCGCGCCGGACGCTCGGTCGCGGACTCGACCTTGGTGAAGGCGCCCTCCAGGCCGACCTCCTCGGCCTCGATGCCGAGGTCGGACAGGTCCCAGGACTCCACCGGCTTCTTCTTGGCCGCCATGATGCCCTTGAAGGAGGGGTAGCGGGCCTCACCGGACTGGTCGGTCACGGAGACGACCGCCGGCAGCTGCGCCTGGAGCTGCTCGCTGGCGGCGTCGCCGTCGCGGCGGCCCTTGACCACGCCGTCCTCGACGGAGACCTCGGAGAGCAGGGTGACCTGCGGGACGCCCAGGCGCTCGGCGACCAGCGCCGGGACGACGCCCATGGTGCCGTCGGTGGAGGCCATGCCGGAGACGACCAGGTCGTAGCCCGCCTTCTCGATGGCCTTGGCCAGCACCAGGGAGGTGCCGATGGCGTCGGTGCCGTGCAGGTCGTCGTCCTCGACGTGGATGGCCTTGTGCGCGCCCATGGACAGGGCCTTGCGCAGCGCGTCCTTGGCGTCCTCGGGGCCGATCGTCAGCACGGTGACCTCGGCGTCGTCCGCCTCCTCCGCGATCTGGAGGGCCTGCTCGACCGCGTACTCGTCCAGCTCGGAGAGCAGACCGTCCACGTCGTCGCGGTCGACGGTCAGGTCATCGGCGAAGTGCCGGTCGCCAGTGGCGTCGGGCACGTACTTCACAGTGACAACGATCCTCAAGCTCACGCCGGCTCTCCTACTGCATCGTCATTTCGGGCTGCCTCTTGCAGGCAGCATAGGCGCCTCTAGCGGCCGATCCCGGTCGGGGCGTCCGCGCGCTCCGAACGAGATATTACTCGTCAGTACACCCAGTTCCTGCCCGCTAAGCAAGCGCTTTGAACTGTGACCTTCGCAACGCAGCGTAACCGGAACCCGACGCGCGCGCCGGGGTGCCGGGCGTGATCAATCCCGCAGTCCGTTGAAGCGGCCCTGGTGGTAGAGGAGGGGGCGTCCGGTGCCCGAGGGGTCGCCGAGGAGGACCTCGGCCAGCACGATCCGGTGGTCGCCGGCCGGGACCCGTCCGACGATCCGGCACACCAGCCAGGCCAGCACGCCCTCCAGCACCGGAACCCCTTCCGGGCCCTCCCGCCAGGCGGTGGGCTCACCGAAGCGGTCGGCGCCGCTGCGCGCGAAGGTGGCGGCCAGCTCGCTCTGGTGCTCGCCGAGTATGTGCACGCCGACGTGGTCGGTCCCGGCGATCGCCGGCCAGCTGGAGGCGCCCGTGCCGATGCCGAAGGAGACGAGCGGCGGTTCGGCGGAGACGGAGGCGAGGGAGGTGGCGGTGAAGCCGACCGGGCCGGAGGCGCCGCGCGCGGTGATCACCGCCACGCCGGCGGCGTGCCGGCGGAAGGTGGAGCGCAGCAGGTCCGGGGAGGCGAGCCGGGGGGTGCCGAGTTCGGGCGTGGCCGTCATGGGGTTGTCCTTCTGCCGGGGGTGACGAGCGGGTCCGCGGGTGCTCAACGGCCCGGACACCCCGCGCTCGCGGTCCGGGCCAGGTCGATGTGGGCCCGTCCGTGGAGAAGGAGTTCTGTCGGCATGCGGTCAGGTTGGCGACAGGTGCGGCGCGGCGTCAAGCCGCTTCCGCGCCGCCGGGGGCGGCACGCGGCGTGCCGGGCCCCGCTCATACGGCGTGCCCCAGAGCCGCTATGACGTCGGCCTTCCGGGGCTGTCCGGCGGCGCGCCGCACCACCCGGCCGCCGGCGTCCAGTACCAGGACGGTGGGCGTCTCGCGGATCTCCAGTGCGCGCACGAGGCCGAGGTGGGCCTCCGCGTCGATCTCGACGTGGGTCACGCCCGGGACCATCCCGGCGACCTCGCCGAGGACCCGCCGGGTGGCCCGGCAGGGCGCGCAGAAGGCGCTGGAGAACTGCACCAGTGTGGCGCGCTCGCCCAGCGCGGTGCCCAGTTCGGCCGCCTCGATGCGCCTGCCGTCGTCGCGCCCGCCCACCCAGCCCTCCCGTTCCGCCGCCGGCGCGGCTCGTCGCGGCGGGCACGCGTGAGGGGGCGCGCCGCCGGTTCGGTCGTCATCGGCACAACCGGTCGCGGGCCCCGGGGATTCCCCGCCCGCGCCCCGGGCGGCGTAAAGGGGATTTAAAGATCCGAGGTGGGATGTAGGCCGACGTGACGAGGATCTCGCCGCCGTGCGGCACCAGAACTGGCTACCCGTTCGTTTCTCGGGCACGATCTGCGAGACGCCGTAAACCTACGGCTGCGTAACCTTCCCGCCGGGAGCCCCCTTTCCCGAGCAGAGCAGAAAGGGCCCACCCCGCCCATGGCAGAGCTGGTCTACCGTCCCGTCATCGGTATCGCCAAGACGGCGTTCAAGGTCTGGGATCTGAAGATCGACTGCCGGGGGTCGGAGAACATCCCGCGCTCGGGCGGCGCCGTGCTGGTGAGCAATCACATCAGCTACCTGGACTTCGTCTTCAACGGCCTGGCCGCCCTGCCGCAGAAGCGGCTGGTGCGCTTCATGGCGAAGGAGTCCGTCTTCCGGCACCGGATCTCCGGTCCGCTCATGCGCGGCATGAAGCACATCCCGGTGGACCGCGGGCAGGGCGAGGCGGCGTACTCGCACGCGCTGGACGCGCTGCGCTCCGGCGAGGTCATCGGGGTGTTCCCGGAGGCGACGATCTCGCAGTCCTTCACGCTGAAGAGCTTCAAGTCGGGCGCGGCCCGGCTGGCCCAGGAGGCGGGCGTCCCGCTGATCCCGATGGCGGTGTGGGGCACGCAGCGGCTGTGGACCAAGGGGCAGCCGCGCAACTTCCGGCGCAGCCACCTGCCCGTCACCGTCCGGGTGGGCGAGGCGGTGGAGGCGCCCCGCGACCAGTACGCCGGCGCCATCACCCGCCGGCTGCGCGAACGCGTCCAGGAACTGCTGGAGGCCGCCCAGCGCGCCTACCCGGGCCGCCCCAAGGGCCCGGAGGACTCCTGGTGGCTGCCCGCCCACCTGGGCGGTACGGCGCCCACGACGGAGGAGCTGCGGGCGGTCCAGGCCTGACGCCCCCCGACGCCCGGGTGCGTTGCCGGGCGGCGCGCCGGAGCACGGGACCTCAGAGACTCGAAGGAAGCGTCCTCCACAGGTGCGGGCGGTCGGGGGCCGTGCGCAGCGCGGTGAGGACCGCCGGGTGCGGGGCGGCGTACAGGCCCGGGTAGTCCGTCTCGCCGGCCGCGGGGTCGGGGATCCACGCCAGCCGCTCGCCGTCCAGGGAGAAGCGCGCGTCCACCCCCGGCTTGTTGCCCCGGGGGTCCTGCCGGTGCCAGGCGCCGTGGAAGCGTACGGCGACCAGGCCGTGGAGCAGATGCCCGCCCGCGTCGTCGGTGAGCCGCTGGTAGCACAGGGCCGTCGGGATGTCCTCGGCCCGCAACAGCGCGGCCAGCGCGTGGGACTTGGCGTGGCAGATGCCGGTGCCCAGGGCCAGCACGTCGGAGGCGCGCCAAGTGACGCGAAGGTCGCCGGAGTCCTGGGAGTGCGGAATGGCGTCTCGTACGAACTCATAGGCGGCCCGCGCATATTCATACGAGTCGGCGGCCCCGGCGGCGAGGCGGGCCGCGGTCTCCCGGACCATCGGGTGGTGGTGGTCGACGACCTCGTCGGCGGCCAGGTAGGCGGACAGGTCGGCGGTGTTCTGGATCGGCTCCATGCCCGCAGAGCATAGAAACGCGATCACCCGGGCGTCAATGAATTTTCGGATGATCGCATATCTATGCAGGAAGGCGGGTCAGCGGGCCATCTCCTCCTTCAGGGCCGCCAGGAACGCGTCCACGTCGTCCTCCGTGGTGTCGAAGGAGCACATCCAGCGCACCACCCCGGCGGCCTCGTCCCAGAAGTAGAACCGGAACCGCTTCCGCAGCCGCTCGCCCACGTCGTGCGGGAGCCGGGCGAAGACGCCGTTGGCCTGCACCGGGTGGAGGATCTCCACGCCGTCCACCGCGCGGACGCCCTCGGCGAGCCGCTGGGCCATCCCGTTGGCGTGCCGGGCGTTGCGCAGCCACAGGTCCTTGGCGAGCAGCGCCTCCAACTGGACCGAGACGAAGCGCATCTTGGACGCCAGCTGCATCGACATCTTCCGCAGGTGCTTCAGCTTCCGCACCGCGTCCTGGTTGATGACGACGACGGCCTCGCCGAACAGCGCGCCGTTCTTCGTCCCGCCCAGCGAGAGGATGTCCACACCCACCGCGTTGGTGAACGTCCGCATGGGCACGTCCAGGGAGGCGGCGGCGTTGGCGATCCGGGAGCCGTCCAGGTGCACCTTCATGCCGTGCCCGTGCGCGTGATCGCAGATCGCGCGGATCTCCTCGGGCGTGTAGAGGGTGCCCAGCTCGGTGGACTGGGTGATCGACACGACCTGCGGCATGGCGCGGTGCTCGTCCTCCCAGCCCCAGGCCTGCCGGTCGATCAGCTCCGGGGTGAGCTTGCCGTCGGGCGTGGGCACGGTGAGCAGCTTCAGCCCGCCCATGCGCTCGGGGGCGCCGCCCTCGTCGACGTTGATGTGCGCGCTCTCGGCGCATATCACCGCGCCCCAGCGGTCGGTGACCGCCTGGAGCGCGACCACGTTGGCGCCGGTGCCGTTGAAGACCGGGAAGGCCTCGGCGGTGGCCCCGAAATGGCCGCGGACGATCCGCTGGAGGTTCTCGGTGTAGTCGTCCTCGCCGTACGCCACCTGGTGTCCCCCGTTGGCGAGGGCCAGGGCGGCCAGTACCTCGGGGTGGACTCCGGCGTAGTTGTCACTGGCGAAACCGCGGACCTGCGGGTCGTGATGGCGACGCGCGTCGGTCTTGGGAGGGTTCACGGCTTCTCGGTCAGCCACAGACGGTTTCCGTTCACTTCTGCGGCGGGCTTGCTCCAGACGCCCTCGACGGCCTCGGCCAGGTCCTTGACGTCCGTGAAGCCCGCGAACTTCGCGTTGGGGCGTTCGGCGCGCATCGCGTCGTGCACCAGCGCCTTCACCACCAGGATGGCAGCCGCCGCACGCGGGCCCTGCTCGCCCCCGGCCTTGCGGAAGCCGTCGGCCATCGCGAGCGTCCAGGCCTCGGCGGCGGCCTTGGCCGCGGAGTACGCCGCGTTGCCGGCCGTGGGCCTGGAAGCGCCGGCGGCGCTGATGAGCAGGTACCGGCCGCGGTCGCCGCGCTGGAGGGCGTCGAAGAAGGCGAGCGAGGTGTGCTGGACCGTGCGGACGAGCAGCTTCTCCAGCAGGTCCCAGTCGGCGAGGTCGGTCTCGGCGAAGGTGGCGCTGCCGCGCCAGCCGCCCACCAGGTGGACCAGGCCGTCGACGCGGCCGTGGTCCTCCTCGATGCGCGCGGCCCAGGCCCGGGTGTCCGCCGGGTCGAGCAGGTCGACGGTCTCGCCGGTGACCGTGGCGCCGCCGCGGGCGTAGCGCGCCGCGTCGACGGCCTCGGCCAGGCGCTCGGGGTTGTTGTCGGCGCCGACGACGACCGCGCCCGCCTCGGCGAGCCGGACCAGCGTCGCGTGCCCGGCGGGGCCGCCCGCGCCGGCCACCGCGATCACCGCACCGCTGAGAGACCCGTTGTTCCCCACGTTCCCCACGTTCTTCCCCTCTTGAACAGTGTGCCGGCCGCGGTCGCTCACGCGGCGATCCGCTCGGTGCCGTCCGCCGTGATGCCCTTGGTGGAGGCGATGACGTTCTTCAGCTTCTTGGACAGCGCCTCATAGAACATGCTCAGCGGAAACTCGTCCGGAAGCACGTCGTCCACCAGTTTGCGCGGCGGCTGGGTCAGGTCCAGGGCGTCGGGGCCCTTGGCCCACGTGGAGCCGGGGTGCGGGGCGAGGTAGGTGCGGACCAGTTCGTAGCCGGCGAACCAGTGCACCAGCTTGGGCCGGTCGATGCCGTCCCGGTAGAGCTGCTCGATCTCGGCGCACAGCTGGTTGGTGACCTGCGGGGCGCGCTCCCAGTCGATGGAGAGCTTGTTGTCGGTCCAGCGGACGACGTCGTGCCGGTGCAGGTAGGCGAAGAGCAGCTGGCCGCCGAGACCGTCGTAGTTGCGGTTGCGGTCGCCGGTGACGGGGAAGCGGAACATGCGGTCGAAGAGCACCGCGTACTGCACGTCACGGCCCTGCGGGACGCCGTCCGCCTGGAGCTTCACGGCCTCCTTGAAGGCGGTGAGGTCACAGCGCAGCTCCTCCAGGCCGTACATCCAGAACGGCTGGCGCTGCTTGATCATGAACGGGTCGAACGGCAGGTCGCCGTGGCTGTGGGTGCGGTCGTGGACCATGTCCCACAGGACGAAGGCCTCTTCGCAGCGCTTCTGGTCGTGCACCATCGCGGCGATGTCCTCGGGCAGCTCCAGGCCCAGGACGTCCACGGCGGCTCCGGTGACGCGGCGGAACCGGGCGGCCTCGCGGTCGCAGAAGATGCCACCCCAGGAGAAACGTTCCGGCGCCTCCCGGACGGCGATGGTCTCGGGGAAGAGGACGGCCGAGTTGGTGTCGTAGCCCGAGGTGAAGTCCTCGAAGGTGATACCGCAGAAGAGCGGGTTGTCGTACCGGGTGCGCTCCAGCTCGGCCAGCCAGTCCGGCCAGACCATGCGCAGCACGACCGCCTCGAGGTTGCGGTCCGGGTTGCCGTTCTGCGTGTACATGGGGAAGACGACCAGGTGCTGGAGGCCGTCCACGCGGTGCGCGGCGGGCTGGAAGGCCAGCAGCGAGTCCAGGAAGTCCGGGACCTCGAAGCCGCCCTCGGCCCAGCGGCGCAGGTCCTTCACGAGGGCGTGGTGGTAGCCGGCGTCGTGCGGGACCAGCGGGGAGAGCCGCTCGACCGCGTCGGTGACGCGCTCGACGGCCGCCACGGCGTCGGCCCGCCGCGGGGCACCCTCGGCGTCGAAGTCGATCGAGCCGTCCTTCGACTGCCATGGCCGGATCTGCTCCACGGCATCCTTGAGCACGCTCCAGGCGGGGTGCTCGACCACCCTGGTCAGCGAAGGAACCCGCTCCTCCGCACCTGCCTGCACAAGAATTTCCGTCATGTCCCATCCTCCACGGGAGAACCTCGCGTGCTGTCACCGTATGCCCACCCTGTTTCCCCCAGCAAGAGCAAGGGCCGGAAATTCTTCTGCCCACCTCCTTGGTCACCGATGTTTTTCCTGTCATAAACCGTGACCACGCTCACTTTCGCCGACGGCGCGCGCTCCCCGGCGCGACGGCGCACCGGGCGGTCAAGGAGAGGGGGACGCGCCCACGGGCGGGTGACGGCCGGGGCGGATACCGGCCAACGGGCGTCTGCCCCGGCTCCCGAATGCCCGGCGCCGCCACGGGTCCATCGCACGCACCGGCCGTTAGGCTGCGGCCTGCCGCGTGGACGACGACGTCCGGCACGGGTCCGTCGGTCCGCGCGTCGCCGAGCCGCCGTCGACGGAAGCGAGTTGAACCTTGAACTTCCTTACCATCGGTCATCGCGGGGTCATGGGCGTCGAGCCCGAGAACACCCTCCGTTCCTTCGTCGCCGCGCAGCGGGCCGGCCTGGACCTGATCGAACTCGATCTGCACCTGAGCAAGGACGGCGCCCTGGTCGTCATGCACGACGCGGAGGTGGACCGGACCACCGACGGCTCCGGGTCGATCGCCGACAAGACCCTCGGGGAGCTGCGCGCCCTGGACGCGGGCCGCGGGGAGCGGGTGCCGGTGTTCGAAGAGGTGCTGGAGGCGGTGCGCACGCCGTTGCAGGCCGAGATCAAGGACGTGGCGGCGGCCCGGGCGCTCGCGGAGGTGATGCGGGCGCGGGACCTGACCGCGCGGGTGGAGGTGTCCTCGTTCCACGACGAGGCGATCGCCGAGATCGCCCGGCTGGTGCCGGGGGTGCGCACCGCGCTGATCGCCAGCCGGTACGGCACCGAGGTGGTGGACCGCGCGGTCGCGGCGGGTGCCGCGACCGTGTGCCTGAACATCCGCCGGCTGACCCTGGAGATCGTCGGGCACGCGCGCGCGTCCGGGCTGCGGATCATCGGCTGGGTGGTCAACACCCAGGACCACCTGCGGCTCGTCCGTGCCCTGGAACTGGACGGGGCGACGACCGACTACCCGGAGATCAAGCGCACGGGCCGGTTCACGGCGTAGGCCCCGGCAGGGGAACGATCAGGTGAGTTCCTTGACCAGCAGCTCGAACTCCAGGTCGTCGCGCTGCGGGATGCCGAAGCGCTCGTCGCCGTACGGGAACGGGGACATCCGGCCCGTACGGCGGTAGCCGCGGCGTTCGTACCAGGCGATCAGTTCTTCGCGCACGGAGATCACCGTCATGTGCATCTCGCGGACGCCCCAGGTCTCGCGGCAGCGGCGCTCCGCCTCTGCCATGACCACCTTGCCGAGGCCCGCGCCCTGCAGGTCGGGGCTCACCGCGAACATGCCGAAGTAGGCGTGGTCACCGCGGTGCTCCAGCTGGCAGCAGGCGACGATCCGGCCGTCCCGCTCCACGGTGAGCAGCCGGCTGTCCGGCGACTTGATCACCTCCAGCACGCCGTCGGGGTCGGTCCGCTGCCCCTGGAGGATGTCCGCCTCCGTGGTCCACCCGGCCCGGCTGCCGTCCCCCCGGTACGCCGACTCGACCAGTGCGACGAGGGCGTCCACGTCGGCGTCGGTGGCGTCACGGAAGGTGAGTCCGGTGGCGGCGGTGTCCATGGCGGTGATCTCCGATCTCGGGCGTGGCCGGGGCACGGAAGAGGGTAACCCTGCTGCATGGTGCATGTACTCAGCAGCCGGACCCTGCTCCGGCCCTCCGATCCCGAACGCTCCCGCGCCTTCTACGGCGGGCAGCTCGGCCTGGCCGTCCACCGCGAGTTCGGTACCGGCCCCGAGCGCGGCACGGTGTACTTCCTGGGCGGCGGCTTCCTGGAGCTGTCCGGCCGGTCCGACGCCCCGCCCTCGCCCGCGATACGGCTGTGGCTGCAGGTCGAGGACGCGACGGCGGCGTGCGAGGAGCTGCGGGCGCGGGGCGTGGAGATCGTGCGGCCCCCGGTGAAGGAGCCCTGGGGGCTGGTCGAGATGTGGATCGCCGACCCCGACGGCACGCCGATCGTCCTGGTCGAGATCCCGGCGGACCATCCCCTGCGGTACCGGCCCGGGATCTAGTCCCGGCCTCCCGGGTGGCCGTCGCCCGGCGGCGGGCGGGCGCCGGCCGCCGGACCCGTCCCCGGCCGGCCGGGCGGGGAGGCGGGCCCGTCGTTCGGCGACGGTCGGGGCGAGCCCCGGCCGGCCCGGCCGGGACCCGTGCTCGGCGGCCGGCGGCCGGCGGCGACCGCCGGACCCCGCTCCGGACAGCCCGGCGGGGCGGGCGGCCGGGTGTGATCAGGCCGGTCGGTGTCGCCGGCTCCGGTGCGTGCGGGGCGGTTCGTAAGGGCCCGTGCCGAGCGGACGCTCACGGCGGCGGTGCCGTGGGCCTGTTCCCGGGCCGGCACCGGTCCGTCGCGCCCGGCCGCGGCCACCGCCGCCACACGGGCGCCGGCCGGAAGGCCCGCGGGGCCGGGACACGCGGGGCGGGGTGCGGTTTTGCCTTCGAGGGCGCTCCAGCTCCTAGCGTCGCACCGCACCACTGCGACAAGGGAGGCACACGTGCGGTACACGCTGTTCGGACGGACCGGGTTGCGCGTCAGCGAGCTGGCGCTGGGCACCATGACCTTCGGGGAGGACTGGGGGTGGGGCGCCGACAAGGACACCAGCGCCCGGATCCTCGACGTCTACGCCGAGGCGGGCGGCAACTTCCTCGACACGGCGAACAACTACACCTCGGGCAGCGCCGAGCGGATCCTCGGCGAACTGCTCGCCGGGCGCCGCGACCGGTTCGTGCTGGCGAGCAAGTACACCTGCGGCACCGTCGACGGCGACCCGAACGCGGCGGGCAACCACCGCGGGAACCTCGTGCGGTCGGTCGAGGACAGCCTGCGCCGGCTGCGCACCGACCGGCTGGACGTGCTGTGGGTGCACGCCCGGGACAACTTCACCCCGGTTCAGGAGGTGATGCGCGCCCTGGACGACGTCGTCCGCGCCGGCAAGGTGCTGTACGTGGGTGTGTCGGACTGGCCGGCGTGGGAGATCGCGCAGGCCAACACGCTGGCCGAGCTGCGCGGCTGGACCTGCTTCGCGGGTTCGCAGCTGCGCTACAGCCTGCTGGAGCGCACCCCGGAGCGCGAACTGCTGCCGCAGGCCCGGGCGTTCGACCTCGCCGTGTTCGCCTGGTCGCCGCTGGCGGAGGGCCGGCTCACCGGGAAGTACCGGCGCGGGGAGTCCGGACGGCTGGAGGCACGGGAGGAGCCGCCCGGGGCGCGGGAGGAGGAGGTCGTCGGCGCGGTGCTGGAGGTCGCCGAGGCGGGCGGCTGGAGCCCGGCGCAGGTGGCCCTGGCCTGGCTGCTGGGCCGGCCGGGGAACGTGGTGCCGATCGTGTCGGCCACCCGGCCGGAGCAGCTCGCGGACAACCTGGGGTGCGCCGGGGTGCGGCTCGACGCGGACGCGCGGGCCCGCCTGGACGAGGTGAGCGCCGTCCCGCTGGGCTTCCCGCACGACTTCCTGCGGGAGGCCCCCATCACCCGCAACGTGTACGGCGACCGCTGGCCGGACATCGTCGACCGCCGCTCCACCTACCGCCGCACCGTGCACGACGTCCTGTGACGCCCGCCGGCCGGGGCCCCGCGCGGATCCGGCACGATCCGGACGGGGACCCTAGGCCCGCAGCGCGCCCATCCGGCCCTCCAGGCGGCCCAGCAGCTCGGTGAGGAGGCCGGCCAGTTCGCCCTGGTCGTCGGGGGGCAGGACGGACAGGACGGCCGTCTCGTAGGCGAGTTGCTCGGGCAGGATGCCGTCGACCAGGTCGCGCCCGGCGTCGGTGAGCCGGACGTGGGCCACGCGCCGGTCGCGGGTGTCGCCGCGCCGTTCGACCAGGCCGCGCTCGGTCAGCTGCTTGAGCCGCTTGGTGACGGCGGCCCCGGAGGAGAACGTCTCCCGGGCCAGCTCCCCCGGGGTCAGCTCGTGGCCGGTGCGGCGCAGCGCGCCGAGCAGGTCGAACTCCGCGCGGCTCAGGCCGGCCCGGCGCAGCGGGGCGTCCTCGGCCTGCTGGAGCAGGGCGGCGCACCGGTTGATCCGGCCGATGATCTCCATCGGCCCGGTGTCCAGCCGGGGGTGGACGGCCTGCCACTGACGGACGACGGCGGAGACGGTGTCGCCGCGCGCGGGGTCGGGGCCGGTCGCGTCGCTCACGGGCGTCGCCTGGCCGTTCGTCGCCGTCATGGCCGCATGTCCTCCGTCGCCTTGTCCGGGTCCCGGTCGCCGCCCGGCGCCCGGCCCGGGTCCTCGTTCCGGTCCGGCGGTACGAGCCCCTGGCGCCGTACCGTCGCCGCGAGCGTACGGTGTCCGGCCTGCTCGGTGAGCACGACCCGCTCCTCGGGCAGGGCGCGCTGCCACCATTCACCGGCGGCGGCGTCGGCCGTGGCGCGCAGGTCGACCAGGGCGGCGGCCAGGGTGCGGCGGGCCGATTCCAGGGCGCCGGGCCGCGGGTGCGGCTCCGCGAGCAGGCGGGCGGCGTGCTCGCGGGCGCGTTCGGCGGCGGTCAGCGCGTGTTCCAGGCGGGCGCCGGCGCGACGGTTGGTGACGGCGACGGCGGCGGCGAAGCCGACCAGCGCGCCGATCAGGGTGTCCACGACCCGGTCGGTGATCAGCTCGGCCGCGTCCTGGCTGCGGGCGAACTCGGTGATCAGCAGGGCCATCGGTGTGACGCAGACGCTGCCCAGCCAGTAGTTGCGGCCGATCAGCGCCTCGGCGCCGAAGTTGAGGGCGAGCGAGACCAGCACCAGGGCGACGGGGTGCAGATGGGTGAGCGGGGCGAGCGCGGCGAAGACGAGGACGCCGACGAGGTTGCCGACGACCCGCTGGACGCCCCGGCTCCAGGTGAGGGTGACGTTGGCCTGGTACAGGGAGGCCGCGGTGACCAGCGCCCAGTAGGGGCGGCCGACGCCCAGGGCGAGGGCGGCGTATCCGGCGAGGGCGCAGCCGAGCGCGGTGCGTACGGCGAGCGGGGCGAGGGGGGCGAGGCGGTGCCGGAGGGAACGGGGCGGCACGGCCTGTTCGACGGCGACGCCGAGGAGTTCGTCGGCCGACGCGCCCGTCGGTTCGACCCGCGGGACCCGGCCGGTGCCGCGCAGGGCACGGGCCCAGTCGCGCAGCCGTGCGGGGTCGGCGTCGGCGGGCGCGGCGAGGGCGACCTCGGCGCGGACCAGGAGTTGTTCGAGGGCGCGCCGGGTGCCGTCGGGGCGGGCGCCGGCGGCGAGCAGCGACTGCCAGGCGGCGTGGATCGCGGCGGCGCAGGCGGTGCCGGCCCGGGCGTGGCCGTCGGCGGTGCCCCGGGTGGCGGCGTACGCGGCGGCGGCGTTCAGGGCCTGGGCGGTGGCGCGGCGCTCGGGGCCGTGCGGGCGCAGCAGTCCGGGGGCCATGCCGATCAGCCAGGCCCAGGCACCGGCGGCCAGGGCCAGCCCGAGGTGTCCCGGGAGCCGGCCGAGGGTCTGGGGGGCGAAGAGCGAGGCGGAGCTGATGAAGGTGAGGACCACGTTGCCGGGCGGACCGACGCGGGTGGCGTCGCACACCGTCTTCTGGACCGCCGCGAGAACGGCGCCGACGGTGACGAGGACGACGGCGTTCGTGGTCAGCGCCGAGGCGAGCAGGGCCACGGCGAGGCCGCCGACCATGCCGAGCACCACCCAGGCCAGGGTGCGGGCGCGGGCGGCGTAGGGCCGGTTGTGGCCGTAGAGCGCGCACAGCGATCCGGCCATGGTGTACATGGCGAGATCGAGCCGGCCGAGGGCCAGCAGCAGGAGGTTGGGCGGGGCGACCGCGGCGACCACGCTGAGCGCGGGCTTGAACCAGATGTCGGAGGGACGGCCGAGGCGGAGCACTCCGGCGAGGGGAAGACGGTGGGGGGTCGCACTGCTCATATCACTAATTTAGCACGTGTTTTACTCGTAAAATAATCTGGCTACCCCGAGGTCACGGTCCGTGCTCCCCCGAATGCTCCCCGCGTACCCCCTTGCGCTCGCGTGCGCTCCGCCGGGCCAGGGCATGGCGTCCCTGGGGCGCGCGGGTCGGCTGCCGTCCCGGACCGACGTCGAGCGGGAGGTGCGCGTGCACGGACCGGTGTCGACAGCCTGGCTGCTGGTGGCGCTGAGCGCGGCGACCGGGGCCTACTGCCTGGTGCGGATGCGCAGCGGTGTGGCGGAGCAGCGCCGGGCCGCGGGCGACGACGCGCTGATGGGCTTCGGGATGGCCGCCATGGCCGTGCCCGCGGCGGCGTTCACGCCGCCCGGCTGGGCGTGGCCGGTGTACGCGGCCGTGTTCGGCGCGGCGGCGCTGCGCGCGCTGTGGGCGGCGCGCGACGGCCTGGGCCATCTGCACCACCTGGTGGGCTGCGCGGCGATGGTCTACATGGCGGTGGCGATGGCGGGCGCCCCGCCCGCCGCCCACCACGGGCACGGCGGCACGGGCGTCCCCGTGCTGACCGGCGTCCTGCTGCTGTACTTCACCGGCTATGTGCTGCTCTCCGGCGCGCGGCTGGTGCCCGCCGCCGTGCCCGTGGGCCGGACGGGGCCGGACGGCTGGGGCGACCGCCCGGAACTGGCCCGGGCGTGCCGGCTGTCGATGGGGATCGGCATGGTGGCGATGCTGCTGGCGATGTGAGGAGGGCGTGCGGGATGACGGGCCGCCCACCCCGCGCGCCCGGCCGGCCGGCGCGCGCCCCAGGCCGCCCGGACCGTCCGCCGGGCCGCCCAACCCCCGCGTTGCGTACGTCACTTCGGACCCGGCGGCCGTACCGCCGGCCGGTCCGCCACTCATAGGGTGCTGCCCATGATGGTCCCCGTCGCCCTGCTGCTGCTCGGCGCCCTGACCGCCGTCGTCGCCCCGAGGCTGCTGGCCCGGGCCGACTGGCCGGACCGTGAGCCGGTCGTCGCCCTCTGGGTGTGGCAGTGCGTCGTGGCGGCCGTCCTGCTGTGCTGCGCCCTGTCGATGACGCTCAGCGCCGCGGCGGCCTGGCAGGCGGTGCGCGGGCGGGTGTTCGCGACCGCGCCGCGGGCAGTCGTGGACGCGTACGCCCCCGGTACGGCGGACCCCTGGGCGGCGCCCACCGCCGTGCTGCTCGCCTGCGGCGGCCTGTGGAGCCTGGCCATGCTGGTCCGGGAGGTCCGCCGGGCCCGGGCGCGGCGGCGCGGACGGCGAGCCGAACTGCTCGTGCGGGCACCGCTGTTGCCGGGCGAGGAGCCGACGAGCGGGCGGCTGGTGGTGCTGGAGGGCGACCGCCCCGACGCCTGGTGGCTGCCCGGCCCGGCACCCCGGCTGGTCGTCACCACCGCCGCGCTGCGCCGGCTGAAGGGGCGTCAGCTGGACGCGCTGCTCGCGCACGAGCAGGGGCACGCGCAGGCCCGGCACGACTGGCTGCTGCACTGCTCGGCCGCGCTGGCGGGCGGGTTCCCGCAGGTGCCGGTGTTCGCCGCGTTCCGCGACGAGATGCACCGGCTGGTCGAACTGGCCGCCGACGACACCGCGTCCCGGCGCTTCGGCCGGCTGACGACCGCGCTCGCCCTGGTCGAACTCAACGAGGAGCGCGGCGTGTTCGGCCCCGCCCCGGCCCCGCAGGCCCACGTGCCGCACCGCGTGGACCGCCTCCTGACCGCCCCGGACCGCCTGCCCGCCCGGCACCGCCTGCGCCTGACGGCGACGGCCGCGCTGGTACCGGTGCTCCCGGTCCTGGTGACCCTGGTCCCGGGGCTGCGGGCGCTGGGCTGAGGCCCGTACCGCGCGCCCCGCCCGGAAGTTCCCGCTCCGCGACGGCCATGGCGGGCTTGGCCGCGGCGTCCGCATCCACAAAGATCGCGGCATGCGCGATCGCCCCACGGTTCCCCCTCCCCCTCCGCCGCCACCGCCCTCCCCCGGCCCCCCGCCACCGCACCGCACGGCAGCCCGGGCCGCCCTGGTGCTCGGCGTCTGCTCGGTGGCGCTGCTCGTCCTCGTCGCGGTGCGCTGGCAGCCGCTGCTGACGCTGGACGGTGACGTCGCCCGTGCCACCCACCGCTGGGCCGTCCGCGAGCACGCGGTGACCGGGGTGTTCCGGGTGCTGACGGACTGGGTGTGGGACCCGCTGACCATGCGCCTGGTGTGCGCGGCGGCGGCCGTGTGGCTGGTGTGGCGCCGCGCGGCCTGGTGGACGGCGCTGTGGCTGGCGGGCACCGTCGCCCTGGCCGCGCTCGTGCAGCAGTCGGTGAAGGCCGCCGTCGACCGCCCCCGCCCGGTCTGGCCGGATCCCGTCGACTCCGCCCACTACGCGGCCTTCCCGTCCGGTCACGCGCTGACCGCGACCGTGGTCTGCGGCCTGTTGCTGTGGCTGCTGCGCCGCGGCGGCGCGGGCCGTGCCGTGTGGCGCACGGCGGTGGCGGTGGCGGTCGTCTCGGTGGCCGGCGTGGGCGTCACCCGGGTCTGGCTCGGTGTCCACTGGGCCTCGGACGTGCTCGGCGGCTGGCTGTTCGGCGCGCTGCTGGTGGCGCTGGCCGTGCTGGTGCACGAGTGGCCCCGGGACCGGTCGGGGCCGTCGGCGCGCCGGCGCGGGTAGAGTCGCACGCATGACCGCCGTGTTGTTCGATTTCTCCGGGACGCTGTTCCGCGTCGAGCCCGCCGACTCCTGGCTGCGCGCGGTACTGGAGGAGACCGGACACACCGTCTCCGAAGACGAACTCGCCCGCCTCGCCGAGGCGTTGGAGGAGGCCGGCGCGCTGCCGGGCGGCGCGGCGCCGGCACGGGTCCCGGCGGAGCTGGCTGCCCTCTGGGCGGTCCGGGACGAGAGCGCCGAGCTGCACCGGGCCGCGTACACGGGCCTGTCCCGCCGGGTGCCGCTGCCCGATCCCGCGCTCCACGACGCCCTGTACGAGCGGCATCGCACACCGGCCGCCTGGGCCCCCTACCCCGACGCGTCCGAGGTGCTGCGCACCCTGCGCGAGCGCGGGATCGGCGTCGGGGTGGTCAGCAACATCGGCTGGGATCCGCGTCCGGTGTTCCGCGCGCACGGGCTGGACGGTTACGTGGACACCTACGCGCTGTCGTACGAACACGGCGTGCAGAAGCCGGATCCGCGGTTGTTCCAGGTCGCCTGCGAGGCGCTCGGCGCGGATCCGCGGCGGGTGCTGATGGTCGGGAACAGCAGGGCGGCGGACGGCGGCGCCGCCGCGCTCGGCTGCCGGACGCACTTCGTGGACCACCTGCCCGTGTCCCGGCGTCCGGACGGGCTGTTGCCGGTCTTGGCGCTGGTGGACTGAAACGTGCGCGCGCCCCGTGCCGTCCGTCTGAGACGATCCCCCGCGTCGCCCCAGACGGACGGCTGCTCCGGGCGACCGCAAGCACACGGGTGCCCCGATGCGTTGAGTATAGTTGGCTGGCAGCCAGTCAACGCAGGAGTTACAGGATGTCCCCGCGCAGCGCTTCGGTCAATGAAGAATTGCGGCGGCGTTCCAGGGAACGGCTGTTGCAGGCCGCCGTCGAACTGGTGGGCGAGCGGGGCTTCGAGGCCACGACGCTGGGCGATATCGCCGACCGGGCCGGTTCGGCACGTGGACTGGTGTCGTACTACTTCCCCGGCAAGCGCCAGTTGGTGCAGTCCGCCGTCCACCGGCTGATGCACCGCACGCTGGAGGAGGCCCTGGAGCGGGAGCCGCACACCGAGGACGGCCGGGAGCGGCTGGCCCGGGCCATCGACGCGATCCTGGGCCTGGCCCGGGACCGGCCGGTGCTGATGCGCCAGCACATGGCGGGCCTGCTGCACGCCGAGGGCTTCGTGCAGTGCCCGGAGCAGCGCCGGCTGGCGGAGCTGCTCGGCGAGACCGTCACCCGCTACGGCTCGCAGGCGGTCTCGGCCGACTACCCGATGCTGCGGGCCCTGCTGATGGGCGCGGTGTACGCGGCGCTGGTGCCGGGCGTGCCGATGCCGGTACCGGTGCTGCGGGCCGAGCTGTTCCAGCGCTACGGACTGGACTGGGAGATGGGCGTGCCCCCGGACAGCGAGCCGGACGCGGGGGCGGACAACGGGGACCTGTCCCGGTTCTTCGCCACGGAGGAGCGGCGGGAACGGTCCTGACGGACCCCTCCTCGGGTGGCGGAAGCGGCCCCGGGAGGCACCCTCGCCGAGTGGCGGGAGCACCTCCCCTTTCGGGCTCCCTCTTCGGCGGTGTCCCGTAGTCGTACGCGTACGCGCCCGGCGGGTGGCGGCGCGTCCGGATCACTCCTCCGGCCCTGCCCGCCGGGCCCCCGCGGTGCCATGCTGGAGGCGTCCGCACGCCCCTCCTTCGGGCCAAGGAGTACCGCTGTGCTGCGTGTCGCCGTCGTCGGATCCGGGCCGAGCGGGTGTTACACCGCCCAGAGCCTGGTGCAGCGTGATCCGGGAGTCCTGGTGGACGTCCTGGACCGGCTGCCGTGCCCCTACGGCCTGGTGCGCTACGGCGTCGCGCCCGACCACGAGAAGATCAAGTCCCTCCAGGGCAGCCTGCGGACGGTGCTGGAGCACGAACGGGTGCGGTTCCTCGGCGGGGTCCGGGTGGGCGGTCCCGGTGGTCTGCCGGTGGAGCGGTTGAGGGGGCTGTACCACGCGGTGGTCTACTGCGTGGGCGCCGCCGCCGACCGGCGGCTCGGGATCCCCGGCGAGGACCTCCCGGGGAGCTTCTCGGCGACCGGGTTCGTCTCCTGGTACAGCGCGCACCCGGACGCGGCCGACGCGGACTACCTGCGCGGGGTCCGGTCGGCGGTGGTCGTCGGCGTGGGCAATGTCGCGGTGGACGTCGCCCGGATGCTGGTCCGGGGCGCGGCGGAGCTGCGGGGCACGGACATCCCGCAGACCGCGCTGGACGCGCTGGCGGCGAGCGGGCTCGCCGAGGTGCACATGGTGGGCCGGCGCGGCCCCGCCCAGGCCCGCTTCACCACCAAGGAGCTGCGCGAGCTGGACGCCCTGCCCGGCACCGAGGTGACCGTGGACAAGGCCGACCTGGCGCTCGACCCGGCCGACCCCGGCGCGCTGCCGGCCGGGCAGCGGCGCAATGTGGAGGTGCTGCGCGGCTGGGCGGCGCGGCCCGCCGGGGAGGCGGCCGCCCGGCGGATCCGGCTGCGGTTCTTCCTGCGCCCGGTGGAGCTGCTCGAAGCCGGCGGCCGGGTCGGTGCCGTCCGCTTCGAGCGCACGGCACCGGACGGCCGGGGCGGCGTGCGGGGGACGGGCCGGTACGAGGACGTGCCCGCGCAGTTGGTGCTGCGCTCGGTGGGCTACCGCGGAGTGCCCCTGGAGGGGCTGCCCTTCGACGCCGCGAATGGCACGGTCCCGCACCGGGAGGGCCGCGTCCTGCGGGACGGCGCGCCCTCCCCCGGTGAGTACGTCGCCGGCTGGATCAAGCGCGGGCCGAGCGGGGTCATCGGCACCAACCGGCCCTGTGCCAAGGAGACGGTGACCTCCCTGCTCGCGGACGCGCCCGCCCTCGCCCGCGCGGACGTGCCGGCGGATCCGGTGGCCGCGCTCCGGGCGGCCGGCTCCGACCCCGTGCCCTGGGGCGGCTGGCTGGCGATCGAGCGGGCCGAGGCCGAGCTGGGGGCGCGGCTGGGGCGCGGCGTGGTCAAGCTGGCCGACTGGGACACGCTGCTCGCGGCGGCGCGGGTGCCGTAGCGGGGGGGCGGGTCGGGGCGGCAGGGCGGGGGCGGGGCCGGTGTTCCCGGCGGACGGGACACATGGCGGCAACAGGCCTGAAATCAACAAACTGTTCAACGCCCTTACGGTCTCGTCCTGTCCGGATGTCCCGGTGTCCCGGTGTCCCGGTGTCCGGATCCCGCTCCCCGTCCGCCGCAGATGGAGACCCCATGGCCACGCCCGCCGCCACGCATCCCGTCGACGAGATCCCCCCGTTCCGGCAACTGGCCGCCTTCGGGCTCCAGCACGTGCTCGCGATGTACGCGGGCGCCGTCGCCGTGCCGCTGATCGTGGGCGGCGCGATGAGACTGCCGCCCGCCGACCTGGCGTACCTGATCACGGCCGACCTGCTGGTGTGCGGGATCGCCACGCTGATCCAGTGCGTGGGGTTCCGGCGGTTCGGGGTGCGGCTGCCGGTCATGCAGGGATGCACCTTCGCGGCCGTGACGCCGATGGTCCTCATCGGGACGACGGACGGCGGACTGCCCGCGATCTACGGCTCCGTGATCGTCGCGGGGCTCGCGATCACGCTGCTCGCGCCGGTCTTCGGCAGGCTGCTGCGCTTCTTCCCGCCGCTGGTGACCGGCACGGTGATCCTGGTCATCGGCGTCTCCCTGCTGCCGGTCGCGGGCAACTGGGCGGCGGGCGGTGCCGGCGCGAAGGACTTCGGGGCGCCGCGGAACCTGGCGCTGGCGGGCTTCGTGCTGGCCGTGGTGCTCGGTGTGCAGCGGTTCGCGCCCGCCTTCCTCTCCCGGATCGCCGTGCTCGCCGGCATCGCCGCCGGCCTGGCGGTCGCGGTGCCGCTGGGCATGGCCGACTTCGGCGGGGTCGCGGACGCCGGCTGGGTCGGCGTCAGCACGCCGTTCCACTTCGGGGCGCCCGAGTTCCGGGTGTCCGCGATCGCCTCCATGCTCGTGGTGGCCCTGGTGACGATGACCGAGACCGCCGGCGACCTGATCGCGGTCGGCGAGCTGACCGGGCGGAAGGTGGAGCCCCGCACGCTGGCCGACGGGCTGCGCGCGGACGGTCTGTCGACGGTGCTGGGCGGGGTGTTCAACACCTTCCCGTACACGGCGTTCGCGCAGAACGTGGGGCTGGTGGGCATGACCCGGGTGCGCAGCCGCTGGGTGGTCGCCGCGGCCGGCGGCATCCTGGTGCTGCTCGGCCTGCTGCCCAAGCTGGGCGCGGTGGTCGCGGCAATTCCGGCGCCGGTGCTCGGCGGGGCCGGGCTGGTGATGTTCGGGACGGTCGCGGCGAGCGGACTGCGGACCCTGGCCCGGGTCGACTTCCGGGGCAACGGCAACCTGACCGTGGTGGCCGTCTCGGTGGCGATCGGCACGCTGCCGGTGGGCGTGCCCACGGTGTACGCCAGGTTCCCCGACTGGTTCCAGACCGTGATGGACAGCGGGATCAGCGCGGGCTGCCTGTCCGCCATCACGCTGAACCTGCTCTTCAACCACCTTCCGGGGAAGGCTGGTTCAGCCGGCGGCCGGGTCCCGGCCGGCCTCACCGAGCCGGCCGGCCTGCCGGTCGGCCGCGGCGAGGAGACTGTCGAGCAGCCCCGGGAAGAGGCTCTCTAGATCGTCCCGGCGCAGGCCGTTCATCTTGGCCGTCCCCCGGTAGACCTGCCGGACGACCCCCGCCTCCCGCAGCACCCGGAAGTGGTGCGTGGTGGTGGACTTGGTCACCGGCAGCTCGAAGTGCGAACAGGTCAACTCCGCTTCCTGCGCGGACAGTTCGCGCACGATCCGCAACCGCATCGGGTCGGAGAGCGCGTGCAGCACGGACTCCAGCCGGATGTGCTCGCGGTCCGGATGCGGCAGCGCGCGCCCGGTGGTGGCTGTCTCGGTCACGGCGACCGCCCTTCGTCGCGGGACTCCTCCGACGACGACCATCGTACGAGAACTCTCGTAGTTTGACATCTCTCGTACTTTCACGCTTCTCGTAGTACGATGAGCGCCGTACGAAGCTGTCAGGTCACCCGTGACGAAATGGAGTCCGTCATGTCCGCGCTCTTCGAGCCCATCACCCTGCGCGAAGTGACCATCCCGAACCGGGTGTGGATGGCCCCGATGTGCCAGTACTCGGCCGAGCCGGAGGGCCCGCTCGCCGGAGCCCCGCACGACTGGCACTTCGCTCACTACGCGGCGCGGGCCGCCGGCGGCACCGGCCTGATCGTGGTCGAGGCCACCGCGGTCGCGCCCGAGGGCCGGATCTCCCCGTACGACCTCGGTCTGTGGAACGACACCCAGGTGGAGGCCTTCCGGCGGATCACCCGGTTCCTCACCGCGCAGGGCACCGTACCGGCCGTCCAGCTCGGGCACGGGGGCCGCAAGGCGTCCACCGAACGGCCGTGGAAGGGCGGCGCGCCCGTCGGACCGGAGGCGCACGGCTGGCAGCCGCTCGCCCCCAGCGCGGTCCCGTTCGACGAACGCCACCCGGTGCCGACCGAGCTGGACGCCGACGGGATCAAGGAGATCGTCGGGCAGTTCGCGGCCGCCGCGCGCCGGGCACTGGACGCGGGCTTCGAGGCCGTCGAGATCCACGGCGCCCACGGCTACCTGATCAACGAGTTCCTCTCGCCCCACTCCAACCACCGCACGGACGCCTACGGCGGCTCGTACGAGAACCGGACCCGGTTCGCCCTGGAGGTCGTGGACGCCGTGCGCGAGGTGTGGCCCGCCGGGAAGCCGGTGTTCTTCCGCACCTCCGCCACCGACTGGCTGGACGAGGCCGGCTGGACCGCGGACGACACGGTCCGCTTCGCCCGCGATCTGCACGCCCACGGTGTGGACCTGCTCGACGTCTCCACCGGTGGCAACGCGAGCAGCGTCAGCATTCCGACCGGGCCGGGCTACCAGGTGCCGTTCGCCGCCCGGGTGAAGGCCGAGACCCCGCTGCCGGTCGGCGCCGTGGGGCTGATCACCGAGGCGGAGCAGGCGGAGAAGATCCTGGCCAACGGCGAGGCCGACGTGGTCCTGCTCGGCCGGGAGCTGCTGCGCAACCCGTCCTGGGCCCGGCAGGCGGCCCGTGAACTGGGCGCGGAGATCCGGGTGCCGGACCAGTACCACCGGTCGGTCTGACCCCGGCGACGGCTCCGGCCGCGGGCGGCCGGGGGCGGCCGGGGACTGTCCGCGGCCCGGGTGCCAGTCGTGCGGTGCCGGCGGGTGCGCACGTCCGCCCGCCGGGCCGAGTCCGACCCGGCGCCACGTCGGCCTTCGGCCCCCCGCGGACCGGGTGCCACGGCGGTCGTGCGGTGCCCGCCGGTGCGCAGCCCGTCCGGGACGCCGTGGTCCGGCCTCGGCGTCGCGTCGGCCGGGGCCCGCGCGGAACCCGGGTCCCACGGCGGTGGTGCACGGCCCGTCGGCACGCGCGGGCGCCCGTGGACCCGGCGTTCACGGTCCGGCGCGCCGGCCGCCGCGTCGGCCTCGTGCGCCCCCGTCACCTGCCGGGCAGCAGCCGCCCCACGGTTTCCTCCAGGCGGGGCAGGGACCGCTGACCCGCCAGGGCCAGGGCGATCGCGGCGACGACGCCCGCCCATGCCACCGGGCCGAGCGGGGTGCAGCCGAACGCGCGGCTGAGGACCGGCGTCTGCACCACGGCGACGAGCGCCAGCGCGGAGCCCAGCGAGGTCACCTGCACCAGCCGGCTGTCCCGCCGGTCGAGCAGGGTCTGCACCAGCTGGGTGCCGACCACCCCGCACAGGGCCATGGTGCTGGAGCGGCGGGCGGTGCCCGGTGTGAAGCGGCCGATCAGCCAGGCCGTGACCGCGCCGAGGCAGGTGGTCAGCGCCCGGTGCCGGATCTGCCGCAGCAGCGGGGCGCCCAGCACCGCGGCGGCGTCCTCCGGCGACCCGCTCCGCGCGCGGACGGCGCCCCGCGGGTCCTCCTTCTCCGTCACCGCCACGGCCATCGACGGGAACAGGTCCGTGAACAGGTTCACCATCAGCATCTGCCGGGTGGACAGCGGCGCCCGCCCGGACAGCAGGGTGCCGATGATGCCGAAGCCGACCTCGCCCGCGTTGCCGCCGATCAGGATGGCGATGGCGTCGGCCACGCTGTGCCACAGGGCGCGGCCCTCGCCGACCGCGTCGACCAGTACCGTCAGGTCGTCGTCGGTCAGCACGATGTCCGCCGCGTTGCGGGCGGCGGCCGAGCCCCGGGCGCTGATGCCGACGCCGATGTCGGCGGCGCGGATGGCCGCGGCGTCGTTGGCGCCGTCGCCGACCATGCCGACCACCCGGCCCGCGTCCCGCAGCGCCTCCACGACCTGGAGTTTCTGCTCGGGCGCCACCCGGGCCACCACGCCCGCGTCGCGCAGCATCCGGGCCCGGGACGCGCGGTCTGCGGCGGCCAGCTCGTCTCCGGTGACCACCACGGTGTCCGCCGGCCAGCCCAGGTCGGCGGCGATGGCGCGCGCGGTCTGCGGATGGTCGCCGGTGAGCATCACCGGCCGTACGCCCGCCCCGTTGAGCGCGTTGACCAGGGCCGTGGAGGTCTCGCGGGGTACGTCGGACAGCGCCAGCAGCCCGGTGAACTCCAGGTTCTCCAGCGGCCGTTCCAGGGCACCGTCCTCCTGCTCCCCCTCGCCGAGCCGCCGCTCGGCCACCGCGAGCACCCGCAGTCCGTCCCCGGCCAGCGCGTGGGCGGTGTCGAAGGCGTGCCGCGGCAGCCCGGGGCAGGCGGGCAGCACGGTCTCCGGGGCGCCCTTGACCACCAGCACCCGCGGACCGTCCCCGCTACGGCCCACGCCGGCGGCGTATCCGCGCGCGGCCTCGAACGGCAGGTCGGCGAGCCGGGTCCAGTCCGGGTCGGGCGGCGCGGCGGCGAGCACGGCCTCGTCGGTGGCGTGCACCGGCCGGTCGGAGCCGTCGTCCAGCTGCGGACAGGCCCGCGCGGCGGCCCGTACGGTCTCCTCGGCGCCGGCGTCGGCCACGGCGTGGACCGTGCCCCCGGAGTCGGCGGTGCGCACCAGGCGCAGCCGGTTCTCGGTGAGCGTGCCGGTCTTGTCGAAGCAGACGGTGTCCATCCGGCCCAGCGCCTCCAGCGAACGCGGCGTGCGCACCAGGACACCGCCCCGGCTCAGCCGCCGGGCGGCCGCCAGCTGGGCGACCGTCGCCACCAGCGGCAGCCCCTCCGGTACGGCGGCCACGGCCACCGCCACCCCGCCGCTGACCGCCTCGCGGATCGGGGTGCCGCGCAGCAGTGCCAGCCCCGTCACCGCGGCGCCGCCCCCCAGGGTCAGCGGCAGCGCCTTGCGGCTCAGCTCCTGGAGCCTGGCCTGCACCCCGCCGGCCGGGGGCGTGCGCGCGGCGAGGTGGACGGCGCGGGCCGCCTCGGTGCGGTCGCCGATGTCGACCACGACGGCGCGGGCCTCCCCCGCCACCACCGTCGTCCCCTCGAAGACCATGCAGCGCCGGTCGGCGACGGCGGCGTGCGGGGTGGGGTCGGTCTGCTTCTCCACCGGCAGCGACTCGCCGGTCAGCGCGGACTCGTCCACCTCCAGGCCCTCCTGCCACAGCAGCCGGGCGTCGGCGGGCACCACGTCGTCCGCCTTGAGCTGGATCACGTGTCCCGGCCGCAGCCGGCCGGCCTCCACGGTGCGGGTGCCGCCGGCCGGGGCCTCGGCCGGCGGCGGCACCAGGCGGGCCTTCTGTTCCTGCTCCGCGACCAGCCCGGACAGCGCCCGCTCGGCCCGCAGCCGCTGGACTCCGCCGACCAGGGCGTTCAGATCGAGGGCGCCGACGACGAGCAGCGCGTCCACGACCGAGCCGAGGATCGCGGACGCCGCCGAGCCGACGGCCAGGACCGGGGTGAGCGGGTCCTGGAGTTCACTCCGGACGGCCCGGCCGAGCCGGTAGGACCAGCGGACGGGCGCGGCGGCCGGATGCGCGACGACGCCCTTCGCCGCCTTGCGCACCCGGGCGGCCGGCGTGTCGGCCCCGGTGTCGGCGGCCGGTTCCCGGGCCAGCCGGTCCCGGGCCTCCTCCACGCCGAGTTCGTGCCAGTGCACCCGGGGACGCGGGTGCGGGGCGCGGGCCGCCGCCACGCCGAGCGCGGCGCACACCCCGGACAGCAGCGCGGAGGCGGCACCGGCGTCGACCGGCGCGTGCCGCAGCCCCGGCAGGACGGCCCGGCGGCCCCGCCGGCCACCGGACTCGCCGACGGCGACGAGCAGTCCGGACAGCGCGGCGCCGGAGCGGGCCAGCGTCTGGGCGCGGCGGCCGACCCGGCGGGCGGCCGGGATCGCGGCGAGGACCCGCCAGACGTCGGGCAGTCCGTGCAGGGCGAGGAGGTCCGCGCCCCAGACGACCGCGCCGTCCCGGTCGGTCAGGGCGAGGGCGATGTCGGCGGCGCGCAGGGCGGCCAGGACATCGCGGTCGCCGGCCGAGCGCACCCGCGCGACCACCAGGACGGCGCTCTGCTCGGCGCGCGCCTCGTACACGACGTCGTCCAGCGGCCGGCGGGGGTCGACGACCTGGTCGGCGAGGCCGGTGAAGTCCTCCAGGGCCGGATCGTCCACGAGCACGACCCGCAGCCCGGCCCTGCGGGCGGCGTCCAGCACCGGTTCGGCCCACGGATCGGCCTCGCCGTCGTCGGTGCGCAGCGCGCCGGGGTGCAGCACGACGGTGCCGGCCATCTCCAGCTGGCGCAGCCGCTCCGGGGCCCGGACCAGGACGCCGGTGCGGGCCAGGGCTCCGGACAGGACGGCGTGGAAGGCGGCCGGGCCGTAGCGAGCGGCCTTCGGGGAGCCGGCCAGCACGGCCTCCGCGGCCTCGGCGGCGTCGTGCTTGACCAGCAGGGTGGCCGCCGCGCCCAGCACGCTGCCCGCGGAGGCGTGGGCGGCGTACTCCTGGGCCGGTGAGACGTGCAGCGGCGGGCGGGGCGGGCCGTCCGGGGCGAGGCTGATCCGCCACGGGGCGCACAACCGGTCGTGCACCGCGTCGAAGGCGGCCGAGCGGGCCACCGTCTCGGCCACCTGGCAGGCGCGCAGCGCACCGTCCAGGATCAGCGAGGCGGGGGACTGCCCGGCGCCGTGCACGGCCGCGTTGGCGCAGGCCAGCGCGAGGTCCATCCGGGAGTCGCCGACCCGGGCGCGCAGCCACGCGCGAAAGCGCGGGTTCTCCCGCAGCAGGGTCACGACGGCGGTCACCATCCGGGGGGAGGGCGGCAGCCGCAGGCCGTAGGCGGTCAGGGCCACGGCTATGCCGACGGCGTCGGCGGCGAGCGTGGCCGCGGCGGCGCGCACCCCGGCCGGGTCGGCGGGGTGCGTGGTCTCGGCGACGTCGCCGTCTGCCAGCGCCAGGCCGTGCCGTTCGGCCAGGTCCGCCGCGTGCGCGAGGACCCGGTCGGCGGCCTGCTCACCGGTCGCGGTCACCACCAGCCGGGCCAGTCCCTGGTCCCAGTAGGCGACCAGGACGTCGGGATGCTCCTGGAGCGCCTCGGCCACCCGGCGGGCCAGTCGCGCGGTGTCGCCCGCGTGCCGGGCCAGGTCGTGTTCCAGGGGGCGTACGGCCAGGTGGGCGCGGGCGCCGGAGCGCCAGTGGGTGCCGGCGCCGGGCAGCGCGTTGCGGGCCACCCGGGCGGCCCGGGCGGCGGCGTCCGCGCCGCGCACACCGGCGCGCGCGGTACCGGCGGCGGCACCGGCCGCCACGCCGACCGCCGGTGCCGCCGCCCGGGCGAGCAGGCGTGGTGCCGCGGGCAGCAGTCGTACGGCGGCCGACGGCGCCGTCAGCAGACCGGCCACCATGACCTCCTACAGCGTGGTGCGGTCGGGCCGGGCGGTCGGCCCGAGCGGACCGGAGGACGCCTTGGTCGTTCCGGCGCCGTGGCCGGGTTCGGCCGGCCCCGGCGCCTGCGGGTGGGTCCCCTTGGCGCGCCCTCGGGTCCGGGCGGTCGCGGCGGCCCCGCTGCCGCCGGGCGCGCCCTCGACGGCCTGGCCGTGGGCGCCGCCGGTGCCGGACCTGAGGGCCGCGGTACCGAGGTCGTGCGCGGGCTCGGGACTCCGCACGGCGGCGTCCCCGCCCTCTGCCGGCCGGCCGGGCCGGGGCTGGGTGAGCCAGGCCACCGCCGCGCCGGTGAGCGCGACGGGCCATTCCACGACGCCCGCCGCGCCGAGCATCCCGGCGCCCGCGTACACCGCCATGCGCCGTCCGCGGGGCGAGACGGCGCCGATCTTGTCGAGTGTCCCCTCGGCGGCCCTGCTCACCGTTCCGGCGCCGGGCACCCGGCTCAGGACCGAGGCGGCGCCGCGCAGGGGCGCCGTGAGGGCCGACGACGACTTCTGCTCAGCCATGACTCTCCTCGGGGGTGAGATCGCCTTGTGCGCCCCCCGAGTGCCCCCGACCGCGCTGGTCATCACACATTTCCCAGTGAACCCCCACGGCCCCCGGGAATCCTCCGGGAACGGGACGAAACCCTCACCACGGGGCCATGGACGCCGGCCGAAGCCGGTCACCGCGCCGGGGCGGACAGGGGCGCGCACCGGGACGCGCGGAGTGCTGCCGCCGGACGGCATGCCGGTGACGCCGTAGGGCCGGACGCCACCGCGCGCGCTTCCCCCGAACCGGAACGCCGCTGCGCGACCCGTTGACTAGAAAGCGCTTGCCCCCTACGGTCCGTTCATCAGCGTGACCGGTCGGTCCGCAAGCCGGCCGTTCGACCACGTGCCGGCCTATCACACGTTCCACATGGCGTACGAAATTCAGATACACAACCTCCCACCTCCACAGAGCCGCACTCCCAGCGGAAGGGAACGCACCGCTCTGACCACCCCACGAAGGAAGGCATCGCGGGACATGACCTCATCAGCGACCTCGCGCGGTCTGCTCGGCGGACTCGCCACCCTCGGACTCACGCTTGGCATGATCATGACCTCAGGGGCGCCGGCGGGCGCGGCCACCTGGCCGACCCCGAACGGCAGCCAGGCGGTCTCCTCGACCATCTCGGTGTCCGGCACCAAGGACTACGGGATGAAGCGGCTGTACGGCAGCGGCGACCTCGGCACCGGCGGCCAGGACGAGGACCAGGGCCCCCTGCTGGAGCTGGCTCCCGGCGCGGTCCTCAAGAACGTCGTCATCGGCTCCCCCGCCGCCGACGGCATCCACTGCCTGGGCAGCTGCACGCTGCAGAACGTGTGGTGGGAGGACGTCGGCGAGGACGCGGCCACCTTCCTCGGCTCCTCGTCGTCCAACGTCTACACCGTCAGCGGCGGCGGGGCGAAGGAGGCGAGCGACAAGGTGTTCCAGTTCAACGGCGCCGGCACGCTGAACGTCTCCGGCTTCGCGGTGAAGAACTTCGGGACGTTCGCCCGCTCCTGCGGCAACTGCAAGACGCAGTACAAGCGGACGATCAACCTCAACGGCATCGAGGCGACCTACAAGGGCAGCAAGCTCGTCGGCATCAACACCAACTACGGCGACAGCGCGACCCTGCGGAACATCACCATCGTCGGGGACACCGGCAAGAAGATCATTCCCTGCCAGAAGTACATCGGCAACAACACGGGTGCCGAACCGGGCACGAACGGCTCGGGCCCGGACGGCACCTACTGCAAGTACTCCGGCTCGGACATCACCTACCGGTGAGCCCCGCGGGCCGGGTCGCCGCCGGCGGCCCGGCCGTGCCTCACGCGCCGGCCGACCGCCCGCGCCACCGCGCGGACAGCACGAGGTGGGCGGCGACGCCGAGGACCAGACCCCAGAAGGCCGAGCCGATGCCGAACAGGGTGACCCCGGAGGCGGTGGCCAGGAACGTGACCAGCGCCGCCTCGCGGTCCTTCTCCTCCCTGACGGCGCCGGTGAGGCCCCCGGCGAGCGCCCCGAACAGGGCGACCCCGGCGACGGCGGCGACCAGTTCCTCCGGCAGCCCGGCGAAGAACGCCACCAGCGTGGAGCCGAAGGCGCCGACCAGCAGGTAGCAGACGCCGCAGGAGACACCCGCCACGTACCGCCGCCGCGGATCGGGGTGGGCCTCCGGGCCGGTGCAGATCGCGGCGGTGATCGCGGCCAGGTTGACCGCGTGCGACCCGAAGGGGGCGAGCACCGTGGACGCCACGCCGGTGGTGCCGACCAGCAGCCGGTCCCCGGGCCGGTAGCCGGAGGCGGCGAGCACCGCCATGCCCGGGGCGTTCTGCGAGGCGAGGGTGGCCACGATCAGCGGCACGGCGATGCCGACGAGCGAGGCGAGGGAGAAGTGCGGGGCGGTGAGCACCGGCCGGGCGAGCTCGATGTGGTCGACGTGGACGTGCAGCCGCGAGGTGGCCGCGCTGCCCACGACCCCCGCGGCGAGCGCGATCAGCACCGCGTACCGGGGCAGCAGGCGCTTGGCCGCCAGGTAGGCCAGCAGCACCGGGCCCGCGATGGCCGGCGCCGTCTTCAGCGAGGTGAAGACATGGGTGCCGAAGCCGAAGAGGATGCCCGCCAGCATCGCCGACACGACCGCCGCCGGCACCTGGCGCATCAGCCGTCCGAACACCCCGGTCAGCCCGACCACGGTCAGGACCGCACCGGTGATCAGGAACGCGCCGACGGCCTCGGCGTACGAGTAGGCGCCGAGGCTCGTCACGAGCAGCGCCGCGCCCGGCGTCGACCAGGCGGTGATGACCGGCATCCGGGTGCGCAGGCTCAGCCCGACGCAGGTCAGGCCGCTGCCTATGGAGATCGCCCACACCCAGGAGCCGGTCCGCGCGGCGTCGAGGTGCCCGGCGGAGGCGGCCGAGAGCACGATGACCAGCGTCCCCGAGTAGGAGACCAGGACGGCCACGAGGCCCGCCAGTACGGCGGACGGCGACGCGTCCCGCAGCAGACGGGGCCGGCTCACCGGTGCCCCCGGCCCGCCGGCCGGCTCCCCCGTGGGGCGGCCGGTGGTGTGCGCCGTGTCCGGCGGGGTGTCCGTCTCGGGGGACTCGGGGGTCAACGGTCTTCCTCCGTGGCCTCTTTCGGGCCTGTTCCAGGTCGGCGACGAGATCGGCCGCGCGGTGCGGGGCGCATGATCATGTCCTTCGGGCGGTGCCGCGCGGCCCCCCGAAGGTACAGCGGCATGCCGCCCGGGGCGCGCGCCGTCCACCGACGCGGTGCGAGTGGGTGCCGGGCGAACCCGGGGCGGGCGCTCCCGCGCACGGACACACCCCCGCTGTCGCGACTCCCCCTACGCCTCCTCGCGCGCGCCGGACCCCGCGCCGAGTTCCTGCCGGTAACCGGCGTACGCCGTCCGCAGCTCCTCCCCCGGCCAGTCGGCGGGAAGCAGTGCGGACGGCAGCACGGGGTCGGTGAGCAGGTGGCGGACGGCGGCGGCGTAGGCGGTGAACCGGTCGGCCGGGAGGTCGGCCCGGGCCGCGTGGGCGAGCAGGGCGCGCGCGGTGGCGGCCCAGTCGGTCAGCGGCCACAGCCGGGCGGCCAGTTCGCGCGGGGGCTCGTCCGGGCGGACCGTGTACGTCAGTGCCACCCGGCGCACCTCGGGAGGCAGCGGCCGGCTGAGGTTGGCCGGGCGCAGCCACACCCCCTCGCGCAGCTCGGCCAGGCGCAGGCCCGCCAACCGGGCGCGCAGGTCGGCGCGTTCGGCGGGGCCGCGTCCGGTCGCCGTGATCACGACCATCTCCCAGTCGCCGTCCCACGCGCGCGTGCGCGGCCGCACGGCGTCGTCCTGGCGGCGCTGCCGTTCCAGCAGCCGGTCGCTGAGCCGGTAGACGGCGTCCGCGCGCCGCAGGTCCCCGGCGGTCACCATCCGGCTCAGCGCGGCCCGCAGCGTGGAGCCGCCGATCCCGAACGGCTCCACCAGCCGCACCAGGTCCCGCACCGGCAGCTCCGGCGGGTGCGCGCCGAGCAGCAGGCTCAGCACCACCGACCGGGCGGACAGCGGTCGCAGAGCCACCTGATCCGGCTCCGCCGGGACGTTCACGCGCATGGACCCGTACTGTACGTGCGCCTGCTTGTTGCAGTATTGCTACGGCCGCAGGGAGTGTGCAACATGCTCGTATGGTCTCGATTCCCGCGCAGTCACCGGCCCTGCCGCAGTCCGGCACGCACGACGTCACCAACCAGCCCCCGCCGCTCGCCCCGTACGACGCCTCCGACGACCCGGCGCTGCTGGAGGGGCTGCGCCGGGAGGGGGCAGGCTGGGCCGAGGAGGACATCCGGCGGCTGGGGGCGCGCGCCGGGAGCGAGGAGGCGCAGGAGTGGGGGGAGCTGGCGAACCGGTACGAGCCGGTGCTGCGCACCCACGACCGCTACGGCCACCGCGTCGACGAGGTCGACTTCCACCCCGGCTGGCACCACCTGATGCGGACGGCGGTCGCCGAGGGCCTGGCCGGTGCCCCCTGGGCCGACGACCGGCCGGGGGCGCACGTGGCCCGGACGGCGGGCGGCCTGGTGTGGGGGCACACGGAGGCGGGGCACGGCTGCCCCACGTCGATGACGTACGCCGCCGTACCCGCCCTGCGCGCCCAGCCGGAGCTGGCCAAGGTGTACGAACCGCTGCTGACCAGCCGGGAGTACGACCCGGAGCTGCGCGTGCCCACGGACAAGCCCGGGCTGCTCGCCGGGATGGGCATGACGGAGAAGCAGGGCGGCTCCGACGTCCGTACGAACACCACCGTCGCCACGCCCACCGGTGAGCCGGGCGTGTACACGCTGCGCGGGCACAAGTGGTTCACGTCGGCGCCGATGTGCGACGTCTTCCTGGTGCTCGCGCAGGCCCCGGGCGGGCTGTCGTGCTTCCTGGTGCCGCGCGTCCTGCCGGACGGCAGCCGCAACACCTTCCGCATCCAGCGGCTGAAGGACAAGCTGGGCAACCGGTCCAACGCCTCCTCCGAGCCGGAGTTCGACCGGACCGTGGCCTGGCTGGTGGGGCCGGAGGGGCGCGGTGTGAAGACCATCATCGAGATGGTCAACTGCACCCGGCTGGACTGTGTGATGGCCTCGGCGACCCTGATGCGCAAGACGCTGGTCGAGGCGGGGCACCACGCCCGGCACCGCAGCGCGTTCGGCGCCCGGCTGGCCGACCAGCCGCTGATGCGCAACGTCCTGGCCGATCTCGCGCTGGAGTCGGAGGCCGCGACGACGCTCGCGCTGCGGCTGGCGGGCGCGGCGGACCGCGCGGTACGGGGGGACGCCGGGGAACGGGCCTTCCGGCGGATCGCCACCGCCGTCGGCAAGTACTGGGTCACCAAGCGGGGCCCGGCCTTCACCGCCGAGGCCCTGGAGTGCCTGGGCGGCAACGGGTACGTCGAGGACTCCGGCATGCCCCGGCACTACCGGGAGGCACCGCTGCTGTCGATCTGGGAGGGTTCCGGGAACGTCAACGCGCTCGACGTGCTGCGTGCCCTGGGCCGGGAACCGGACACCGTCGAGGCGCTGTTCGCCGAACTCGCCCTGGCACGCGGGGCGGACGCCCGCCTCGACGCGACCGTGGCCGCGCTCAAGGCCCGGCTGGCCGAGACCGATCAGGTGGGTGCCCGCCGGCTTGTCGAGCGGATGGCGCTCGCACTCCAGGCCTCCCTGCTCGTACGGCACGCCCCGCACCCGGTCGCGGACGCCTTCTGCGCGTCCCGGCTGGGCGGCGACTGGGGGCAGGCGTTCGGCACCCTGCCCGCCGGGACCGGATTCGACGCCATCCTGGAGCGCGCCCTGCCCGGCCGGAACTGACCGCCCCGCGCGCGTGCGCGCGGCTCCCGCACTCGTGGGCGCCCTCCCCCCGCGCGCGTGCGCAGGCCCGCCGTCCCGCGGCCGGTGGCCGGTCCGCAACCGGCGGACGGCGCGCGGCCGATCGGAACGCCGGCGGAGCCGGGCGCCGCCGCGCGCCCCGCCGACCGCCGGACCCGCCCGTTCCCGCGACCGCATCGCCCGCTGCGGCACGGAGGCGCCCGGCAGCCGCGGGGGTTCAGACCGTGCGGCCCCACTGCGGGCCGAGGCGGGCCCATTCCGTGTCCCATGCCCGCATGCGCCGGCGCTCCAGGCGGGCCCGCGCGGCCAGGCCCGCGACGCAGGGCACGGCGGCGGCGCTCACGCCGACCAGGAGACCGACCAGGGTGGCCCGGAAGGCGGCCTCGGAGGCGGTGACGGGGCGGTTGACGAGCCGGCCCCGCGGGTCGGTCCAGACGGTGACCGGGGTACCCGGCCCGCTGCCGGCCCGCACCCGGATCCGCCCGGTGTGCGAGGAGCCGTCGACCGCCCTCCAGCGGGCCTTCGCCCAGACCCGCTCCCCCGCCGATGCCCGGTCCTCCCGCGCGGCCGGCTCCGCCGGGACCCGTGCGATCACCTTGGCCACGGTGGGCCGCCGCTCGGTCCGCTCGCGGGCGAGCCCGTGCTCCACCGAACCGGCCGCCACGAGGCCGGCCGACACCCCGGCCAGGACGGTCAGCAGAAAGGCGCCGAGCACCACCCAGGCCTCCACCACGTCGGCCCGGCGCCTGAGCGGGTTGCGCCGCCAGCGCCACAGCCACACCTTCGGACCACGGAACGCCTTCAAGGGCATCCTCCTCACGAGCGCACCGACCGGCCGGACCGTCCTCCCGTACGGGAGGGATCGCTCCGTTGCTCACGACGAGCCGTCACCCCGACGGTCGCACGAGACACCCCTTTCGCGCAGGCGCATGCCGCAACGGAGCGATCGATCTTGGCCACGGGCCGGCGGCGGGGCCGTGGCCCGGCCGGTCGCGGTGGGCACCCGCGAGAACCCGTTCCCGGGGCGGCGACGGAGCGGCGTCTTCCGGGTGTTCGGCGCACGTCCGCGTCTCGCCGCGCAGGCCGTCCACCCGGTCGCGGCCCGGCCCGCCGCGCAGTTCCCCGAGGACACCGGCGCCTTCCTGGAGCGCGTCCGCCGGCCGCACCCCTCCGCGGCGGGGCCGGACGTGGTGTGCGCGGGCCCGCGACCGGCCGCGCCGTACCACCCGGCGGACCGCGGCGAGAACTTCGTCCTGATCCGGCCGCGGCGCGACCGGCCGCACCCACCGCCGCGCACCGGTTCCCGCCCCGGCGGACCCGGTCGTGCTTCGGCCATCGGTTGATCGGCGGCGGGTGCACGGCAGTAGGGTGACGCCCGTGGCACCACGACCGTTGCATGAAATCGTCGAACCGGGCTGGGCGAAAGCCCTGGAACCCGTCGCCGGAACGATCGCCGCGATGGGCGACTTCCTGCGCGCGGAGATCGCCGCCGGACGCACCTACCTCCCGGCCGGCCCGAACGTCCTGCGGGCCTTCCAGCAGCCCTTCGACGAGGTACGCGTCCTGATCGTCGGCCAGGACCCGTACCCCACCCCCGGACACGCGGTGGGGCTGTCGTTCTCCGTAGCGCCCGAGGTGCGTCCGCTGCCGCCCAGCCTGATCAACATCTTCCGCGAGCTGCACGGCGACCTCGGGCTGCCGCAGCCGTCCACCGGGGACCTCACCCCGTGGACACAGCAGGGCGTCCTGCTGCTCAACAGGGCGCTGACGACCGCGCCGCGCAGCCCGGGGGCGCACCGCGGCAAGGGCTGGGAGGAGGTCACCGAGCAGGCGATCCGGGCCCTGGCGGCGCGCGGGAAGCCGCTGGTGTCCATCCTGTGGGGCCGCGACGCGCGCAATCTGCGTCCGCTGCTGGGCAGTCTGCCGGCGGTGGAGTCCGCGCACCCCTCGCCCATGTCGGCCGACCGCGGCTTCTTCGGCTCGCGCCCGTTCAGCCGGGCCAACGACCTGCTGATGCAGCAGGGCGGGCAGCCGGTGGACTGGCGCCTGCCGTGACCGCCCCGGGGTACCTCGCCGTGGACTCCGGCGGTTCCGGCCTCCGGGTCGCCGTCGGTGTGCCCGGGCGGGGGCCCGCGGCGGGCGGGGCTACCCGGGAGCCGGTCCGCACCGGTGAGCGGGGCATCGACCCCGCCCACCTCATGGACCAGCTCGTCCCGATGGCGCGTTCCTTGACCGCCGAGGCGGGCCTCGACGCCCTGGACACGGCCGCCGTCGGGGCGGCCGGGTTCGCCGGCCTGGGCGACGCCCTGCGCGCCGAACTGCCCGGCGCGCTCGCCCGGGAGCTGGGCGTGCGTGCCGTGGCGCTGGCCGCGGACGCCGTCACCGCGTACGCGGGCGCGCTCGGGCCGCGTCCCGGCGCCGTGCTGGCCGCGGGCACCGGACTGATCGCCCTCGGCACGGATCTGACGGGCTGGCGGCGGGCCGACGGCTGGGGACACCTGCTGGGCGACTGCGGCGGCGGCGCCTGGATCGGGCGGGCCGGTCTGGAGGCCGCGCTGCGCGCCCACGACGGCCGGGCGGGCGGCTCCGCAGCCCTGCTGGCCCGCGCCGAGGAGCGGTTCGGCCCGGTGCGCGGCCTGCCCGGCCTGCTCTACCCCCGGGCCGACCGGGCCGCCGTACTGGCCTCGTTCGCCCCCCAGGTGGCGGCGTGCGCCGCGCACGACCCGGTCGCCGCGGACGTCCTGCGCGCGGCGGCCCGGCACATGGCCGACTCCGTGGCGGCCGTGTGCCCGCCGGACGGCGCGCCCGAAGTGGCGCTCACCGGTGGCCTGTTGAAACTGGGGGAACCGCTTCTCGGGCCGCTGCGCGCGGAGCTGACGCGCCGGCTCCCGCACGCCCGGCGCGTACCGGCCGAGGGGGACCCGCTGCACGGCGCGGTGCGGATCGCGACGGACCTCGCCGCGGACCGGCTCGCCCTGCCGGCCGAACCGGGCCTGTTGTGCGTGATCCGGGACGAAAACAACTGAAGTCCCCTTCGCGCGTTCCGTCCCGGTGGGAGGTCATGCGTCCGGCATGTACCCGGACGGGGTGGTATCCACGCGTAACCCATCAGACAAAACCGGACGGATACCGCTCACCTGCACCCTCCCCGAACGGAGGAGCCCACGAAGCCAGTAACATGCGGCGCCATGAGCTCCCCCACTGGACCCGCGTCCGGCCTGCCCGTACGAATGCCGCGACCCCGCCAGCCCGGACGGCACCGCCGCCCGGAACCGCTGGTGGCTCCCGAGGGCGCGCCCGCGCTCGTCCTCGCGGTGCCCGGCGCGCCCAGCGCCGGCACGCGCGGCCTCGCCGAGGAGGTCGTGAGCATCGCCCGCTCCGAACTGCCCGGCCTGGACGCCCGGATCGGGTACCTGGACGGGGACGACGCCGAGTTCCCGGCGCTGCGCTCCGTGCTGGCGCGCACCGCCGAGGACCGCGCCGCGCGCTACGAGCAGGCGGTCGCCGCCGGCGTCGAGGGGGCCAGGGAGCCCGAAGGGCCGGCCGCCGTCGTCGTTCCGCTGCTGGCCGGTCCGGACGGCGCGCTGCTGCGGCGGGTCCGGCAGTCCGTGATGGACAGCCGGGTGGCGACCGAGCTGACCGATGTCCTCGGGCCGCACCCGCTGCTCGCCGAGGCGCTGCACGTGCGGCTGTCCGAGGCGGGTCTGGCCCGTGCCGACCGGGCCCGGCTGTTCACCGTGGCCACCGCGGCCGACGGCATCATCCTGGCGACCGTGGGCGGCGAGGAGGCCGTGCAGGCGGCCGGGATCACCGGCATGCTGCTCGCCGCGCGGCTGGCCGTGCCGGTGATGGCGGCGGCCCTGGACCAGGAGGGCTCCATCGCCTCCGTGGCCGCGCAGCTGCGTTCCGCGGGTTCGCAGCAGCTGGCCCTGGCCCCGTACCTGATCGGCCCGGAGCTGGAGCCGGGGCTGCTCGCCGCGGCGGCCGAGGAGGCGGGCTGCGCGACGGCCGAGGCACTGGGCGCGTACCCGACGATCGGCAAGCTGGCGCTCGCCAAGTACACGACGGCACTGGGCATCGCCCCGCAGCAGCCGCAGGGCGTCCCGGTCCGCTGACCCGCCCGTCCGACGGCGCCGCCACGGCTCGGGGCTCGGTACGACACCGGGCCCGCTCCCTCCCGGAGCGGGCCCGTCGTCGTACCCGGGCGGCCCCCGCCGCGCTGCGGTCCGCTGCCCGCCTGCCCGTCGGCGTATCGGCTCCTCAGCCGAAGACGACGCAGGAGGCCGCCGCGACCCGCACGCAGCCGTCGTAGCGGGGGACGCCCGTCGCCGGGTCCACGGCGAACCAGGAGACGTCGCCGGAGCGCTCGTTGGCCGCGTAGAGGAAGCCGTCGTGCTCGGCCAGGGCGCGCGGCCAGTGCCCGCCGCAGGGCACCGTGCCGGTCAGCCGCAGTCCGTCCGGCTCGACGGCGAGGACCGAGAGGACGTCCTCACCGCGGGTCGCGGTCCACACGAAGCGGCCGTCGGGCGAGACCACGATCCCCGAGGGGTAGGCGTCGCCGGCCGGCGCGTCGCGCAGCACGGGCACCTCGGCCAGGGGTTTCAGCGTGCCGCGCTCGGCGTCCCAGCGGCACACCGTGACCGTGGGGGTCAGTTCGTTGACCACGTAGGCGTGGCCGCCGTCCGGATGGAAGGCCAGGTGGCGCGGGCCGGATCCGGGCCGCAGGGCGAACTCGCGGTGCACGGCGGGACTGCCGTCCACCAGGGTGCACACCCGGACCGAGTCCGTCCCGAGGTCGACGCTGACGGCCCACCGGCCGCTGGGGTCGGACTGCACCTGGTGGGCGTGCGGGCCGCGCTGCCGCCGGTCGTGCGGCCCGGAGCCGGTGTGCTGGAGACGTCCGGAGGGCGCGCCGGCGAGCGAGCCGTCCGGGCGCAGCGGTACGGCGGTGACGCTGCCGCAGCCGTAGTTGGCGGTCAGCACGTGTCCGGCGTACAGGCCGAGGTGGGTGGGGCCGCTGCCGCCCACCGGCACCGGGGGCCCGGCGGGTTCCGGCCGGCCGCCGGTGACGCGGTAGGCGGCGACGGCTCCCTCGGCCGTCTCGCTGACCGCGTAGAGCGTGTGGCCGTCCGGCGCGAGGGCGAGGTAGGAGGGGTCGGGGACGTCCTGGACGGCGGACAGGAGGGTGAGGGCGCCGCCGCCCGGCGCGACCTCGGCGGCCACCAGTCCGGGGCCGCCGGCCGCCGTGAACGATCCGATGAACGCCCGGCGCCTGCCCGCCCTGCCGTCCCGTGCCACCGCTGTCCCCTCTCGGTCGAGCCCGTCGAGCCAGTCCGGGGCCGACGGTAGCAGTCCCCGCGGCGCGGTCTAGACCAAGGGGGCCGAGTGACAGGGCGGTTCGCGGTGCGCCGGGGCGCTCAGGCGCCGACCAGCCGGGAGCCGGACGTGGTGCGCAGCGGTTCCGCGAGGTCGGCGAGGGCGCGCTCCAGGCCGTGCAGATGGGCCAGGGCGGGTTCGGCGGGCTGTTCGGCGGGGTGCCGCGGGGGTTCGGCGCGGCCGGCGGTGAGGGCCTCGACGGCACTCTCCACGCGCCAGCACGCGGCGGCGAGCCGGGCGTCGTGGGAGGCCTCGGGGTCGGCGGCGACCGCGACCAGGCCCCGGATCTCGCGGGCGCAGTCGTCCAGCAGCGCCAGGACCCGGCGGGCCCGGGCCTTGCGCGCCGGCATCGGGTTCAGCGGGTGCACGAGCGGCGCCACCGACAGCCGCACCCGGCCGATCAGCTGCTCCAGTTCGGCCACGCGCGGGGCGGGGTCGGCCGTCGCGGAGCCGGCGAGCCGGGCCGCGGCCTCGGCGGTGCAGGCGTGCACGCAGCGCAGGGCCCGCTGGATCCAGGCGTCGGTGGTGGCGTGCGTGGTGACCGGCAGCACGAACAGCACGGCGAGCGCGGCGCCGAGCGCGCCGACACCGGTCTCGGCGAGCCGCAGCGCGAGCAGCCCCGGGCCGAGGACGCCGAGCAGGCCGTAGAGGGACGTGGCGAGCAGGGTCACCCAGAGCATCATCCAGGTGTAGGAGACGGCGGCGGTGTAGAAGATGCCGAAGACGCCGGCGGCGACGAGGACGGCCGTCGGGACGGGCGCGCCGTGCACGGGGACGGCGACGAGGAGGCCGAGGCCGATGCCGAGGACCGTGCCGAGGACCCGGCGGAAGCCGCGGACCAGGGTCTCGCCGCGCGAGGCGGTGTTGACGAAGATCCACCAGGTGGCGCCGACGGCCCAGTACCAGCGCTGTCCGGACACCAGCTGCCCCACGACGAGCGCGAAGCCGGCCCCCGCGGTCGCCTGCACGGCCTGCCGCGTGGTCACCCGGGCGAGGCCCGTGCCGCCGAGGGGGGCGGGCGCGGGGGCGGCGGGGCCCAGCCGGCGCTCGTAGCACCACAGGCCGAACCGGACGCCGGCCGCCGTGAGCACGGACAGCAGGACGGCGGCGTACAGCTCGGGCAGCCGGCCCGGGGTGGCGTGCAGGAACTGGGCCACGAAGAAGGTCATGAAGGCGAACACGCCGAGGCTGTGCCCGCGCGGGCCCCACCGGCGGGCGTAGACGCCGGCGCCGACGACGGCCAGGAAGGTCAGGTCCCGGGCCACCGGGTGGTCGTGCAGTCCGGCCGCGGCGGCGAGCACCGGGAGGCCCACGACGGGCAGCAGCGCGGTGGTGACCGCCTGGCCGCGCACCGTCGGGTCGGCCACGGTGAACAGGGCCAGCAGGGCGGCGAGTCCCCCGGTGACCACGCCGGGGAGGGAGTGTCCGGCGAGTCCGCAGACCACGACCGCCGATCCGATGCCGAGGACGGCCCGCGCGGCGAAGCGCAAACGCGCCCGGCCCGGGTCCGGTGCCACGAACATCCTCTTCAGCACTGCTGCCCTCCCCTGGGGAACACCGATACGGAAAAGGCGCCGCGGGGATCCGCAGCGCCATTGACACGTCCATGAGAGCATCACCCGGGTCACTGGCTCAAGTGAGCCGTGGATCGCCATGCCATTGGCCCAGCACCGGCCGCACACGCGTGCTCACCGAAAGGCCAACGGACCAGGTCGGAGGGCATACGCGGCCCCCTGGCGGCTGGGCCATTGGTACAGTCGTCCATCATGGCCGTGGACGAGCTCGACACCCGCATCCTGCGACTGCTGCTGGAGCAGCCGCGCACCAGCGTGCGCGAGTACGCCCGCATCCTCGGCGTGGCCCGGGGCACGCTCCAGGCCCGGCTGGACCGGATGGAACGGGACGGCGTGATCACCGGCACGGGCCCCTCCCTCTCCGCCGCCGCGCTGGGCCATCCGGTGCTGGCGTTCGTGCACATCGAGGTCACCCAGGGACATCTGGACGACGTGGGGGACGCGCTGGCCGCCGTACCGGAGATCGTGGAGGCGTTCTCGATCACCGGTGGCGGGGACCTGCTGGCCAGGGTGGTGGGCCGGGACAACGCGCATCTGGAGGACGTGATCCAGAAGCTGATCAGCCTGCCGGGCGTGGTGCGCACCCGCACCGAGGTGGCGCTGCGCGAGCGGGTCCCGCACCGGCTGCTGCCCCTGGTGGAGTCGGTCGGCCGGGCGACGGCCCGCGGCTGACGGTGCGATGCCGGCCGCCATGAGCGGTCTCGGCACGCTCCCGGCCGTCTTCGCCCCCGACGGCGCGCTGGTGGACAGCGGGCCGAACCACCGCGAGGCGAGCCGGCGGACCCAGGCAACCCGGCGTCCCCGGCTTCGTCTGCGGGCACCCGCGGGTGCGGGCCAGGGTCCGGACAGCGGCGGCGGGACTCGCGCGGCGGCCCACGCGGCCGGCACGCGCCGCCTCGCGCCCTGCCCCGCTTCCCCGCCCGGGCGGAGGCCCCCGGGCCCACCACCGCACCCCTGCCGCCGGGCGGCGGCCGGGCGGAGTTCCGGGCACGGCCGGCGTACGCGCGGCTGCGTGACGGGGCCCGCCGACCGGTCCCGCTACGGACGGCCCTCTGCGCATGCGCGGCGGGCCGTGACTGCATAGCGTGACCCCATGAGCACAGTCCAGGCACGGCCCGCCCCCGACGAGCGGCGGTGGAAGGCGCTCGGGGTCTGTCTGGCCGCGGGATTCATCTCGCTCCTCGACACCTCGATCGTGAATGTGGCACTTCCCTCCCTGGAACACGGGCTGGGCGCCTCGGAGGCGGTCCAGTCGTGGGTGGTCTCCGGATACGCCCTCACCTTCGGGCTCGCGCTGGTCCCGGCCGGGCGGCTGGGCGACATGCGCGGCCGGCGGCAGGCCTTCCTGTGGGGCCTCGCCCTGTTCACGGTGGCCTCGCTGGCGTGCGGGCTCGCCTCCGGCCCCGGCTGGCTGGTGGTGTTCCGGCTGATCCAGGGCACGGCGGCGGGCATGGTCGCGCCGCAGACCTCGGGACTGATCCAGCAGATGTTCCAGGGCGCCGAGCGCGCCAAGGCGTTCGGTGTGCTCGGCACGGTCATCGGGGTGTCCACGGCGGCGGGCCCGCTGGTGGGCGGGCTGCTGATCGACGCCGCCGGCACCGCCGACGGCTGGCGCTGGGTGTTCTTCGTCAATCTGCCGATCGGGGTGGCCGCCTTCGTCGTGGGACTGCGGCTGCTGCCCCGCTACCCGGCGGCGGGCAAGCGCGAGGTGTTCGACCTGTTCGGGGTGCTGCTCCTCGGCGCGGGCGTGCTCGCGCTGATGCTGCCCCTGGTGCAGGAGCAGCAGTGGACCGGCCGGGAGAAGTGGGCGCTGCTGCCGGTCGCGCTGCTGCTGCTGGGCGCGTTCTGGGCCTGGGAACGCCGGCAGGCGCTGCTCGGGCGCGCCCCGCTGGTGGACCTCGGCCTGTTCTCCCTGCGCTCGTTCACCCTCGGCGCGCTGATCAGCCTCACCTACTTCGCGGGCTTCACCACCGTCTTCTTCCTCTACGCCCTGTACCTGCAGAACGGCGTGGGCTACAGCGCGCTGGCGTCGGGGCTGACGGTCCTGCCCTTCGCGGCGGCCTCCGCGGTCGGAGCCGCCGCCGGGGGCCGGCTGGTGGTGCGGTTCGGCCGCAAGCTGGTCGTCATCGGGCTGGGCGGCGTGGCCCTCGGGCTGCTCGGCGTGATGGTGGCGGTGGCGCTCGCCCCGGGGCCCAACGTGGGCTGGGCGTCGGCGCTGCCGCTGCTCGTCGGAGGCATCGGGTCCGGTCTGACGGTCTCCCCGAACACCACCCTCACGCTCACCCGGGTCCCCGTGCAGCGGGCGGGCGCGGCCGGCGGCGTCCTCCAGACGGGCCAGCGCGTCGGCTCGGCGGCCGGGATCGCGGTGGTGGGCTCGGTGTACTTCGCCCACCTCGCCAACCACGGCCGCACCGACACGGCGATGCAGCTCGGGCTGCTCTCCGCCGTGGGCATCATCCTGGTCGCCCTGCTGCTGGCGGTCGCCGACCTGCGGGAACGCCATGTGCGGCCCGAGCCGGAGAAGACCCCGGAGCCGGCCGCTCGGGGCCGGGGAGAGGACGGCGTCGAGGAGGGGGTGCGGCCCGGCAGGTGAGGGGGTGGGAGACGGGCGGGCCGCACCGGGCGACCGGCCGCGCTCAGCCCCTCGTACGGCGGGACGTCCGCGCCCCCTCCGGCGCCGCGTCCGTCAGGCGGCACCCCTGTCCCGGCGGGCCCGTGCCGGCCCTGCCCCCCCTCGCACTCCCGCGTCGGACGGAACGGCCCTGGAGCCTTTGAGTGAGGCGGTTCCCCGCTCGCGCCCGGCCTCGCGTGAGCCTCCGCTGCGAGCGAGGGGGTTCCCCGCTCGCGCCCGGCCTCGCGCCAGACCCGTACCGCCCCCGCGGGCCCACGCCGCGTCAGGCCGTACGCCCCCCGCGGTCTTCGTTCGTCCGCGGCCGAGGCGGTCCGTGTCCGGGCCGGCGGGTCTCTCGGCCGGCGGCCCGCCTCACGACCTCCGGCGCGGCTTGCCCCGCTTGGCCGGCCGGGCGCCGCCGGTGCGGGCGCCCGCCGTGCGGCCCGCCGCTTTCCCGGACGACTTCGCCGACGCCTTCGATGACGACTTGCCGGCGGACTTCGCCGCCGGCTTCTGCTGGTCGGTGCGGGTGCGCCGGGAATCGGTCCCGGAGGGCGCCGTCGTACGGCCCCGGGTGCTGTTGACCGTGCGGCCGCGGACGATGCCGATGAAGTCCTCCACCAGGTCGGTGGTGGCCTCCTCCGGCCAGGACAGCGCGATGCTCGACTGCGGCGCGTCGACGACCGGGCGGTAGGTGAGGTCACGGCGGTGGTGGAGGCGGGCCAGCGACTGCGGCACGACCAGGAGGCCGACGTTCGCCGCCACCAGCTCGATGGCGTCCGGGGTCGTGGCGGGACGCTCGAAGGCCGGCTCGCCCGGCGGGGCGTCCCAGTCGAAGACGTCGTCCAGCGGGTGGAAGAGCACCTCGTCGGCGAGGTCGGCCAGGGTCACCTCCTCCGCGGCCGTGATCAGGTGGTCCTTGGGGACGACGACCACCGTGGTCTCGGTGTACAGCGGGATCGCGCTGAAGTACGTACGGTCGACCGGCAGCCGGACGAGGCCCGCGTCCGCCTCCCCCGCGCGCAGCACCCCGGGCGCCTCGGCGGCCGGGACCTGGACGAGGGTGAGCGGGATGCCGGGCAGGCGCTCGTTCCAGACCTTCACCCACTTGGCGGGCGTCACCCCGGGAACGTACGCGAGCCGGAACGACGGTGATTCCTCCGAGCCTGTCACCAGGCCAGACTACCGGCCGCCGGCGTACTGCCGGTCCCGGCCGTGGTCGGCGTCCGCGCAGGCGGCCGATACCCTTGACCTCATGAAGTCGCAGCAGAGCACCCAGACGATGAAGCCCGCGACCGCGGCGAAGAAGCTGGGTGTGTACCTCCCCGCCACCCCCGCCTCCTTCCAGGAGGGTGTGGTCACCCGCGCCGAGCTGAACGAGCTCCAGGCCGACCCGCCGGAGTGGCTGCGCGAGCTGCGGCTCAACGGTCCCCACCCGCGCCCGGTGGTGGCCGCCAAACTGGGCGTGTCCATCGCGGGCCTGGCCCGCGGCGGCGTGACCGAGGCGCTGACCACCGAGCAGATCGAGGCGCTCAAGCAGGAGCGGCCCGAGTGGCTGGAGAAGGAGCGCGCCACCCAGGCCGAGGTCCGCAAGGAAGCCACGCGGCTGAAGAACCTGAAGAAGGAGAAGGCGGACCAGGAGAACGCCCCCGAGCGTCACTGACCCGTCCGGCCCAGCCGGGCGAGCGGCTCGGCCGGGAAGCGCCTCGGCCGGGCAGGCGGCTCGGCCGGGAGAGCTCAGCCGAGGAAACTCAGCCGCACCCGGCGGTCGGGATTGTCCCTGTTGGTGTCCACCAGGCACACCGACTGCCACGTGCCCAGTTCCAGCCGGCCGTCGATCACCGGGAGGGTGGCGTGCGGCGGGACGATCGCGGGCAGGACGTGATCGCGGCCGTGGCCGGGGCTGCCGTGCCGGTGCTGCCAGCGGTCGTCGGCGGGCAGCAGCGTGTGCAGGGCCGCGAGGAGGTCGTCGTCGCTGCCGGAGCCCGTCTCGATGACGGCGATCCCGGCGGTGGCGTGCGGGACGAAGATGTTGAGCAGACCGTCCCGGCCGGCCGCCGCCTCCCGCAGGAACTCCTCGCAGTCGGCGGTCAGGTCGACGACACGTTCCCGGGAACCGGTGGAGACGTGCAGCATGCGCGTGGTGAAGGCATCGGACATGCCCCCATCCTGACCCATACGCCGGTTTTCACACGTCCCGGAACCCCCCGTTTCTGATACGGCCGGTCCGTAACGCGAGACACCGTTGACCTGTGCACGCCCCTCTGGCTACGTTCGGCCGCATGTCGCGTTCAGCCCTGCTCACCACGCGCGGTCACATCGACCTGCTGCGGGTGGCCTCCGCCGCGTGTCCCCTCGGCCGCTGACGCCCCTCCCCCCTCCTTTCCCCTCCGCCCGGACTCCGGGCCGCCCCCGCCTGCCCGTACGCACGCCTTGACCACTCATTGACCTGAGCATGGCGAGGCGGCGCGGAGCCGTTGCCTTCCCCTGGAGCGTCCATGAGCATCAGCCACGCCCCACCCAACCCCCCATCGGCCGACATTTCCGGTATCTCCGCACCGGAACACCCTGACGGGGGCGCGTCCCCCGAACTCCAGCGCATCGTCCCCGCCTCCGTCCGCCGCGCCCGGATCCCCCGCTGGCTGCGCCGCGCCAGCGGCCCGCTCCTGCTCCTGGTCCTGTGGCAACTCCTCAGCACCACCGGGCTGTTGACCCCGGACGTGCTCGCCTCGCCCGGCCGGATCGCCCGGGTCGGCTGGGACCTGGTCGACGACGGCTCGCTGCCGTCGGCCATGGCGACCTCACTCCGGCGGGTGGCGCTGGGCCTGCTGTTCGGCACGGTGACCGGTACCGGACTCGCCCTGGTCGCGGGGCTGTTCCGGATCGGCGAGGACCTGGTGGACGCGCCGGTGCAGATGCTGCGGACGGTGCCGTTCGTCGGTCTCATCCCGCTGTTCATCATCTGGTTCGGCATCGGCGAGGCCCCGAAGACCGCGATCATCACGCTCGGCGTCACCTTCCCGCTCTACCTCAACGTCTACGCGGGCATCCGCGGTGTCGACGCCCAGCTCATCGAGGCCGGTGAGTCGCTGGGGCTGTCCCGGTGGGGGCTGGTACGGCACGTGGTCCTGCCGGGCGCGCTGCCCGGGGCGCTGACCGGGCTGCGCTACTCGCTCGGCATCGCCTGGCTCGCGCTCGTCTTCGCCGAGCAGGTCAACGCCGACGCCGGCATCGGCTTCCTGATGGTCCAGGCGCGGGACTTCCTGCGGACCGACGTGATCGTGGTCTGCCTGATCGTCTACGCCTTCCTCGGCCTGCTCGCCGACTTCGTCGTCCGCTCCCTCGAAAGGCTGCTGCTGCAATGGCGACCGACGTTCACCGGACGGTGACCGCGCCCGCGGTCCGTGTAGAGGGGCTGACCCGCTCCTTCGACGGCCGCGCGGTCATCGACGATCTGCGACTCGACATCGCGCCCGGCGAGTTCGTGGCCCTGCTCGGCCGCAGCGGATGCGGCAAGTCGACCCTGCTGCGCATCCTCGCGGGCCTGGACCGGGACATCGAGGGCACGGCACTGGTCCCGCGCCGCCGGGCCGTCGCCTTCCAGGCACCCCGGCTCATGCCCTGGAAGAAGGTGTGGCGCAACGTCCTGCTCGGACTGCCCGGCAGGCCCGGCCGGGCCGTCGCCGAACGGGTGTTGGAGGAGGTCGGCCTCGATCACCGCGTCGACGCCTGGCCGAAGACGCTGTCCGGCGGCGAGGCCCAGCGCGCCTCCCTCGCCCGCGCCCTGGTGCGCGAACCCGATCTGCTGCTGCTCGACGAGCCGTTCGGCGCCCTCGACGCGCTCACCCGGATCAAGGCCCAGCGCCTGGTCGGGGAGGTGTGGCAGCGCCGGGGCTGCGCGGTGCTGCTGGTCACGCACGATGTCGAGGAGGCCGTGCTGCTCGCCGACCGCGTCCTGGTGATGGACCACGGCCGGATCGCCCACGAACAGCACATCGGCCTCGACCGGCCGCGCGAGATCACCGATCCCCGGTTCGCCGCGCTCCGCGCCCGGCTGCTCGGACTCCTCGGCGTCGACACCGCCACCGAGACCGGAACCCCCTGACCTGCGCCCCCGCGCTCCGTCCTTTCGCTTCCTCGCTTCCTCGCCTCCTCGCTTCCTCGCACCGGAACGGAACCTCATGCGACGACGACTCCTCCCCGCCGCGCTCCTCCTGCCCTTCGCCCTGCTGCTCACCGCCTGCGGCGGGAGCTCGTCCGCGAGCACCGACACCGACGGAACGGGCTCGGTCACGCTGGACGTCGGCGACCAGAAGGGCGGTTCGGAGGCCATCCTGCGGGCCGCCGGAGAACTGGAGAACCTGCACTACAAGATCAAGTGGTCGACGTTCACCTCCGGCCCGCCGCTGCTGGAGGCCGTCAACGCCAAGGCCGTCGACATCGGCGGCGTCGGCAACACCCCGCCCGTCTTCGCGGCCGGCGCCGGCTCGAAGATCACCGTCGTGGCGGCCTGGCACGGCACCTCCAGGGGCGACACCATCCTCGTGCCGAACGGCTCGGAACTGACCGCACCCCGGCAGCTCAAGGGCAGGTCCGTCGCCGTCGCCCAGGGCTCGTCCGCCCACTTCCAGCTGGTCGCCTCGCTCGGGAAGGCAGGGCTGCGCCTGTCCGACGTGAAGGTCAAGTACCTCCAGCCGGCCGACGCGCTCGCCGCGTTCACCTCCGGCAAGGTCGACGCCTGGGCGGTCTGGGACCCGTACACCTCGCAGATCCTCCAGGCGAAACAGGGCCGGGTGCTGACCACCGGGGACGGTGTCACCAACGGCTTCTCCTTCCAGGTCGCCTCGCCCGCCGCGCTGAAGGACCGCGAGAAGGCCGCCGCCATCAAGGACTACCTGGCGCGGCTGCGGCGGGCCACGGACTGGGTGAACGGCCACCAGGAGGAGTGGGCCAAGGTGTGGGCCGAAGACACCGGTCTGCCGTACGAGGTGGCACTGGCCTCCGTGCGGCGCACGAACTCCACCCGCGTCGCGGTCGCCGTCGACGGACCGCTGGTCGCCTCGGAGCAGCGGATCGCCGACGCCTTCGCCGGGCTGGGGCTCATCCCGCACAAGGTCGACTTCGGCGACTTCGTGGACCGGCGGTACAACGGCGGGCTCCCGCCGTCGACGACCCCGGCCAAGGAGTGACGCGTAGGAGCGCCGCGGGGCTCGGATGTCCGCCGGGCTACCGGGCCACCGGGTCACCGGGTCACCGGGAAGATCCGTGTGCCGGTTCCTGTTGGGGACAGGCATGAACGCAGCACGCGGGGACGAGGTCGAGGTCGTCGTGGTCGGCGCGGGCCAGGCAGGTCTGTCCGCCGCCTACCACCTGCGGCGGTCCGGGTACGGCCCGGACCGCGACTTCGTGGTCCTCGACCACTCCCCCGGCCCCGGCGGTGCCTGGCAGTTCCGGTGGCCCTCGCTGACGTTCGGCAAGGTGCACGGGATGCACGCGCTGCCCGGCATGGAGCTGACGGACGCCGACCCGGCACGGCCCTCGGCCGAGGTGGTCCGGGAGTACTTCGACCGGTACGAGCACGCCTTCGACCTGCGGGTCCGGCGGCCCGTGGACGTCCGCGCGGTGCGTGAGGGAACCGGAGGGCGGCTGCTCGTGGAGACGTCGGACGGCACCTGGGCCACCCGGGCGCTGATCAACGCGACCGGCACATGGGACCGGCCGTTCTGGCCGCGCTACCCGGGCCAGGAGACCTTCCGGGGCCGGCAGCTGCACACCGCGCGGTACACGGGTCCCGAGGAGTTCACCGGTCTGCGGGTCGTGGTGGTGGGCGGTGGGGCGTCGGGCACCCAGCATCTGCTGGAACTCGCCCCCTACGCCGCCGCGACCACCTGGGTCACCCGGCGGCCCCCGGTCTTCCGCGAGGGACCGTTCGACCAGGAGGCGGGCCGCGCGGCCGTCGCGCTGGTGGAGGAGCGGGTGCGCCAGGGGCTGCCGCCGCGCAGTGTGGTCTCGGTCACCGGGCTGCCGCTGAACGACGCGATCCGGCGTGGTCTCGCGGACGGGGTCCTCGACCGGCGGCCGATGTTCGACCGGATCACCCCGGACGGGGTGGAGTGGCGGGAGGGGCGGAAGGTGGCGGCCGACGTGATCCTGTGGGCGACCGGTTTCCGGGCCGCGCTCGACCATCTCTCCCCGCTCGGGCTGCGGGAACCGGGTGGCGGCATCCGCCTGGCGGGCACCCGCGCGGTCGCCGATCCGCGGGTCCACCTCCTCGGCTACGGTCCCTCGGCCAGCACCATCGGGGCCAACCGGGCCGGGCGCGCGGCCGTCCGGGACATCCGTCGGCTGCTCGACGGGGAGGCCCTCGCCGCGTGACGTGCCGCCGCTCAGCCGGCCGAGGGCTGCGCGGGGACCGGGGAGGGCGAGGACCAGGGCACGCCGCCGTCCGGCGATGCGGGCGCCGCGCTCTGGTGGACGGCGTGGAACTCGGCCACGTTGCGCAGGTGCTCGTCGTAGTCGGCGGTGAAGCGGGTGTCGCCGGGCCGGATCGTGACGAAGTAGAGCCAGTCGCCCGGGGTGGGGTTGAGGGCGGCGCGCATCGCGTCCGCGCCGGGGTTGTCGATCGGGGTCGGGGGCAGGCCCATGCGCTGGTAGGAGTTGTACGGGCTCTGCACCTGGCCGCCGCTCTGGCCGCCCTGGACGGGGTCCTGGTCGAGCGCGTAGCTGACGGTCGAGTCCATCTGCAGCGGCATTCCGCGGGCCAGCCGGTTGAGGATGACCCGGGCGATCTTGCCCATGTCCGCCTTGGTGCCCGCCTCGGCCTGGACGATGCTGGCGACGGTGACGGCCTGGTGGAGGTTCATGGCGTTGCGCTGGGCCCCCGCCGTGACCGGTGCGAGGCCGTACTTGTCGTGGGCGGTGTCGACCATGGTGCGCAGCAGTGACTCCGGGGTCGCTCCCTGAGGGATCGGGTACGTCGCCGGGAAGAGATAGCCCTCCGGGTTGCCCTCGGCCTCGCCGGGCAGTCTGAGCGCCGCCTTGCCGAGCGACTTGCGGGTGCTGCCCGGGGGCAGCCGGAGCGCCTTGTCGACCGCGTCGTACACCTGGCTCGCGCGCCAGCCCTCCGGGATGACCAGTGTGGCGGGTCTGGTCTGTTCGCGGTCGCCCGCGAGCAGCAGCAGCGGCACCGCCACGACGGTGCCGGCCGCGACGGCGCCGGCCACGAGGGTGACGAGTCTGCCCCGGCGTGTCAGTCGGATGCTCCGTGGCGGAGTGTTCGTCTGCATGCGGGCACGTTAATACGCACATCGTCATAAACCTGGCATATGTTCAGTCTGTCGGTCGCAGTTGCGCATCGCGGCGCACCAGGGCCGCGTACCGGCCGTCGCGCTCCAGGAGTTCCTCGTGCGTGCCGCGTTCGGCGACGCGGCCGGAGTCCAGCACCACGATCTGGTCGGCGCCGCGGACGGTGGACAGCCGGTGGGCGATGGTGATCGTGGTGCGGTCGGCCGACAGCGCGTCGATGGCCTGCTGGACGGCCGCCTCGGTGCGGGTGTCGAGCGCGCTGGTCGCCTCGTCCAGGATGAGGACCGGCGGGTCGCGCAGGATGGTGCGGGCTATGGCCAGGCGCTGCTTCTCGCCGCCGGAGAAGCGGTGGCCGCGTTCGCCCACGATCGTGTCGTAGCCGTCGGGCAGTGCGGTGATGTGGTCGTGGATCTGCGCGGCCCGGGCCGCCGCGTGCAGTTCCTCGTCGGTGGCGTCCGGCTTGGCGAACCGCAGGTTGTCGGCGACCGAGGCGTGGAAGAGGTAGGTCTCCTGGGAGACGACGCCGACCGCGCGGGCGAGGGTGTCGAAGTCGAGGTCGCGGACGTCCACCCCGTCCAGCGTGACCCGGCCGCCGGTGACGTCGTACAGGCGCGGTACGAGGTAGCCGAGCGTGGACTTGCCGGCGCCGGTCGGGCCGACGACGGCGAGGCTGCCGCCGGCCGGCACGGTGATGTCGACGCCGTCGAGGACGGGGCCGCCCTTGTCGTCGTAGCGGAACCCGACGTCCTCGAAGCGGACTTCGCCCTTGACCGTGTCGAGGCGGACCGGCCGTTCGCGCTCGGTGATGTCGACCGGCAGGTCCAGGTACTCGAAGATGCGCTGGAAGAGCGCCAGCGAGGTCTGGATCTGGACGCCGGTGGCGAGCAGGCTCACGGCCGGGCGGAACAGGCCCTGCTGGAGCGAGACGAAGGCGACGATGGTGCCGAGGGAGACCTCGGGGCCGCCGAACCGGAGGGCGAGGCCGGCGGTCCAGTAGATGACGGCGGGCATGGCGGCCATCACGATCGTGATCACGGCCATGCGCCAGCGCCCGGCCATGTTCGCCCTGACCTCGAGGTCGACCAGGCGTTCGGACTCCGTGGCGAAGGACGCGGTCAGGGAGTCGGAGCGGCCCATGGTGCGGCCGAGCAGGATGCCGCTGACCGAGAGCGACTCGGTGACGGTGGCCGCCATCGCGGCCATCTGCTTCTGCCGCTGGGTGGTGATCTTCTTGCGTTCGTTGCCGACGCGGCGGCTGATCCAGACGAACGCCGGCAGCAGGACGAGCGAGACGATCGTCAGCCGCCAGTCCAGCGCGACCATCGCGACGACCGTGGCGACCACGCTGGTGACGTTGGAGACCAGGGAGGTGGCGGTGGAGGTGACGGTGGCCTGCATGCCGCCGATGTCGTTGGCGATGCGGGACTGCACCTCGCCGGTGCGGGTGCGGGTGAAGAAGGCGAGCGACATGCGCTGGAGCCGGCCGTAGACCGCCGTGCGCAGGTCGTGCATGACCCGTTGGCCGACGGTGGTCGAGATCAGCGTCTGGAGCACGCCGAAGACGCCGGCCAGGACGGCGCTGAGGATCATGCCGAGCGCGAGCAGGCTCAGCAGACCCGTGCGGCCCTCGGGAATGGCGACGTCGAGCGTCTCCCGCAGCAGGAACGGCGTGGCCACCGAGACCAGGGAGGAGGCGCCGACGAGCAGCCCGACGACGGCGAGCCGCCCGCGGTAGGGACGGAAGAGCCGCAGGATGCGGCGCACCTGCCGGGGCTGCTCGCCGGCGTCGGCAGGTGGGGTCCAGGAGGGTTCACGGTCGGGATGCATGGGCTCCTACGGAGGGGAACGGGCGCCGGACCCGGGACGGCCGGCGAAGCCTGACTGATCGTAGCTCATTGTTACCTATACTCACAATGAACGGCATCCTGATATTGTTCCCGCATGACCACCCCCGATGCGGACAGCGCGCTCGCCGAGCAGTTGCTGCGGCTCACCCGCCGGGTGCACCGCATCCAGAAACGCCATCTGGAACAGCGTGAGCTGGGCGTCACCCCGGCGCAGTCCCGGCTGCTGCGCACCCTCGCGCACTATCCCTCGCCGCCGCGCATGGCCGATCTGGCGGAGCGGCTGGAGGTGGTGCCGCGTGCGGTGACGACGCTGGTCGACGGCCTGGAGGCGAGCGGCAAGGTCCGGCGCGCGCCGGACCCGGCGAACCGGCGCGTGACCCGGATCGAGCTGACGGACGAGGGCCGCGCGACCCTGCGCGAACTGCGCGGCGCCCGCCGCTCGGCGGCCGAGGAGATACTGGCGCCGCTGACGGAGAAGGAGCGTCAGGTGCTCGGCGTACTGCTGGACACGCTGATCGACGGGGACGCCGCGCCGCGCTGCTGACCCCTCCGGAAGAGGTCCCCGTCCCGAGGCGCCCGCACCCCGGGACGGCCCGCCCGGGGAGCGGGGGCCCCTGCCGCGGGCCGGGCTCGGCAGCGGTCGCGGTCCTCCGTGAGCACGCCCTGGACCGTGGTCAGCGAGCGGTCGTGGCAGCCGGACGGGCCGAGGAGGCGGTAGCGCTCGGTCGAGGTGCCGACCGCGTGCCGCTGGTCACGCGGGACGTCGAGGGTGTAGGAGGCGTCGCCGGCGTAGGTGTCGTCCAGCCGTGACCACGCGACGCGCCGGCCGCCCTCGTGCGTCACCGCCGATGCCCGGTCGCCGAGGGTGAGCCGGGTGCGCAGCCGGTCGTCCGGGCCGAGGGTGACGGTGCCGTTCATGACGTAGGTCCGGTGCGTGCGCGTCGTCCGCGCCGGGCCGTGACCGGCGGTCCTGACCGACTCGTCGTCGCTCCAGGAGGCGTCGAGCCCGTCCGTGTCCTCGCCGTCGGTCCAGCGGTGGACGGAGGTGTGGGCGAGCGTCCGGGTGACGGTGGTGGTCACCCGTCCGTGAGAGGTGTCCAGGTACCCGGAGACGGTGAGCCGGTGCCCCGCCCCGGTGTCCACCCGGTGCTCCCGGCCGGGGGTGTACACCGAGGAGTTCGCGGGATCGGTGGCCGCGTCCGCGGTGAGCGCGCCGGGGACACGGGCCCGGTGCGGGTCCTGCCAGACCAGGACGTTCACCGGTGTGCTCCAGCCCGGCTGCCCCGTCGGCACCCCGGCCACGGACACCTCGACGCGGTGCGGCCGGCCGTCGTTGAGCAGACCGGCGAAGGGCGTGAGGTCGTACTCGACGGGCCGGACGTCGAAGGCGCGCGGGGCCGGGACGACGTACCAGAGGAAGGGGTTGGACCAGCCGCCCGTCCACACGTGCGGGAACGGCGCCGCGATGCCGGCGAGCCGGCCGTCGACACTGATCCGCACCTCGCGGTACGGGCCGTGGTCGGCCTTGCAGGAGTACGGCGCCGGGTCGGCGACGGTCAGGTACCAGAACTCCTCGCAGCCGCCGCCCGAACCCGTCGCGTACACCTCGGCGACGATCCGTTCGCTGTTGCGCGATGTGGTGAGCGTCGTACCGGCGGACGTCTCGTCGAGGGTGAGGACGCGGTCGGGGACGGGGGCCGCGGGGCGCCCGCCGTAGAAGGTCAGGGTGACGTGTACGTCGATGACACCGGTGTAGGTGTCGTCCACCGCGTTGCCGATCAGCATCTCGACGTCCCGGGCGGTGCGGAAGGTCTCGCCGTAGCGGGTGACGTCCTTCTCGACGTGCCACTCGATGCCGTCGGGCGAGGGCTCCGGGGTGGAGGTGCGCAGGACCTCGACGCCGCCGACGCGCAGATAGCCGAGGCGGTCGTACTGACGGCCCTTCACCTTGCCGTCGAGGCGCAGGACGACCTTGCTCCAGCGGTCGCCGCAGCCCTCGGGCGGCGCGTAGGCGCCGCGGTAGGGCGTGAAGTCACGGAACCGCGCGTCGGCGAGGGTGACCCGGCACGAGCGGGTGTGCGGCCGGTCGACGGGCGGGGCCGCGGTCACCGGGTCGTGCCAGTCGGTGCCGAACTCGGCGGGCACGTCCGCCGCCCGGGCGGCGGGCGCGGCCGTGCCGAGGAGCGCGCTCGCCAGGAGGGCCGCTCCGGCGAGCATGGACATGGCTAACTTTCTTCTCATGGCCCGTGTTCTACGGGCAGACGGCCCGGCCCGCAATGACGCCTCGGACGGAGCGGCGGGACGGCGGCAGCCGTCCCGGGACACCACACGAGCACCCAGAGAAGTGACATTTAGTTATATAAGCGCACCTTACTGGCATAGTGCGGGCATGGAGATCACGACCGCCGGTCCCGTCGCCGGGTGCCCTGCTCCTCTCCCCGCCCACGGACACCCGCGGTGAAGGCGTCGGCCACGGGGCAGGGCCCGGCCGTGGGGAAGGGGCCGGTCACCCGCGCATCGGCACGGCGCCGTCGGACCGTCCGCGCGCTCATCGCGGCCGCCGCGCTCGCGGGGGCGGTCGCCATCACCGGTACCGCCCTGTTCGCCGGCGCGGGCCCACACCCCGGGCGTGGCACCCCCGCCCCCGGCGCCACCGCCGGTCCGGCCGCGTCGCCCGGCGCGCCCGGCATCGGCGACCCGCTCATGCCGCTCGCCGGCAACGGCGGCTACACCGTCCGCCGTTACACGCTCGACTTCGACTGGCTCGCGCCGCGCACGCCGTTCCGGGCCGGCGCCACCATCCACGCCACCGCCACCCAGGCCCTGTCCCGCTTCGACCTGGACTTCGCGGGCAACACACTGCACCGCGTCACCGTGGACGGGGCGCCGGCCGCCGCCGAACGCCAGGGTGACGAACTCGTCGTCACCCCCGCCAAGCCGATCCTCCGCGGGGGCGCGTTCACCGTCCGCGTCGCGTACACCGCCGATCCGACGCGGCAACGCCACCGCGACGACGCGATCCAGGACTACGGCTGGGTGCCCACGGCCGACGGGACCGTGGTCTGCGCGCAGCCCGACGGCGCTCGGATGATCTTCCCGGCCAACGACCATCCCAGCCTGCGGGCGCCCGTCACCTTCCGCGTCACGACCCCTCCCGGGCTGAGCGCGGTGGCCAACGGCCGGCTCGTCGGCACCGTCCGGCAACCCGACGGCCGTACCCGCTGGACGTACGACTCCGAACAGCCGATCGCGGCGCAGCTCGTGCAGCTGGCGATCGGGAGGTTCAGGTTCGTCGACGGCGAGGGGCCGCGCGGGCTGCCCGTCCGGGACGTGGTGCCGGACGGGCTGGTCGCGGACACCGAGGAGTACCGCTCGCTCACCCCGGACCACCTGGCCTGGCTGGAACAGCGGCTCGGCCCGTACCCGTTCCGCCGCTACGGCGTCCTGGTCGGGGACACCGACCTGCCGGTGGCGCTGGAGACCCAGTCGCTCTCCGTCCTGCCCCGGGACGACCTGCTGGGCGACCGGGTCGACGCGGAGCGCAACCTCGTGCACGAGCTGACCCACCACTGGACGGGGGACAGCGTCGCCATCCGGCGCTGGTCCGACCTGTGGCTGAGCGAGGGTCACGCCCGTTTCTACGAACGCCTGTACTCCGACGAGCACGGCGGGGCCGGCCTGGAGTCCGTGATGCGGGCGGCGTACGAACAGCACGACCAGTGGCGCCACGACGAGGGAGCGCCCGCCGAACCCACCGACGCCACGCTGTTCAAGGTGATGCGGTACGACGGTTCGGCGCTGGTGCTGTTCGCGTTGCGGGAAAAGGTCGGCGAGGAGACCTTCGGCCGGATCGAGCGGGCCTGGGTGACCGTCTACCGGGGCCGGGCGGCCGGCACCCGGGACTTCATCGCCCTCGCCTCCCAGGTCGCGGGCGAGGACCTCGGCCCGTTCCTCACCTCGTGGCTGTACGGGCCGCACACCCCTTCGATGCCGGGGCATCCCGACTGGCAGCCGGACCCGGTCGAGGACTGATCGGCCGAGCGACCGGGTGACCGGTCCGGGCGGCGACGGGTGGTGGCGGACGGCGTTCGTTCGCGGTCGCGTTTGGTTGCCCCGGGCAGCGGAGTCACTGCCGCCGACCGGGTGGCCTCTGGGGGAGCGCTGGTCCACCCCGGTGACGCTCGCCACGACACGGCGCGCGGGGCACGGAAACGTACAAGGGGTGGCGCGACGGGCAACTCCACTGCCCTGGTTGCGAACGAGCGTGGTTGGGAGAACCTCTGCAATGAGAAGAACTGTCGCTGCTCGTGTCCCCGGTGCCGTCCGGAGATGCCGCCGTACGGCCTGCGTGATCGCGGGGGCGGTGCTGCTGCCACCGCTGCTGATCCTCCCGATGTCCGGCTGCGCCGACCCGTCCGACCGTCAACTGCAGGACGCCTTCACGGAAGCCGCGCGCGAGTTCCACGTGCCGCGCAGTGTCCTCATGAGCGTGTCCTACGTGCAGTCGCGCTGGGACTCCCACCCCGGCGCGCCCAGCGTCGCGGGCGGCTTCGGGCCGATGCACCTGCTGGACCCCGAACTCGTCACCACCCCGGCCCCGTCCGCCGACCCGCAGGCGGCGGACGGCGTCCACACCCGCCCGGGGGCCGCGGCCCCCGGGCCAGCCGCCACGGAGAGCGCCGACGCCTCGCCCCGCCACGCCGTGCAGCCCGCCGACCTGCCCGGCGCGGCACGGCTGATCCACGTCCCGGCCGAACGCCTGCGCAAGGACGCCGTCGCCAACGTACGCGGCGGCGCGGCTCTCCTCGCGGCCACCCAACGGCAGCTCGGCAAGCCGCTCAGCGCCGACCCGGGAGACTGGTGGGAGACCGTGGCCCGCTTCCCGGGCACCCGTGACGTCACGTCGGCCGCCGCCTACGCCGACGACGTCTTCGCCCTGATCCGCCGCGGCGCGCACCGCACCACCGCCGAGGGCCAGGAGGTCACGCTCCCCGCGAACCCCCGTGTCCAGCCGCGCCACCGCCCCGCCACCGCGCGGGGCCCGCAGCGGCAGAAGGACGTCGAGTGCCCCGCCGAGCTGGCCTGCGACTGGCTCGGCGCGCCCTACGAGGAGATCGACGACAGCGCGTACGGCAACCACGACCTGGCCGACCGCCCCCGGGACCAGCCGATCGAGTACATCGTGATCCACGACACCGAGGCGGAGCTGCCGAGCATGCTCCAGACGGTGCAGGACCCCACGGAGTCGTCCTGGCACTACTCGATCCGCTCCAGCGACGGCCATGTCACCCAGCACGTCAAGACCAAGGACGAGGCCTGGCACTCGGGCAGCCAGTTCGTGAACGCCCGCTCCATCGGCATCGAGCACGAGGGGTTCCTCACCCAGCCGGGAACCTGGTACACGGAGCGGATGTACCAGGCCTCGGCACGCCTGGTGAAGTACCTGGCGAAGAAGTACGCCATCCCGCTGGACCGGCAGCACATCTTCGGCCACGACAACGTGCCGGCCCCGACCGCCGACAGCATCCCCGACATGCACGACGATCCCGGCCCCTTCTGGGACTGGCGCCACTACTTCGACCTCCTGGGCGCGCCGCTGCGGGCCACGGCGGGACCGGACAGTGACATGGTGACCATCCTGCCCGACTACGCCACGCACCAGCCGGAGTTCACGGGCTGCGGCGGCAGCGGTTCACCGTGTCGGCCGCACGGCTCCAGCGCCGTCCGCCTGTACACCGAGCCGAGCGAGCGCGCCCCGCTGATCCAGGACCCGGGCCGCAAGCCGGACGGCGAGGACTCCACCAGGGACGTCAACGACCTGGGCTCGCGCGTCTCCGCCGGTCAGACCTTCGCCGTCGCCGACCGCAGCGGCGACTGGACGGCGATCTGGTTCCAGGGCCACAAGGCCTGGTTCAAGAATCCCCGGAGCCGTCCGACCGCCGTCGGCGCGGCCGGACGCATGGTCACGCCGAAGGAGGGCCTGGACGAGGTCCAGGTGTACGGGCGTGCCCTCCCGGAGGAGGAGGCGTACCCGGACGACGTGGACGAGCCGGACGAGTCCCCGCTGCCGTACAGCATCCAGGCGGGCCAGCGCTATGTGACGCAGTCCGGGGTGGGCAGCTCCTACACCCCCAAGTCCTTCACCGACGCGCCGAACCCGGTGGTGTGGGGCCGGGAGAAGTACTACGAGATCCAGCTGGGCCACCGCCTCGCGTACGTCCGGGCCGACGACGTGGACGTCGTGTCCTCGTCCTCGTCGCCGGCGTCGGCAGCGGCACCGCCTTCCCAGGAGCACCCGGCCGGGGCGGCCGGTACCGCCGGACGTTGACGGCGCGGCGGCCGGGAGGCGGGGCTCCCGGCCGCCGGACGGCGCTGCCCTGGCCGGAAGGCGGTGGATTTCCCGGGCCGTCGGGAAAAACTGTTTGAAATTCACCACTGCATGACGTCAACCTTTCACGGCTTGTTGCCGCTCGTCGCGGCGTTCCGCTCCCTGCCCCGACACGAGCCACTGGGACGTCATGCAGATCCAAGACCTTCCGTATCCCGATCCGGGCGTGCCCGACACACGCTCGGGTCCCCGATTCCTGTGGTGGCTGTGGCGCAACCAGCTGGGCGGGCAGCTGAAGTCGCTCGCCTGGGGCCTGCTCCATTTCGTCTCCGTCTCCGCCCTGCCCTTCTGCGTCGGGCTCGCCGTGCAGGCGGCCGTCGACCGCTCCGGCACCCGGCTCGCCCTGACGGGGGGTCTGCTGGTGCTGTGCGGAGCGGGACTCGCCGTCGGCGACACCTTCCTGCACCGCGCCGCCGTCACCAACTGGATCACCGCCGCCGCCCGCGTCCAGCAACTGCTGGCCCGCAAGGCCGCGCACCTGGGGTCCGCCCTGACCCGGCGGGTCGCCGCCGGCGAAGTGGTGTCCGTGTCCACGGGTGACGTGGAGAAGATCGGATGGTTCGTCGAGGCCCTCTCCCGCTTCACCGCCGCCGCGGTGACGGTGGTGATCGTCGGTGTCGCCCTGGTCGTGTACGAGCCCGCGCTCGGTGTGGTCGTCGCCGTGGGCCTGCCCGTCGTGGCGCTCGCGGTGCTGCCGCTGCTGCCCCGGGCGACCCGCCGCGCCGACGTGCAGCGCGAGAAGGCGGGCCGGGCCACCGAGCTGGCCTCGGACACCGTCGCGGGCCTGCGGGTGCTGCGCGGCATCGGCGGCGAGGAACTGTTCCTCGACCGCTACCGCCGGGCCTCCCAGGAGGTACGGCACGCCGCCGTGCGCAGCGCCCGGATGTGGTCGCTGATCTCCGCCGTGCAGGTGCTGCTGCCCGGGCTGCTGCTGATCGCGGTCGTCTGGCGCGGCATCGACCTGGCCCGTGAGGGCCGGATCGGCGTCGGCGAACTCGTCACCGTCTACAGCGCGGTCATGATCCTCAACTACCCGCTGCGGCACTTCGAGGAGATCGCCATGGCGTACTCCTTCTCCCGCCCGTCGGCCAAGCGCGCCGCGCGGGTGCTGGCCCTGGAGCGGTCCACGGCCACCGACGGCACCCGCGCCGCCGAGGTGCCGGGCGGCGACCTGCACGATCCCGTGACCGGTCTGCTCGTTCCCGCCGGCCGGTTCACCGCCGTGGTGTGCGGCGACCCGGACGCGGCGGGCAGGCTGGCCGAGCGGCTCGGCGGCCACCCGGCGGAGCCGGACCGGTCGGTGCTGCTCGGCGGGGTGCCCCTGGACGAACTGCCCCTCGACAGCGCCCGCACCGCCGTCCTCGTCCAGGACAAGGATCCGGTGCTGCTGTCCGGCACGCTGCGCGAGCTGCTGGACGTGCCCGCCTCGGGTGCCGTGCGGGCCGCGGACGCGCTCGCCGCGGCGCGGTGCGAGGACGTCCTGGACGCGCTGGCACAGGGTTCGCTGGACACCGCCGATCCGATGGACGCCCGGATCACCGAGCGCGGCCGGTCCCTGTCCGGCGGCCAGCGCCAGCGGCTGGCCCTCGCCAGGTCGCTGATCGCGGACCCGGAGGTATTGGTGCTGGACGAGCCGACCTCCGCGGTCGACTCCCACACCGAGGCCCGGATCGCGGACGGGCTGCGCCGCCTGCGGTCGGGACGGACGACCGTGGTGTTCACCTCCTCGCCGCTGCTGCTGGACCACGCGGACCAGGTCGTCCTGGTCCACGAGGGCCGGGTCGCGGCGGTCGGCCCGCACCGCGAGCTGATCGACGCCGAGCCCCGGTACCGGGCCGTGGTGACCCGGGAGACCGACGAGGAACTGGCCGCCGGTGACGGCATGCTGCTGGACGCGCTCCAGGAGCTGGAAGAGATCGAGGAGAGCGCATGATCGGCGTCGCACCGCCGGCCTACGACCCGGCGGCCCCGACGACCGCCCCCACCCTGCCCGTCGGCGCCGCCGCGACCGAGCGCGCCTACGTCTCCGAGCTGTTCCGCCGCCACCGCCGGGCCTTCCTGCTGCTCATCACCGTCAACACGGTGGCCGTGGTCGCTTCCATGGCGGGTCCGTACCTGCTCGGCGGCCTGGTCGAGCGGGTGTCGGACGGGGCCCGGGAACTGCACCTGGGACTGACGGCCGGGCTGTTCCTGCTCGCGCTCGCCGTGCAGGCCCTGTTCGTCCGGCAGGTACGGCTGCGGGGCGCGATGCTCGGCGAGCGGATGCTGGCCGACCTGCGCGAGGACTTCCTCGTCCGGTCCGTGGGGCTGCCGCCGGGCGTGCTGGAACGGGCGGGCACCGGCGACCTGCTCTCCCGTATCACCACCGACATCGACCGGCTGGCCAACGCCATGCGCGAGGCCGTGCCGCAACTGGCCATCGGTGTCGTGTGGGCCCTGCTGCTGCTCGGCGGGCTGGTCGTGACGGCCCCGCCGCTGGCCGCCGCCGTGCTGCTCGCCGTGCCGGTCCTGGTGATCGGGTGCCGCTGGTACTTCAGGCGGGCGCCGTCCGGCTACCGCTCGGAGGCCGCCGGCTACGCCGCCGTCGCCGCCGCGCTCGCCGAGACCGTGGACGCGGGCCACACCATCGAGGCGCACCGCCTCGGCGCCCGCCGCGTGGCCCTGTCGGAGGAGCGGATCGGGCAATGGGTCGCGTGGGAGAGGTACACCCTCTGGCTCCGCTCCGTGCTCTTCCCCGTCATCAACACCGTCCACCTCCTCGTGCTCGGCTCGGTCCTGATGGTCGGCGGGGTGTTCGTGCTGCGGGGCTGGATAGGAGTGGGCCAGCTGACCACCGGCGCCCTCATCGCACAGATGCTGGTCGACCCGGTCAACCTGATCCTGCGCTGGTACGACGAGGTGCAGGTCGCCCAGGTGTCGCTGGGCCGCCTGGTCGGTGTGCGGGACATCGAGCCGGACGCCGGGGACGCGGCGCTGGCCCCCGAGGGACGGGTCGTGGACGCCGACCGGGTGCGCTTCGGCTACCGCGAGGGCGTCGACGTGCTGCGCGAGGTCTCCCTGCGGGTCGCGCCGGGCACCCGGCTGGCCCTGGTCGGCCCGTCCGGTGCGGGCAAGTCCACCCTGGGCCGGCTGCTCGCCGGGATCTACGCGCCCCGCAACGGCCGGATCACCCTGGGCGGCGCGGAGCTGTCCCGGATGCCCGCCGAACGCGTCCGCGCGCATGTCGCCTTGGTCAACCAGGAGCACCACGTCTTCGTGGGGTCCCTGCGCGACAACCTCCTGCTGGCCCGCACCGACGCCACGGACGCCGAGCTGTGGGCGGCCCTCGGCGCGGTCGACGCGGACGGCTGGGCGCGGGCCCTGGACGACGGACTGGACACGGAGGTCGGCTCCGGCGGACTCGCCCTGACCCCCGCGCAGGCCCAGCAGATCGCGCTGGCCCGGCTGGTGCTGGCCGACCCGCACACGCTGGTCCTGGACGAGGCGACCTCGCTGCTCGACCCGCGCGCGGCCCGCCATCTGGAACGCTCCCTGGCACGAGTCCTCGACGGCCGCACCGTGGTGGCCATCGCCCACCGGCTGCACACCGCCCACGACGCCGACGTGATCGCCGTCGTGGAGAACGGCCGGATCAGCGAGCTGGGCAGCCACGAGGAGCTGGTCGCGGCGGAGGGCGCCTACGCGGCGCTCTGGCGCTCCTGGCACGGGTGAGCGCCGGCCGGGACTACGGGTGCGCGGGCCCGCGGGGCCGGTGCGCCGGGGGACGGGGGCACGGGTGGAGCCCGCGAGGGACGATCCGCCGGCGCGGGTCCGGGCGGACCCCGCCCCCGCGAGGCCGGGGGCGGGGCCGCCGACGGTGCCGGCGGCAACCGACCGCTTGAGGACGGGGGCGGGTGCGGGAGCGCAGTCGGTGACGGCAGGGGCAGGGCCCGCCCCGGTGGAAGCCGGGCCGCGCGGCCTTCCCCCTGGCGCGCTCCGGCGCCCGGACTGCCGCGTCCGGTTCCGCCACGCGGGTGCGCGCTCGTGCCCGGACCCGTGCCGTTGCGCGGTGCCGATTCGGGGTGGAAGGCTGGAAAGCGGCAGCGGCTCGGGGCGCACCCGGGGACCAGCCGGTTCGCGGTGTGCGACGCCCGTGCCGCGCGTGCCGACGGCCCACCGCCCGCTGGGGCGGCATCCGGCCGTCCTCACCCACTGGAGGTAGTCGTGGACAGCGCCGACGGCTGGGGGGACGACGTCTACCAGCCCGATCCCTCGGAGATCCGGGAGGACTCGGGGGTGCTCGACGTCGAGGACACACTGGACTTCGACGGTGTCGACGACCCCCTCGACCGCGGCTGGTCCCCTCCCGAGCGGCCGTGGGCGGTCGAACACATCGGCGTGACCGCTGCCGAACGCCAGGCGGGCGAGACCCTCGACCAGCGCCTCGCCGAGGAGCTGCCCGATCTGTCCGCGCCCGACAGCGACGGCATCGGGGACTGCGCGGGCACCGACGGGGAACCCCTCGACAATGAGGTCGGCAACTTCCGGTCCGGCCGGCTGGTGGCGCCCGACGAGGGCGTGCACGAGGACGAGGAGGCCGCGCTCGTCGCCACCGACGTCGGCATCGACGGGGCCGCCGCCTCCGCCGAGGAGGCCGCGGTGCACATCGTCGACGAGGACTCCCTCCCCGGCTGAACCGGACCGTCCGGACGCCTCCGTCCCGTCCTCCCGTACCGAGGAGCCGCAATGCAGCAGGACAAGCACCCCGACTACCACCCCGTGGTCTTCCGCGACCGCGCCGCCGGATACGCCTTCCTGACCGGGTCCACCGCACAGAGCGAGCAGACCATCGAGTGGGACGACGGCCGGACCTACCCGGTGATCGACGTGGAGATCTCCTCGGAGAGCCACCCCTTCTACACGGGCAAGGCCCGTACGGTCGACACCGAGGGCCGCATCGCCCGCTTCGAGCGCCGCTACGGCACGGCGGACGCGGGCGAGCCGACCTGACCCGGACCGCCCCGCCGGATCACCATCCGCTACCGGCCCCGTCCGGCCGCCGACCGGTGCCGCCGGCTCGGTCAGATCACGTTGAGGGCCGCCGCACAGCCCACTCCCCCGAGCAGCATGAACACCGGCATGAGCACCTTCAGCTCGACCCAGCTGCCCGCCCGGAACCGCATCGCCTTCGGCGGTCCCAGCGGGTACCAGCGCTTGCGGCCCACCGGAATGGGCCACAGGATCGGGCAGCCGGACACGGTCAGGGCGTCCCCGATGTCGTGCACCAGCGCGCCCAGCACGATCGGCAGCCCCAGCCACACGTACTCCTGCCCCGGCGCGGTGAACAGCCAGTCGGCACCATGGCCCGGCTTGTCCAGCACTCCCGCCAGGATCCACGCGCTGGTCGCCGCCAGCAGCCAGACCAGGACATCGCTGCTGGAGCCGCGCGCCGCCCGCCACAGCAGCCCTTCGATCGCGAGCACCATGTGCACGAAGAGGATCGCCAGCACTCCCCAGCGGTCCCCGACGACCGCCACGGCGGAGCATCCGGCGCCGATCAGGACCGCCCACACCCAGGTGTGCGTCAGCGTGCGGTGCCCCCCGGAGCGACGCGGGTCGCCCTGCTTCCTGGTCGCCTTGTAGACGGCGTACGACAGTTTGTCCACGATCTCGCAGATCGCACGGGAGATCGGCCCGAAGGACCGCGAGATGGTGGCCGCCTTGTGGTCGAGGTCCGGGGCGAGCGCGGCGCCGGCGCAGATCAGGGCGCCGCAGAGGAGGACCGGCCACGGCATCGGATGCCCGGCCGCCGCCGTGGCGGCTCCCACGCCCAGCCAGGCCGCGGCCCCCGACAGTGAGTGTGCTGGTCCCATCATGGCCGCTTCCCGCCCCATTCCTCGTGTGCCGCTGTCCAGTTGACCCGGTGCGCCGACGCCTCGCCGGTGACACAGCGTAGCTTCCGTGATCTTGGTTCTCGCAGCCGATTCCCCGCTCGGGCGGTGGGCCAGGCAAGATGGGGGCGTGACCCTCATCGATCGCCTGCCGCCGACCGCCGACCCCGACGCCCTGTACGAAGCCTTCGAGTCCTGGGCTCAGGAGCGCGGTCTCACCCTCTATCCCCACCAGGAGGAGGCGCTGATCGAGGTGGTCTCCGGGGCGAACGTGATCGTGTCGACGCCCACCGGCTCCGGCAAGAGCATGATCGCCGCGGGCGCCCACTTCGCCGCGCTGGCCCGGGACGAGGTCACCTTCTACACGGCGCCGATCAAGGCCCTGGTGTCGGAGAAGTTCTTCGAGCTGTGCAAGCTCTTCGGCACCGAGAACGTGGGCATGCTCACCGGTGACGCCTCCGTGAACGCCGACGCGCCCGTCATCTGCTGCACCGCCGAGGTGCTGGCGTCGATCGCGCTGCGCGACGGCAGGAACGCGGATGTCGGCCAGGTCGTCATGGACGAGTTCCACTTCTACGCCGAGGGCGACCGAGGGTGGGCCTGGCAGATCCCGCTGCTGGAACTCCCCCAGGCGCAGTTCATCCTGATGTCCGCCACTCTGGGCGATGTGTCCTTCTTCGAGAAGGATCTCGCCCGCCGTACCGGCCGCCCCACTTCGGTGGTCCGCTCGGCGACCCGCCCGGTGCCCTTGTCCTACGAGTACAAGCTGACCCCGCTCACCGAGACGCTCACCGACCTGCTGGAGAGCAAGCAGGCTCCGGTGTACATCGTCCACTTCACGCAGGCGCAGGCCGTGGAGCGGGCGCAGGCCCTGATGAGCATCAACATGTGCTCGCGCGAGGAGAAGGACCAGATCGCCGAGCTGATCGGCAACTTCCGCTTCACCACCAAGTTCGGCCGCAACCTCTCCCGTTACGTGCGGCACGGCATCGGCGTCCATCACGCCGGCATGCTGCCCAAGTACCGCCGTCTGGTGGAGAAACTCGCCCAGGCCGGACTGCTGAAGGTCATCTGCGGCACCGACACGCTCGGTGTGGGCGTCAACGTGCCCATCCGCACGGTGCTGTTCACGGCGCTGACCAAGTACGACGGCAGCCGGGTGCGCACCCTGCGGGCCCGGGAGTTCCACCAGATCGCGGGCCGGGCCGGGCGGGCCGGTTTCGACACCGCGGGGCTGGTGGTCGCGCAGGCGCCGGAGCACGTCATCGAGAACGAGAAGGCGCTGGCGAAGGCGGGCGACGACCCGAAGAAGCGGCGCAAGGTGGTGCGCAAGAAGGCGCCCGAGGGCTTTGTCGGCTGGACGGAGAACACCTTCCAGAAGCTGATCGAGTCGGAACCGGAGCCGCTGTCCTCGCGCTTCCGGGTGACGCACACGATGCTGCTGTCGGTGATCGCCCGGCCGGGCAACGCGTTCGAGGCGATGCGCCACCTCCTGGAGGACAACCACGAGCCGCGCAAGCAGCAGCTGCGGCACATCCGCCGGGCCATCGCGATCTACCGCTCGCTGCTCGACGGCGGGATCGTGGAGAAGCTGGACAAGCCCGACGCCGAGGGCCGCATCGTCCGGCTCACGGTCGACCTCCAGCAGGACTTCGCGCTGAACCAGCCGCTGTCCACGTTCGCGCTGGCCGCGTTCGAACTCCTCGACCCCGAGTCGCCGTCCTACGCCCTGGACATGGTCTCCGTGGTCGAGTCGACCCTGGACGATCCGCGGCAGATCCTCGTCGCCCAGCAGAACAAGGCGCGCGGCGAGGCGGTGGCCGCGATGAAGGCGGACGGCGTCGAGTACGAGGAGCGCATGGAGCGCCTCCAGGACATCACGTACCCGAAGCCGCTGGAGGAACTGCTCTTCCACGCCTACAACACCTACCGCAAGAGCCACCCCTGGGTCGGCGACCACCCGCTGTCGCCGAAGTCGGTGGTCCGCGACATGTACGAGCGGGCCCTGTCCTTCACGGAACTGGTGTCCTTCTACGAACTGGCCCGCACCGAGGGCATCGTGCTGCGCTACCTGGCGAGCGCCTACAAGACGCTGGACCACACCATCCCGGACGACCTGAAGTCCGAGGACCTGCAGGACCTGATCGAGTGGCTGGGCGAGATGGTGCGCCAGGTGGACTCCAGCCTGCTGGACGAGTGGGAGCAGCTCGCCAACCCGGAGGAGATGACCGCCGAGGAGGCCCAGGAGAAGGCCGACGAGGTCAAGCCGGTCACGACCAACGCCCGCGCCTTCCGCGTCCTCGTCCGCAACGCCATGTTCCGCCGTGTGGAGCTGGCCGCCCTGGACCAGGTCGAGGAGCTGGGCGAGCTGGACGCCGAGTCCGGCTGGGACGCCGACGCCTGGGGCGCGGCGATGGACAAGTACTGGGACGAGTACGACGACCTCGGCACCGGGCCCGACGCCCGCGGCCCCAAGCTCCTCGTCATCAAGGAGGAACCGGAGAACGGCCTCTGGCGCGTCCGCCAGATCTTCGACGACCCGGGCGGCGACCACGACTGGGGCATCAGCGCGGAGGTCGACCTCGCGGCCTCCGACGCCGAGGGCCGTGCGATCGTCCGTGTCACCGACGTCGGCCAGCTGTGAGCCGTTCACGGCCAGGGGCAAGCCAAGGAGAAACCCATCGATGACGAATCCGGCCGAGAGTCTGGTCGACCTGCTCGACCTGGAGCAGATAGAGGTCAACATCTTCCGTGGTCGCAGCCCGCAGGAGTCCCTCCAGCGGGTCTTCGGCGGCCAGGTGGCCGGCCAGGCGCTGGTCGCCGCCGGCCGCACCACGGAAGGCGACCGCCCGGTGCACTCGCTGCACGCGTACTTCCTGCGCCCGGGACGGCCGGGCGTGCCGATCGTGTACCAGGTGGAGCGGGTCCGCGACGGGCGTTCCTTCACGACGCGCCGGGTCACGGCCGTACAGCAGGGCCGCACGATCTTCAATCTCACCGCCTCCTTTCACAAGCCTGAGGAAGGGCCTTTCGAGCACCAGCTGCCGCCGGCCCGCGAGGTGCCGCACCCGGAGACGCTGCCGACGGTCTCGGAGGAGATCCGCAAGCATCTGGGCACGCTGCCGGAGCAGTTGGAGCGGATGGCACGCCGCCAGCCCTTCGACATCCGCTATGTCGACCGGCTGCGCTGGCACGCGGAGGAGATCCAGGGGGCCGAGCCGCGGAGCGCCGTGTGGATGCGCGCGGTGGGACCGCTGGGCGACGACCCCTTGGTGCACACCTGCGCGCTGACCTACGCCAGTGACATGACCCTTCTGGACGCGGTCCGCATCCCGGTGGAGCCGCTGTGGGGGCCGCGCAACTTCGACCTGGCCTCGCTTGACCACGCCATGTGGTTCCACCGGCCCTTCCGCGCGGACGAGTGGTTCCTTTACGACCAGGAGTCCCCGATCGCCATAGGCGGACGCGGGCTGGCCCGCGGGCGCATCTACGACCTGGAGGGACGGCTGCTCGTCTCGGTCGTCCAGGAGGGTCTCTTCCGGTCGCTGTAGGCCGGCTACCGGGCCCGCCTCCGGGTGTCAGACCCGCGCGGGCCCGCTGCGTCGCGGGCTTCTCCGCTGGAGCCAGGCTCGCAGGCCGCGGGGCGCCCGCTGCGCAGCGGGCCGTGCCGGAACCGTCGGTCCCCGGCCTCCGCGGGCCATCGGCGCCGGCGGCCGCAGCAGCGGCCCGGCGCCCGGCCCGCGCGACCCGGTGCGCCGCACCGGCAGTCCGGCCCGCGGCCCGGCAGACTCCGGAAGCCTGGACGACTGCCCGGAATGCCGTGCGGCCTGCTCCGCGAGCCGCGACGGCAGGTCCGGGGCGGTCGCTTCGGGTTCCGAGGCCGGCGTCGTCGGCTCCGCGGGTTTCGTCGTCGCTCGTTCGGGGCCGGTCACGGTGCGGGCCATCGGCGGGATGGGCCGTGGTGCCGTACGGATCGCGGGCGGGATACGGCGGGCGGCCGGCCCCGGAGCGGGTTCGGCGCCGCGGGCCTCCTCGACCGCGCGTGTCAGCTCGCTGCGCAGCCAGTCGATCTCGTCCGCGTCCTGGGCCGTCATGATCTGCTCGGCGGTGTGCGCGGAGGGCGTTCCCGGCAGACCGTGCCCGGGCGGCAGGGGCCGGGACGCGTTCAGGTGCGCCCGCTCGTACGGGTCCCTGACGATGTCGGCGACCTCGACCGGCGCGAGGAACGCGGCCACCGCCCCGGCCCGGGCCCAGGGGCCGTCGGCCTGCCGGAGCAGGAAACCCAGCTGGCGTCCGCGCCAGTTGCGCGCCCGCAGATCCACTCCCGTCGCCAGCTGGCCGCGCAGTGTCTCGGGCGTACGCCCCGTCAGCAGGCGCCGGTTCTCCGGGCCGGTCGCGAACTGCTGGAGCTCCTCCGCCAGGTAGAGCCAGACCACGGCTCGGTAGCGGTTGAGGTAGAACGCGACGGGCACGAGCAGGCCCAGACGGGCGAGCCGGGTGAACCTGCCGGCCGGGATGTCCATGAGTGCGGCCCCCTCCGCCGTCCCGACCACCCGCACCCGGTTCACGAGGGACTCCGGGAATCCGTCCTGGGCGCGGAGACGCTCGATCTCCGCGCGTTCCACCCGCCGGCCGCCTCCCCCGCCCTCGTCGGGCACGGTCAGGATGCAGCCGAGCTGCACGGCGCGGTCGAACTCACCGCGCTTGAGGCCCAGTTCACGGGCGGCATGGCCCGGTGTGCGGGTGCTGGTGCGGGTGCGGGTGCGGGTGGGGTCAGAAAGGCTGGCCGACATGGTCGTACTCCCCCGTGGAGTCCGTGGCTCACGCCCGGTGCGTTCGCCGTGCACACACCGTAGCCGGTTCACCGCGCACCGTGGCGAGCCTGTGGATAACTCCACGGGGGCGAGAAAACCCGCAGGTCAAGCGCCCGCCTTGCGAGTCCGCTCGGGTTGCCTGGCATCGATGCCGAGGTGTTCGCCGACCCGGTTCACGAGCAGGGTCATCTCGTAGGCGATCTGACCGATGTCCGCCTCCGCTCCGCTGAGCAGACACAGACAGCTGCCGGTGCCGGCCGCGGTCACGAACAGCACGGCATCGTCGTACTCGATCATCGTCTGGCGCACCCTGCCCGCGCCGAAGTGACGTCCCGAGCCCTTGGCCAGACTGTGCAGTCCGGACGCCACGGCGGCCAGATGCTCGGCGTCCTCGCGGCGTAGGCCCGTGCTCGCCGCGGTGACCAGCCCGTCGTTCGACAGGACCAGCGCGTGGCGGACGTGGTCCACCCGCTCGGTCAGATCGTCCAGGAGCCAGCCGAGGCCCTGGTTCTGCGCCATGTCCCTCTCCCCGTGTGATGTCTCCCCCTGGCTGGAGGAACTCCCCGCCAGCCTTCCCCAGGACCGGCGTGCGGGCAAGCAGGATGGACGCATGGCAGAGAAGATGACCGATGAGGAATGGCGGGCGTTCGTCTCCGACGGCACCCGCACCGGCAAGCTGTCCACCGTTCGCGCCGATGGGAGCCCGCATGTGACCCCGGTCTGGTTCGTCCTGGACGGGGACGAGCTGGTGCTCACCACCGGCAAGGACACCGTGAAGGGGCGCAATCTGGCCCGTGACGGCCGGGTCGCCCTGTGCGTGGACGACGACCGTCCGCCGTTCCATTTCGTGGTGCTGAACGGCCGGGCCGAACTGTCGGACGATCTGGCCGAACTCCGTCAGTGGGCCACCCGGATCGCCGCCCGCTACATGGGCGAGGACCAGGCCGAGGAGTACGGCGCCCGCAACGGCGTACCGGGCGAACTCCTCGTACGCGTCACCGTCGACAACGTGGTGGCGGTACGGGACCTCGCGGCCTGATCCGCGGGAGCGTGCGGTTGCCGTCACGGCCGTGACGGCGCCGACGGCGGCCGGGTGGCGGTGCGGAATCATGCGGAGCATGAGCAACGACCACACCCATGTCCAGGAGTTCTTCACCGCCCGGGCCGCCGACTGGGACGACCGGTTCCCGGATGACGGCCCTGCCTACGCCGCAGCTGTCGCCGACCTCGGATTGCGCGAGGGGGACCGCGTCCTGGACGCGGGCTGCGGCACGGGGCGGGCCCTGCCGCCCCTGCGGGCCGCCGTCGGCCCCTCGGGCGTGGTACTTGGGGCCGATCTGACCCCGGCGATGCTCCAGGCCGCCGTGCGGGCCGGCCGGCACCGCGACGGGCGGCTGCTGCTCGCGGACATCGCCGCGCTGCCGCTGCGGTCGGGCTGTCTGGACGCCGTGTTCGCGGCCGGCCTGATCGCCCACCTACCGCATCCGGTGGACAACCTGCGGGAACTGGCCCGTGGCGTACGGCGGGGCGGTACGCTCGCGCTCTTCCATCCGATCGGCCGTGCGGCCCTGGCGGCGCGGCAGGGCCGCCGGATCACACCCGACGACCTGCGGGCCGAGGCCAACCTCCGCCCACTGCTGGCAGGTGCGGGCTGGCGCATGACGTCCTACGTGGACGAGGACGCCCGTTTCCTCGCGCTCGCCGTGCGCGAGGACTGACCGCTCCTCGCCGGGATCAGGACGTTCCGGCGATGGCCGCCGTGAAGGCGCCGGGGTTGTCGAACATGACGTTGTGCCCGGCGCCGGGGACCGTCACCACGCGCACCCCGGCGGCTTCCAGAGTCCGCCGCCCCGTGATGTCACCACTGTGCTCGCCCTGGAGGAAGACGCGGTCGACGGTCAGCCCCTCAAGGAGCGTACGCATCACGGGGCTGGAGCCCCGGCACAGGCCGACGGCGCTGCGGTGCAGGGCGCGCGGGTCGGTCAGCCGCATGGTGGCCGCCCACAGCGGGCCGACGGCGTCGAGCACGCGCGCGTACCCCTTCTCGACGAACTCCTCCTCTTCGTAGGCGGCGATCGTGCCGCTGGCGGCGCTCGACGGCGGAAGGGCGTCCAGATTGGCCTCGGTCAGCACCAGCCGGGAGACGAGGTCGGGCCGCCGGTGGGCGAGGACGACGGCCACGGAGCCGCCCATGCTGTGCGCGATCAGTTCGGCGCCCGTGACCCCGGCCGCGTCCAGTGCGACCGCGACAGCGTGGGCATGACCGTCCAGGGTGTATCCGAAGTCCTGGGGCCGGTCGCTCGTGCCGTGGCCCGGAAGGTCGACGAACAGGCCGCGCCTGCCCGCGAGTTCGGGGCGGGCCGCGACGTGGGCGTGGTAGACGGCGGACATCGATCCGAGCCCGTGCAGATACACCCGGGCGGGCTCGGCTCCGGGCACCTCGGTCCACCGGACGTGGCTCCCCCTGCTGTCGAACGCGGCCTGCCGCATGTACCCCTCCTCTGTTTCGACGACACCGCACGATACCTCGATATCGAGGTATAGTGTCAAGGCGGTATTGGTGTGGCGATGTACCCCTGGGAGAGAATGCGGTCATGCTCGAACTCGCCATCCTGGGATTCCTGTACGACGCGCCGCTGCACGGGTACGTGCTGCGCCGTCAGATCGCCGCGCTCACCGGGCACGTGCGCCCGGTCGCCGAGAGCACCTTGTACCCCGCCATCAAGCGGCTGGAAAAAGCGGGCCTGCTGGCACGGTCCACCGAGCCCGGTGCCGTCGCCGCGCCGCGCCATGTGCTGAGGCTGACCGAGGAAGGCGGGCACGAGCTGAAGCGCCGGCTCGCCGAGCCCGCACAGCGGGAGATCACCGACGAGAACCATTGGTTCACACTGCTCGCGTTCCTGCGGCACCTGGCGGACCCCGCAGCGCAGGCGGCCGTGCTGCGACGCCGGCTGGCCTTCCTGGAGGAGCCGGCGAGCTTCTTCTACGACGGCGACCGGCCGCTGAGCGCCGAAGAACTGGACGACCCCTTCCGCCGGGGTGTCCTCACCATCGCGCGGGCCACGAGCCGGGCCGAGTTGGCCTGGCTGCGCGACACCCTGGCATCACTCGACGGGGTCGGCCGCTGAGGTGTCCCGGTGCCGCACCGGGCAGCCGCGCAGCCCGGGGACCGGGCGGGTGCCCAGGTCGGCCACGCGGTAGCCGTCGGGGTAGCCCTTGATCTCCCGGTTCTGACGCGCGAAGTGCGGCTCGCGGCGCGGCGGCAGCAGCCGGACCAGCCGGCCGCGCGTCCGTACGGCCCGGCGCACCAGCGCGGTGGCCGTCGGGCCGGGCCGGGGATAGCGGAAGGCGCGCAGCAGCGGCTCGTCGAGCAGGGCGAGGGTCGCCGTGCGCAGCAGCGGGGCCATCGGACGGGGGTACCAGGAGGCCATCAGGCCGAGCGTGGCGTCGGAGACGCGCCGGGCCTCCTCGTCCCAGCCGAAGTGGGCCTCTTCATAGGAGTCGAGGAGGGCTTCGAACTCCTCGTAGGTCCGGGGGATGTCCGGGATGCCCATGTGCCGGCCGAGGGTGCGGTAGTACTCGGTGCCGGCGATGATCTCGTGCCGGGACAGCCGCCGCCAGCCGTAGGTGTCGATCCACCGCCTGGGTACCACCACGAACGTGCTCAGCACGTACCGCATGTCGTCGTCGCTGATGTCGTAGCTGCGGTGCATCTGGTTGATGCGGCGGATCGCCGTACGCCCCTGCTCCGCGGCGAAACCGTGCTCCATGACGGTGTCGAGGAGGAGCGCCGTGTCGTCGTAGCGCTTCTGTGTGCGCTCGGTCAGCTCCGCCGTCCGTGCGAGCAGGCGGCCGATGCTCGGTACCGCGTAGGTGCGGTACAGCGCCAGTTCCAGGGCCCGCGTGTAGTCCCAGGGGAACTCCAGGGTGACACTGATCCGGTGGATCTCCAGGGCGTCCGCCACCGGGTCCAGCCGGCGGATCCGCCCCAGTTGTTCGAACCGCTTCACCGCGTCGCCCCCTTCTGCCGCCGGAACTCCAACTCTACGTTGTGAAGCACCAGATGGGCGATCAGGCCTGACTCGTTCGGGGAGAGGGTGGTCCACGTGTTCGACGCGATCCGCAGGTACACCGGCAGGTTCCGCGCGCCCGCGCGACCGCGGCCGGCGGGCGTCCCTCAGAAGCGCGCGCACAATCTGTTCGAGGCGGCGGCCGTCTATGTGGCCGCCCGGGTGGAGGACGACGAGGACCGGGCCGAGGAGGCGGCGGCCTGGGTGTCGCCGGAGGCACTGTCCTTCGGGGTGAGCGAACTGGCCTGCCGGGCGGTGGTCGCGCTGGCCCGGGAGCGTGACGAGTCGCCTGGCGCGGTGGCCCGGGATCTCCTCGGTCTGCCCGCGAACTGACCGGAACCTCCTTGTGCGCACGTGGTCGTTTCGCCCCTGTCCAGGCGGAAACCTGCAGCTCCGTGCGGTGTCCGGAGCCGTGACAACCGGCTTCCGCTCGCACTAGGGTGCGCGCCGACGGACGAACCACTGGGGAGGCTGGGATGGCCGGGACGGACGAGATGGCCGTCGCCGCCGCGGACGACGCGTTGTACGTGCTGACCGCGGTACTGCTGACGCCGGCGCAGTTCCCGAGCGTGCTCGGCGACGACTACCCGCAGGCGTGTGCGGCGCTGGGTCTGCCTCCGCTCGCCGACGGGTACGGCCTGGTGCTGGGACAGGACGGGCACGGCGCTCGCTGGACGGTCGTCATCGACGACGTGTCACTGGTCGCCGTGGCGATCGCGTCCTGGGACTGCGGCATGGAATACGAGCTGTCCCCGGACGAGCGCGCGGTCGTGACCGCCCTGCCGGGATGGCCGCTGGCCGTCGCCGTCGCCGCGCCCGGGGTGCCCGCCCCGCACGACCCCCCGGCCGGGGCGGCGGACCGGCCGGCGCTGAGCCCGCCGGACACCGGCGCCTGGGGGCCGGCCCAGCGCCGTCTGGGCGCCGACGAGATCGCGCTGCAGTGGGCCGTCTGGCGGGGGCAGATCGACGACGCCGACCTGCCCGCGCCCGGCGAGCGGACGAAGCCCGCACAGTCCGCGCGGCAGGACGGGGGGAGCCCCGGGAGCGGTGGCCACCCGGGTGTCCGCCGGGCGCTCGCGGAGGCGCGGGCCTACGTCGACTCCCCGCCGCCGCTGGGCAGGGTGCGCTCGTCCTTCGCCCCGGGCGACGCCCGTACGCTGCGCGCCGACGGCCCCGGCTGGTCGCTCGTGGCCCGCACCGACGACATGGCGTTCCTCCTGCTCGACGACGAGCCCGGCGAGGTCCTGCCGGTGGGCCGGGGCCCCGAGTTGCCGGGCCTGCTGGAGGCGCTCGACAAGATCGCCGTACGTCCGCTGTAGAGCTCGGACGGGTACGGCCCCTCCTGGCTCCCTCGGGCCGCACCCCCGCATGGCGGGAGCGCGTTCCCTGGCCGGCCCAAGCTCCTTCGCCCGGCCTCCGCCTGGTGCCCGGGGGACTCAGCGGCCGAGTTCCCTGCGGGCGATCCGGCGGAGTCCGCGCCGGTGCGAGGGGTCCAGGGCGAGGTACGCGACCACCGGCACGCCGATCACGATCAGGAACGCCGCCCACCAGGGCAGCCACAGCAGCGGGAGCAGCCCGACCGCCACGCCTCAGAGCGTGCAGGGAGCACGCCGACTCGTCCCGACGAGCTGCGGACGCCGGTCGTTCACCTCCCGGTCGCACGGGGTTCCTCCGAGAGCCCAATCGTGGCCGCGGTCAGCAATCTTGTTCCCAGGAGGTCCCATGTCCCCGACTGCCGCAGGCCGGCGCCGCGTCCGCCGTTCCGTCGCCAGGGGCCTGCCGCTGGTCCTGACCGCCGTCCTCGTGGCCGCGGGGACGGCTGCGGCGGCGCCGGCCAAGGAGGCCCGCGTCGTCCGCACGGCGACGCTCGGCGAGATCCCGCTCGGCGCGTTCAGCAACGCGCTGCTGCCCGGAAGCGTGGCCGACGACCACGGGGTGAAGCTCGGCGGCATCGGCAGCGACATCTATCCGGCGGACCGCAAGGGCGAGTACTGGACCGTGACCGACCGCGGGCCCAACGGCCAGATCAAGGTGGACGGCAAGAAGCGCCGCACCTTCCCCGTACCGGGTTTCGACCCGGCGATCGTGCGGATCCGGGTCTCCGGGGACACCGTCAGGGTCGTCGACGCGCTACCGATCACCACCTCTTCGGGGAAGGCCGTCACCGGGCTGCCCGACCAGCGGGGCCGGGACGAGGCGCCGTACACCTACGACGCGAGGACGCCGCTCCCCTACGACCCGAACGGCCTGGACACCGAGGGCGTCGTCCGGGCCGGGGACGGCAGTTTCTGGCTCGTGGACGAGTACGGGCCGTCCCTCGTGCACGTCTCCGCGCGCGGGAAGGTGCTCACCCGCTACGTACCCGAGGGCCTCGCGCTGACCGGGACGGACTACCCGGTGGTGGAGGCACTTCCGTCGGTCCTGCTGCACCGCAAGTCGAACCGCGGGTTCGAGGGGCTGGCGCAGCTTCCCGGCGGTGACCTGGTGCTGGCCCTGCAGAGCCCGCTCTCGCTGCCGGACGCGGACGCCGGCGACGCCTCGCGCACCACCCGTCTGCTGCGCTTCTCGCCGAGCCGGAAGGCCGTCACGGCCGAGTACGCCTACCGCTTCGACCCGGTCGGCGTGGTCGACCCGGGCGAGGACGACACCTCGGAGCTGAAGATCTCGTCGGTGGTGGCGGTCGGCCGCGACCGGCTGCTCGTCGAAGAGCGCACGGACAAGGCGGCCCGCCTGTACCTGGTCGGGCTCGGACGCGGGGCCGGCATCCTGGGCGGCCCGTGGGACGACGACACCACGTCCCCGTCGCTGGAGCAGCTCGGCGATCCGGCGTCCGCGGGCGTGCCGGTGCTGTCCAAGCGGCTCGTGGTGGACCTGGGGACGGTCGCGGGGGTCCCCGGGAAGATCGAGGGCATCGCGCGCGTGGACCACGACACGCTCGCGCTCGTCAACGACAACGACTTCGGGATGACCGACGGCGAGGGCGCGTTCGACGCCCGGGGCCGCCTGGTCGACAGCGGTGTCGAGACGACGGTGGTGTACGTGCGCCTGCCCGGGAAGCTGTGACGGGCGCGGGCCGTTAGCGGTGTCGCGGACGGCCCGCCGGACGGCGACCGCCCCTTTGGCCGGGGCGGTCGCCGGTAGGCGCGCGGGCGTCAGCCCCGCGCCCCCAGCAGGTGGTCCATCGCCAGCTGGTCGAGCCGCTCGAAGGCCATGCCGCGCGCGGCGACCGCGTCCACGTCGAACTCTTCGAAGGCCGTACGGTCGGCGAGCAGCTCCTGGACGCCGTCGGCCGCGGTCGGCTGGGCCAGCTCGTCCAGCCGCGACGCGCGCAGCGCCTCCTGCACCTCCGGGTCGGCGCGGAAGGCGGCCGCGCGCTCCTTCAGGATGAGGTAGTTGCGCATGCAGCCCGCGGCCGACGCCCACACGCCGTCGATGTCCTCGGTCCGCGGCGGCTTGAAGTCGAAGTGGCGGGGTCCTTCGTAACCGGCGCTCTCCAGGAGGTCGACCAGCCAGAAGGCGGCCCGCAGGTCACCGGCGCCGAACCGCAGGTCCTGGTCGTACTTGATGCCGGACTGGCCGTTGAGGTCGATGTGGAAGAGCTTGCCCGCCCACAGGGCCTGCGCGATGCCGTGCGGGAAGTTCAGGCCGGCCATCTGCTCGTGGCCGACCTCCGGGTTGACGCCGTACAGCTCGGGCCGCTCCAGGCGCTCGATGAAGGCCAGCGCGTGGCCGACGGTGGGCAGCAGGATGTCGCCGCGGGGCTCGTTCGGCTTGGGCTCGATCGCGAAGCGGAGGTCGTAGCCCTGCGCGGTGACGTACTCGCCGAGCAGGTCGAAGGCTTCCTTCATGCGGTCCAGGGCGACACGCACGTCCTTGGCGGCCCCGGACTCGGCGCCCTCGCGGCCACCCCAGGCGACGTACGTCTTCGCGCCCAGCTCGGCCGCCAGGTCGATGTTGCGGATGGTCTTGCGGAGCGCGTAACGCCGCACGTCGCGGTCGTTGGCGGTGAACGCGCCGTCCTTGAAGACGGGGTGCGTGAAGAGGTTCGTGGTGGCCATCGGGACGGTCATGCCGGTGGCGTCCAGAGCCTGCCGGAACCGCTTGATGTGCGACTCCCGCTCGGTGTCCGAAGAACCGAAGGGGATCAGGTCGTCGTCGTGGAAGGTCACTCCGTGGGCACCGAGTTCCGCCAGACGCTGCACCGTCTCGACCGGGTCGAGGGCGGGGCGGGTGGCGTCACCGAACGGGTCCCTTCCCTGCCAGCCGACGGTCCACAGGCCGAAGGTGAACCTGTCCTCGGGGGTGGGCTGGTAGCTCATGGCGCGGCTCCTTGCTGCGTACGAGTATTTCGTCATGGCCGTTTACAAATTAGTATGCGCACACACCGCTGGGAAGAGACAACATGTCTTTCCCCAGCCAGATGTCTTCGTCAGCCACCGCACAACCCGCGGAGCCGCGGAAGAGGGAGAGCCCGATGTCAGCAGCCGAGGGTCCGCTCGTCGTCGGAGTGGACACGTCCACCCAGTCCACGAAGGCACTGGTCGTCGATGTGGCGACCGGGCGGATCGTGGCCGCCGGCCAGGCGCCGCACACGGTGACCGGCGGGGCCGGCCGGGAGAGCGACCCGCGCCAGTGGTGGGACGCGCTGTGCGCGGCGCTCGCCCAATGCGGTGAGGCGGCGCACGAGGCGGCGGCGATCTCGGTCGGCGGCCAGCAGCACGGCCTGGTCACCCTGGACGAGCACGGCGAGCCGGTGCGTCCGGCGCTACTGTGGAACGACGTCCGCTCCGCTCCGCAGGCCCGCCGCCTCGTCGAGGAGCTGGGCGGCCCGAAGGCATGGGCCGAACGCACCGGCAGCGTGCCCGGCGCCTCCTTCACGGCCGCCAAATGGGCGTGGCTCGCCGAGCACGAGCCGGAGGCGGTCCGCGCGACCAGGGCCGTCCGGCTCCCCCACGACTACCTCACCGAGCGCCTGACCGGGCAGGGCACGACCGACCGCGGCGACGCCTCCGGCACCGGCTGGTGGGCGTCCGGGACCGAGGCGTACGACGAGGAGACCCTGGCGCACATCGGCCTGGACCCCGCGCTGCTGCCCCGGGTGGCCCGCCCCGGTGAAACGGTGGGCACCGTGCGCGACAGCCACGACCTGCCCTTCTCCAAGGGCACCCTGGTGGCCCCCGGCACCGGTGACAACGCCGCAGCGGCCCTGGGCCTCGGCCTGCGGCCCGGCACGCCGGTGCTGAGCCTCGGCACCTCCGGCACCGTCTACACCGTCTCCGAGCGCCGCCCCGCCGACCCGACCGGCACCGTGGCGGGCTTCGCCGACGCGCGCGGGGACTGGCTGCCCCTGGCCTGCACCCTGAACTGCACCCTCGCGGTGGACCGCGTCGCGGCCCTGCTGGGTCTGGACCGCGAGGCGGTCGAACCCGGCGGTTCGGCGACCCTGCTGCCGTACCTGGACGGCGAACGCACCCCCAACCTGCCGCACGCCTCCGGGCTGCTGCACGGACTGCGCCACGACACCACCGCGGGCCAATTGCTGCAAGCGGCCTACGACGGCGCGGTGCACGCGCTGCTCGGAGCCCTCGACCTGGTGCTCGACGCGGACGCCGACCGCGACACCCCGCTGCTCCTGATCGGCGGCGGGGCCCGGGGCACGGCCTGGCAGCAGACCGTGCGCCGGCTCTCCGGACGGCCCGTCCGGATCCCGCGGGCGAGGGAACTGGTCGCCCTGGGCGCGGCGGCGCAGGCGGCCGGACTGCTGACCGGCGAGGATCCCGCGGCGGTGGCCCGCCGCTGGAACACGGCCGACGGACCGGTGCTCGAGGCCGTGGAACGGGACCGGTCGACGCTGGACAGGATCACCGGGGTACTCTCCGACGCGGCCCCGCTGCTGGAGCGGCGGCCCGAGACCGACTGACCAGGCCGCCCCGCCCACAGCCAGGCGGCAGACACCGAGGATTGACGCAGGCATGACCGCACCGCTGCACGAGGCGCGCCCGCCGGGCACGGGGCGCGCTCTGCCGGACACCCAGCAGGGCATGCGCCGGCGCAACCTCGCCCGGGTGATGCACGCCGTCAGCGCGGAAGGGTCGTTGTCGCGGGCGGCGGTCGCCTCGCGGATCCGTCTGACCCGGGCGGCGGTGTCGACACTGGTGGACGAGCTGATCCGGTGGGGCCTCCTGGAGGAACTGGGCCCCGAGCGGCCCGGCCGGGTGGGCCGGCCCGGGTCGGCGCTCGCGGTGAGCGGCCGGGGCCCGGCCGGGATCGGGGCCGAGATCGGTGTCGACCACCTCGCGGTGTGCGCGGTCGATCTGCGCGGCGAGGTCCGGGCGCGGGCGGTCCGGCGCGGCGGCAACCGGGGGCGGGCACCGGAGCCGGTGATCGAGGAACTGACGGCGCTGGTCCACCGGGTCGTCGCGGAAGCCCAGCAGGCGGAACTCTGGCCCGCCGGGCTCGCGGTCGCCGTGCCCGGACTGGTGGCCAGGGACGGGCGGACGGTCGTACGCGCCCCGAACCTCGACTGGCACGACACCGACCTCGGTGCCCTGCTGCCCGGCGACTGGCCGCTGTCCGTGGACAACGAGGCCAATTTCGGCGCGCTGGCCGAGCTGTGGCTCGGTGCCGGGACGCCCGGTGACTTCCTGCACGTGTCGGCCGAGATCGGTATCGGTGCCGCGGTCGTCGTGGACGGCCGGCTGCTGCGCGGGAAGCGGGGGTTCGCGGGCGAGCTGGGCCATGTGCCCGTACGGCCCGACGGGCCCGCCTGCCCGTGCGGCAGCCGGGGGTGCCTGGAGCAGTACGCGGGTGAGGAAGCGGTGCGGCGCGCGGCCGGGCTGGAGCCCCGGGAGGACCTGGTGGGGCTGCTGGCGGAGCGCGCCGGGGCCGGCGACGAGAGTGTCCGGGCCGCCTTGCGGGACGCCGGTACGGCCCTCGGCATCGCCCTGACCGGAGCGGTGAACCTGCTCGATCCCGAGACCGTGGTCCTGGGCGGGGCCCTGGCGGATCTCTCGCCCTGGCTGCTGCCGGCGCTGGAAACGGAGCTGACGGGCCGTACGGCGGGCCCGGCCTGCCCGGTGACGGTGTCGCCGCTGGGGCCGCAGGGCCCGCTGCTGGGCGCCGCGCACTCGGTCGTCCGTGCGGTGCTGGACGACCCGGCGGTGGTGGCGGAACGGTCCTGACGCCCGGCGCGAGCCGGCTCCGGCCGCGGTTGCCGGGCGCCGCGCGGCCCGGAGGGCACGGCGTCCGACAGGCACCTGTTCGTGACGTGCGGCCTGACGCTGCGGCAGTCACGGCTCATGCCACCGCACGGGCCGCTGCCCGGGCTCCGCAAGGGGCACGTGGCCGTGCCCCGGTGTATCCGCAGGAGGGGGCGCGACCTCTTCCTCTCGGTGTCCGCGGGAGGGCACGCCGCCGTGCCGCCATGCCGCTGTGACGAGCCGCCAATTCGGCTCCGGCTTCCGGGCGGCTGACACCCGATCGGGTGGCCGAGTTATCCACAGGCGGCGGGTTGTCCACCGAACCGTGGCGGACCCTTCTTCCCAACCACCCCGCGCCGTACCGTGATTCACGCGAGCGCAGCCGACGGGTCGTCATCTCCGTGCGGCGGCCCGGCGGAAGCGGAGACATGCTCGGACGACCAACGGCAACCGGCAGACGCATCGGGGGCACACATGCACGGGGAGACGGCCGGTGCGCTGCGGCGTGACGCCAACGGCTCACGCGACGTCCTGTTCCAGAGCGTCACGGCGGTGGCGCCGGCCGCTGCCGTGGCCGCGTCGATTCCGTGCGGTGCCCCCTTCGAGGGCGGCAGCGTGCCGCTGTCGGTGCCGACCGCCCGGGTGACGGCTCCGGTGTCCTGCGCCGGTCCGGTCGTCGGCGGGTGGCTCGCGGTGGGTGTGCCGGTGCTGCTCGTGCCGATACGACGGCATCCCGACGGGACAGCCGAGACCGCCCGGGTGCACCTCGGCGCCTACGACGCCCCTGCCGACCGGCGGGACGGGACCGGGGTCCGCCGATGCCCGTCACTCCGGCGGGCGGCGTGCCCGGCCGGTCCGATCCCCCCGACACCCGTGATCGTCCCCAGAAGGGAGCCATGCCACGATGACCGACCCCCGGATCCTCACCGTGCGCCCGGAACCGGACCAGTACGCCTGGACGTTCGGCGGAGCGCCGCCCTTGGCACGGATCGCCCCCGGCACGGTTCTCGACCTGTACACCGAGGACTGTTTCGCCGGCCGGGTCCGCTCCGAGAAGGACCTCGTGTCCGAGGTGTGCGAGTTCCCCTACCTCGATCCGCAGACCGGACCCTTCCACATCGAGGGCGCCGAACCCGGTGACACGGTGGCGGTGCACTTCGTCTCGATCGAACCGGCCCGCGCCTGGGCGGCGTCCACGACGGTCCCGCTCTTCGGCGCGCTCACCTCCACGTCCACCACGGCCACGCTGCAACCGCCGCTGCCGGAACGGGTCTGGATCCGGGAGCTGGACCGGGTCCACAGGACCGCCCTGTTCCGGGCACGGGACAGCGACTTCCGGATGGAGCTGCCCCTGGACCCGATGCACGGCACGGTGGGCGTGGCGCCCGCCAACCTGGAGATCCGCTCGGCCCTGGTGCCCGACGCCCACCGCGGCAACTTGGACACACCCGAGATGCGGGCCGGTGTCACCTGCTACCTGGGCGTCGACATCGAGGGCGCCCTGCTCAGCCTGGGCGACGGGCACGCCCGGCAGGGCGAGGGCGAGACCTGCGGCGTGGCCGTGGAGTGCGCGAATGAACACGGTGGTGATCGTGGACCTCCTCAAGGGCGTCACCACGCCGTGGCCCCGGCTGGAGTCGGACACCCACATCATCTCGACCGGTTCGGCCCGTCCGCTGGAGGACGCGTTCCGGATATCGCAGCTCGATCTGGTGCGGTGGCTGGTGGCCGACTACGGCTTCAGCGAGCTGGACGCGTACCAGTTCGCGACCCAGACGGTGGAATCCCCGCTGGCCAACGTGTCCGACACGAACTACACGTGCGTGGCCGGGCTCCGCAAGGAGTGGCTGCCCACACGACAGACGTACCGCGGCGTGCACGCACGGCTGCGGAAGACCGCCCGGGCCCTGCGCCGCTGACGTCGGAGCCCGTCACGCATGACCGAACCCCCGTTCCCCGAACGGCCACCTACCGCAGTGCCGCGTCGCGAGGGACCATCTCCCGAGCGGGCTCCTTTCGAAGGGCCGCCTCCTGACCGGGCTCCTTCCCAAGGGTTTCCGTCCCGAGCGGACTCCTCCCCCACGGCATACCGAAAGGCCTCTCCGAAAGGCACACCGCCATGGACCTGGACCGAGCCGAACCCCGCCTCAGCCGACGACGGCTGCTGAAGGGCGCGGCACTCGCCGCCGTCCCCTACGCCCTGCTCCCCGACGCGCGTGCCGGTGCGCAGACCCTGTCCGTCGACTACCCGCCCGCCGAATGGCGGCCGGCGAGCACCGCCAACTACACGGTGTCCGACCGCCCCAGTGCGTACGCCGTCGACCGTGTGATCATCCACGTCACACAGGAGACGTACACCGACACGCTCGCGATCTTCGCCGATCCGCAGAAGAAGGTGTCCGCCCACTATGTGGTCCGCTCGTCGGACGGGCACGTCGCCCAGTGCGTCCACGAGGCCGACATCGCCTGGCACGCGGGCAACTGGGGCTACAACACCCGCTCGATCGGCATCGAGCACGAGGGCTGGGTGGACCGGCCCGAGTACTTCACCCACGCGCTCTACGCCCAGTCGGCGAAGCTGACGGCGGCGATCTGCGCCAAGTACGGCATCCCCCGGGACAGGGAGCACATCATCGGCCACTATCAGGTGCCCGGCACCGACCACACCGACCCGGGACCGGCCTGGGACTGGGTGCGCTACATCAGAATGGTCAACTTCTCCTGACCCGACCGGACCACGGCAGCCTTGCCGTACCACCCGCATCGTCGCCGTACCACTGCCCGGGGAGGCCGAGTTGACCGATCCGTGGGTTGCCCTGGAGCCGGGGGCCGACCCCGCCGAACGCGTCCGGGAACTGCGCCGGGCGCACGAGACGTTCACCTCGGTGGGCACGGTGCCGCGCCCGGTGCGGTCGGTGGTGGCGGAGTCGTGGCGGCGCAGCGCGCGGGCCGGTGTGGGCCCGGACGGCACCGCCAGCGTGGAGCTGACCGGTGGTGATCTGGGCGCCTACCGCGCGGAGCACCCGCTGGCCCGGGTGATGCCCCTGTTCCGGGAGCTGATGGGCACGTTCGCCGCCGATGGCGAGCATCTGCTGGCGGTGTGCGACGCGCAGGGCAGGCTGCTGTGGGTGGAGGGACACGCGGCGACCCGGCGCCGCGCGGACCTGATGAACTTCGTGCCCGGGGCCCGCTGGTCGGAGGGAGCGGTGGGCACCAACGCGCCGGGCACCGCGGTCGCCGTGAACCGCCCCGTGCAGGTCTTCGCCACGGAGCACTTCATACGGCGGGTGCAGCCGTGGACCTGTGCCGCCGCCCCCGTGCACGATCCGCGCACCGGGCGGATCCTGGGGGCCGTGGACATCACGGGCGGGGACGGGCTCGCCCACCCGCACAGCCTCGGCTTCGTACGGGCCGTGGCGCGCGCCGCCGAGGCCCAGCTCGCCCTGCTCGCCCCGCCCGGGCCCGCGGAGGTGCCGCTGCTCGACGCCCTCGGCCGGGACGAGGCCGGACTCACCCTGGGCGGACGGCGGATCAGGCTCAGCCGCCGGCACAGCGAGATCCTGGTGCTGCTGTCCCGGCACCCCGAGGGACTGAGCGGGGACGAACTGCTGTGCGCGCTGTACGCGGACGAGTCGGTGACACCGGTGACGCTGCGGGCCGAACTGGCCCGGCTGCGCAGGCTGCTGGGCCCGGGGCTGCTCGCCTCACGGCCGTACCGGCTGACGGCCGTGGTCGAGTCGGACGCCACCGTCGTGGAGCGGCGGCTGGAGACGGGCGCGCTCACCTCGGCGGTGGCGGGGTACGCCGGCCCCCTGCTGCCGGCCTCACAGGCCCCGGCTATCGTGCGGCTGAGGGAGCGGCTCGCCGGGGGACTGCGTACGGCCCTGATCGCGCACCGCGATCCGGACCTGCTCGCGGACTGGGCGCACGCGCCGTGGGGTGAGGACGATCTGGAGGTGTGGCGGGCCCTCGCCGCGGTGCGCCCCACGGCGTCCGTGCGGGCCCGGCTCGCGGCGCTGGAAGCGGAGCTGGCGGCGCCGGCCGGCCGGGCACCGGCCCGGACCGGCAGCGCAACGTACTTGCAACGTCCGCTTGCCTAGCCTCGGGCCGAGAGCTGCCCGACGGCGGGCAGCGCTGCACCGGGAGGCAGACCAGGATGACTCGATACGCGGCGCCGGGCACCGAGGGCGCGATCGTCTCCTACCAGGCGCGGTACGACCACTTCATCGGTGGCGCCTATGTACCGCCGGCCCGGGGGCAGTACTTCGAGAATCCGTCACCGGTCAACGGACAGCCCTTCACGGAGATCGCGCGCGGTACCGCGGAGGACGTCGAGCGGGCGCTGGACGCCGCCCACGCGGCGGCGCCGGGATGGGCCCGTACATCGGTGGCGGAGCGCTCCGGGATCCTGCTGAAGATCGCTGAACGGATGGAGGCGCACCTGGAGCCGCTGGCGGTGGCCGAGAGCTGGGAGAACGGCAAGCCGGTGCGGGAGACGCTGGCGGCCGACATCCCTCTGGCCATCGATCACTTCCGTTACTTCGCGGGGGCGATCCGGGCGCAGGAGGGTTCGCTGGGCGAGATCGACGACGACACGGTGGCGTACCACTTCCACGAACCGCTGGGTGTCGTCGCGCAGATCATCCCGTGGAACTTCCCCATCCTGATGGCGACATGGAAGCTCGCGCCGGCGCTGGCCGCGGGCAACGCGGTCGTCCTCAAGCCGGCCGAGCAGACCCCGGCCTCCATCCACTACTGGCTGAGCCTGGTCGCGGACCTGCTGCCGCCGGGTGTGCTGAACATCGTCAACGGCTTCGGCGTGGAGGCGGGCAAACCACTCGCGTCGAGCCCTCGGGTCGCGAAGATCGCCTTCACCGGGGAGACCACGACCGGGCGGCTGATCATGCAGTACGCCTCGGAGAACATCAAGCCGGTCACCCTGGAGCTGGGCGGGAAGTCGCCGAACATCTTCTTCGACGACGTGTGGGCGCACGACGACGACTTCCGCGACAAGGCGCTGGAAGGCTTCACGATGTTCGCGCTCAACCAGGGCGAGGTCTGCACATGCCCGTCCCGCGCGCTGATCCAGCGCGGCCACTACACGGAGTTCCTGGAGGCGGCCGTCGAACGCACCCGGCGGATCACGCCGGGCCACCCCCTGGACACCGACACGATGATCGGTGCCCAGGCCTCCAACGACCAGCTGGAAAAGATCCTCTCCTACCTGGACATCGGCCGCCAGGAGGGCGCGAAGATCCTCACGGGTGGGGAACGGGTCGAGCACGAGGGCGAGTTGAAGGGCGGGTACTACGTCCAGCCGACCATCTTCGAGGGCGACAACCGCATGCGGATCTTCCAGGAGGAGATCTTCGGCCCGGTCGTCTCGGTGACCTCCTTCGCCGACCTCGACGACGCCATGAAGATCGCCAACGACACGCTGTACGGCCTGGGCGCGGGCGTGTGGACCCGGGACATGAACACCGCCTACCGCGCGGGCCGCACCATCCAGGCGGGCCGCGTGTGGACCAACTGCTACCACGCCTACCCCGCCCACGCGGCGTTCGGCGGCTACAAGCAGTCCGGCATCGGCCGCGAGACGCACAAGATGATGCTGGAGCACTACCAGCAGACCAAGAACCTCCTCGTGTCGTACTCGCCGAAGAAGCTGGGCTTCTTCTAGGCACGGGAAGGGGACCGGGCGCCGGAACACAGCTGGTTGACCAGGTGACTTTTGAATCGGTGAGCATCCGCACGACAAGAAATCACCGATGACCGGTGGACACAATGGAGTAGGGGAGCGGAGCGAGGGAGACGTTCGATGATCACCGTAGAACACGTTCCTCAAGCGGAAACGGATTACCTGGGGCAGTTGGAAAAGGCCGCGAAACGCTTCGGCAGCCGGACCTCGCAGCGAGACGAAACGCTCCGGACCATCGAGAGCCGGGGCGTGCTGTACGCCGATGATCCCGCTCGGGTCAAGAAGCGGCTGGCACGCCTGAACGCCGACTGGTCGCTCGCCAAGGCGATCGAACAGATACCGACGGAACCCGTCACGACGGCCGGCAGTACGCTGCCGCTGTCACCGGAGGTGTTCGGCGCGGATGTCCTCGGCCTGGAACGCCTCATGGGACGCAACAACCTTACCGGGGTGGCGTTCCTGGAGGGCGGGTACCTGGCCGCGCGGTCGATCGGGCGGGTCTCCGTCCGCACTCCGGAGGGCGGACACCACGGCACCGGCTTCATGGTGTCCCCTTCCCTCCTCCTCACCAACAACCACGTATTGCGGAGCCTGGAGGAAGCAGGTCAAGCAGTTGTCGCGTTCAATTACCAGGCGGGAAGGGACGGGCGTCCGCTGATCCCGGTGACGTTCAGCCTTGAGCCCCACGCTTTCTTCGCCACCGACCGCGATCTCGATTTCACCGTCGTCGCGGTGGCCGAGCGCAACCAGGAGGGCGCGCACCTCGCCGACTTCGGCTGGCTGCCCCTGGACGGGGCGCAGGGAAAGGCCATCATCGGGGAATTCGTCAACATCATCCAGCACCCCAACGGCGAGCCCAAGCAACTCGCCCTGCGCGAGAACCAGATCGTCGATCTGCTGGATCTGTTCGTCCACTACGTGACCGACACCGCGCCGGGTTCCTCCGGGTCCCCCGTCTTCAACGATCAGTGGGAGGTCGTCGCCCTGCACCACTCGGCCGTGCCGGAGACGGGACCCGACGGCCGCCCCCTGGCCACCGACGGAACGCGCTGGCGGCCGGGGATGGGCGAGCACCGGCTGGCGTGGAAGGCCAACGAGGGGGTGCGCGTCAGCCGCGTGCTGCAAGCACTGAGCCGGCTCACGCTGACTGGGAACGCGGCCCGGCTGCGCGACGAACTGTTCCGGCCGCCGGGCCCGCCGCCGCACGGCGAGGGGGCACCGCCGACAACGGCGAGGCCGGGACCGGACGGATTCGGGCCGGACGGGTTCGGGCCGGACGGGTTCGGGCTGGACGTGACCGTGCCGGACGGTTCCGCAGCGCTCGCCTCCAAAACCGCCGTCGGCCTCACCGTGCCGCTCCGGATCACCGTCGGCGTCGGCGCGCGGACGCCCGACCAACCCGGCCCCGACCGGCGCGGCCCCGACCGGCGCGGCCCCGACCGGCTCTCCGGTCCGCCTCCGGCTCCGGTGGCCGCTGCCGGCGCCGCCGCGCGGGACCTGGACGCGGCCCTGCTCAACCTCCGGCTCGGGGAGACCCGCGCCTACTACCTCCGCGACGACGACCGCGCCGCACGAGACACCTACTACGCGCGCATCGACGCCGACTCGGACGGCGAGGCACTGCGGCAGGCGCTGACCGCACTGCTGGAGGAGACCCACGCGCCCCGCCCCTCCTACAAACCCGCGCGAATGCTCTACCCATGGGTCGACCTCCACCCCGACCGCCTGCTGCGCAGCGTGTACTCGGGCAAGACCTTCACCGCGGAGGAACTCATCCGCGCCGACGCCGCCGCCGAGGCGGCCCGGCTCCAGGGCATGCAGGAGTTCCTGCTGCGTGAGAGCACGGCGAGCGCGGACGAACTCGTCGCCGAGCTGGACGCCCTGGAGGCGTCGCTGCCCTACAACTGCGAGCACGTCGTCCCGCAGTCCTGGTTCGCCAAACGGGAGCCCATGCGGGGTGATCTGCACCATCTGTTCGCGTGCGAACCTGCGTGCAACAGCTTCCGCGGCAACTACCCCTACATGGACTTCCCCGGCTTCGAGGAGGCCGTACGGGCGGACTGCGGCATGCGCGAGAAGTCGGGGTTCGAGCCGGAGCACAGCAAGGGAGCCGTCGCCAGAGCCACCCTGTACTTCCTGGTGCGCTACCCCGGCCGAGTCGGGGACAGGCCGGCGGAGTTCCCCGAGGCACGGCTGCCCATCCTGCTGGAGTGGCACGAGAACGAGCCCGTGTCCGAGTACGAGTTGCACCGCAACGCCGCCATCGCCGCGATACAGGGGAACCGCAACCCCCTCATAGACCACCCGGAGTGGGCTCGGAGCATCGACTTCTCCGGTGTCTGGCCCTGACCGGACCTGTGTCTGGCCCTGACCGTCGGTGACGGCGATCGCCCCCGCCCTCAGGCGACCCCACCCTCAGGCGAAGGCGATCACCCCCGTCCTCACGGGGCCGGCCTCACCGGTCCGGTGACCCGGGCGGTGGCAGACGGATCGTGCGGGCCCGTTCGACGGCCTCCACGCCCTCCACCGCCCGCAGCAGCGGGATCCGGTCCTCGGCGATGGTGCCGGCAGCCGTGCCGATGAGCGGCTGCTCACTTGTCACGGTGAGTCCGGCGGCGCGCGCCGCACGCATCGTCTCGGCGAACCCCGCGGGCTCGACGGACAGGATGACGTCCACCCGCGGGGATGCGGTCACGGAGTCTGCCCCAGTCCGGCGCCGACGCTCGTGGGGAGCTGCGCCAGCCGGTACGCGCCGGCGAGCAGGCGCTTCCTCAGCTCGGACGCCGGGGCGTCCGGCGCCCCCTCGGCCAGCAGCGCGACGATACCCGCGACGTGCGGGGTGGCCATGCTGGTGCCGCTGATCGTCTTGTAGACCTGCGGCATCGGCCAGGCGGAGCGCACCTCCACCCCGGGCGCGGCGATGTTGATCTCGGCACCGATGAGACTCTGGCCCCGGCAGGAGAACGGCGCCACGTCGAGTGCCTTGCCCAGGGCGGCGACAGCCAGGATCGAGGGGCAGTTGGCCGGATGGTTGACCGGCCCACCGTCGTTGCCCGCCGCCGCGACGATCAGCGTGCCCGCGTCGACGACGCGCTTGGCGAGTTTCTCGAAGACCGGCGAGAACAACTGCCCGGGACTGACCGGAGCGCCGAGCGACATGGAGATCACCTTCGCGCCCTGGGACAGCGCCCAGGCGATCCCCGCGAGGATCTGCCCGTCGCTCCCGCTGCCCTGGTTGCTGAGCACCTTGCCCGCCAGGATGTGCGCCTCGGGGGCGACGCCGTAGCGCGGCCGCATGTGGGGCTCCGCCGGACCCGCGGCCGTGCCGATGCAGTGGGTGCCGTGACCGTTGCCGTCCTGCACGGACTGCCCTGGTACGAAGGACGCCGTTCCGGCGATGCGCGGGGAGAGATCCGGGTGGCCGGTGTCCACCCCGGTGTCGAGCACCGCGACCTGGACACCCTGCCCGGTCAGATGGGAATGGTTGGCCCGCACGGCCTGCAGGCCCCAGGTGTGATCGGTCTCGTCCCAGGCCGGGCCCAGCGAGACGGCCATCGCCGCCGTGGTGTGCCGCTCCAGGACGTCCTCGTCGCTGCGGTACGTGGGGTAGTACCCCTTCACTTCCCGCGAGCGGTCCGTGATCGTCGAGATGTAGACCAGGCGCTCGGGCTCCGCGGCGATGATCGACGCTTCCTCCTGGGCGGTCGTCATCAGGGCCTCGCGCTGGTCGGGGGCCACGTCGACGACGGCGACGCCCAGCTCCGGGAAGAGCGCGGACACGTCCGGCTCTTCGAGGACGCGCACGGCGTTCTCCGCCTCGGCACCGCGCACCTGTTCCGCGGCCGCGATGCCGGCCTGGGAACGCAGCGCCTCCATGCCGCGCTCCTCTTCCTGGCAATCGAGAAGTACGAGGTACTTTCCCGTGTAGGCGTTCTCGCGCTTGAGGACGCTCTGGTCGTACAGATCGAACTGGTCGCCGCCCTCACGGCGGTCGAATGATTCGTTCGTCATGGTGTCTCCGCTCCGACTGCCCCCGTGGGTCCGGTGACCGCCCCGGCCGCACGCCCGAGACACCTTCGGCGGGCGGATACCGCACGTCCGGCCGTACGGTGAGTCGGCGCGTCCGAGCCTGCCTTGTCGCCCTCCTTCCACCCTCCTGCCGCCCACGACCGTACGCAACTCGTCCGGAACGCCCCCCCGTGCGCGCGGACACGGTCCGCTCCGGTCGCGGGGGTGTCCCGGGCAGGCACCGGGGAACCGGCCGGGGAACGGCCGTACCGGGACGGGGCGATGGGAGGGGTCCGCCCGCACGCGCCCGACGCCGGTCCGGTGAGCGTCGGCGCCGACGAGCCGCCCGCCCACGCCTCGTGGCCGCCAACGTCGCACAGCCCGCTCTCCCGTTGACCGGCCGGACGGGGCACGGCGGTCCCCGGCCGCCGGGGCACCGTGTTCGGCGGCCCCGCCCGCCCCCTTAACTGCGCCGCGGCTTCGCGCGGGCGCACCGTCACCGGGACGCCGGCCTCGCCGAGGCCCGCTCCGTGTGGCCAACTCGGCCTCGCGGGCGATCAGTCGGGGCCGGCAAGCAGGGGCTGCGCCGCTCCCGGGGACTCGGGTCGTGCGGTGGCCGGGACCCCTCCTGCGCGAACGGGCCACAGCCACCGCATCCCGCGCGCACCGACGCGGGGCCGCCCGCTCACGGGCAGGGCATGCTCATGTAGAGCGCCTGCTCGCCTTCCGAGGGGGTGCCGTCGTACAGGGTGGTGTCGAGCCCGCAGAACGCGAAGCCCATCCGCCGGTAGGCGTGGATCGCCGGCGCGTTGATGTTGCTGACCTCCAGCCAGAGGTGCCCGGCCCCCCGCTCGCGGGCGAACTCCACCGCGAGGCCGATCAGCGCGCGGCCGACCCCCTTGCCCCGGTGCTCCGGGCCGACCTCGATGTCCTCGATGGTCAGCCGGCGGTTCCAGCCGGAGTACGACACGGCCACGAACCCGGCCGGCGCGCCGGAGGCCGCCTCTGCGACGAAGGTGCGGTGGTCCGCGCTCCCCTCGCCGTCCGCCTCGGCACCGGCCGGCTCGTCCTCGGGGAACACCTTGGTCAGCGGCGGCTCCACCGGGACCTCCCGCACCCCGAAGCCCTCCTCCGTCACGGTCACCCGGAAGACGGAGCCGGTGGTGAAGGAGCTGTCCAGGGCTCCGAGGGCGGGAGCGTCTTCGGGAACGGCGGTGCGGTAGCGGTACGTCGTGTCGTCAGCTGCGGTCATGGCATGACGCTACGACGGCGCCGGGAGACGGCAGTACCCCTCTGGCCTACGGCCCGGTGATCTACGAGGCCCCGCGCCCGGGCGCCTGATCCGGTTCCTCCGGTTCCTCGAACAGCGTGCCGAACTCGTCCGGCAGGGCGCGTCGCAGGTCCGACGCCAGGTCCGTGTCCTCGGCCGCGATCCGGCAGACGACCGCCTGCGCCAGGAAGAGTGCCTGCTCGGGGGTGGCGCCGGCGGGCCGGGCCACGTCCGCCAGCAGATCGTCGAGCGATACGGCGCGGTCGTCCGCCACGTCGGCCCCGTACCGCAGCGCGGGGCGTTCGTGGGCCGGTACGGCCTTGCGCAGATGCTCCCTGCGCGGTGGGTCGAGGCGGCTGCTCAGGGCCGCGAGGACGAGGTGCACGGCGGCGTCGGCGGCCTCCGTGTCGTCCAGGTGGGTCCGCGACGCCACGTCTGCCACCAGATGCTCATGGCTGATCATGCTGCCTCCACCGGTGCGTGCTGTGGTTGAGGACGCTGGCCTGCCGGGTGCCCTCGCCATCGACGCTTACGCACATAACGGGGTGAAGCGGGCGCGGAACGCCGGGAAGCGGTGACGAGAATCTTCCGGTGGCGGGAATGAACCCGGCGGGCGGCTCGTTGTACGGGGCGGTCGTAGTTTTTGTGTCTGTGTTTCACCGCACGCTCGCGAAGAACGATGTCGCGGGCGCCGCCTTCCTTCAGGGAACTGGAGAAGTCGCGTCCAGGCCGGCCCGGGAGTCCGCACGGTGCGGCTTCCGTACCCCGCCCCTGCAAGGAGCAGCAAATGACTCAGGGAACCGTGAAGTGGTTCAACGCCGAGAAGGGCTTCGGCTTCATCGCCCAGTCCGGCGGCCCGGACCTGTTCGTCCACTACTCGGAGATCGAGGGCCACGGCTTCCGTAGCCTCGAGGAGAACCAGCAGGTCGAGTTCGAGGTCGTCCAGGGCCCCAAGGGCCCGCAGGCCGCGAACGTCCGCGCCATCTGAGGCCTGCGCCGAACAAGAGGGCCGGTGCCGCGCGAGGCACCGCCGAACAAGAGGGCCGGTGCCGCGAGGCACCGGCCCTCTTCATGTCACCGTGGGCCTGTCAGGGCGGGACGGGTCCGCCCGGCTACTCCTCGAAGTCGTCCGGTGTGATCCCCGCCTCTTCCATCGCCTCGCGCATCGAGCGGCCGGACGCGCCGGGCTGCTGCTGCTCGTCGCCGGTGTCGGTCGCCTCGATGACCTCGTTCGTCGTGGTCGTCTTCGGGCGGTTCTCCTCGGGCACGGTCACGGTGACCGCCTCCTCGTTCGATCGGGTCGTTCGCACGACGGGTACCCAGGCCGACCTGCGGAATGCCTGTCCACCACCCCCTGGGCCGCGGTTGCGGCAGCCCCGTCGCGGGGCGCTGGGACCGCGGCCGGGCCGACGGCCCTGCGGACGCTCGGCCGGCTCGCGGTCACCGTCGGGCGGCGGTTGCCGATCGCCGGTTCCGCGGGACGCGGATCGACGCCCTTCGGTCTCCCGCGTGGAACATGTCGCCTTCGCCCGCTCGGTGCCGGACTCGTCATCCCGGACCCGCGCGCCCTCCGGGGCGGTGGCTGGCGACAGCCGGTACCCGTCGATCGCCACCCAGACCGGCCCGGTTCCCGGCCTGTGCTCATGTGGTGCGTGCACCGTCCACCAGCTATGCGAGGACGGCGCCGGCCTGTACGAGCCGGCCGGACCCCTCGACCGCCACTTCTCGTGACCGAGGCGGCCTGACGGGAGAGATCACCGTGATCTTCCGAGCCGGTTCCGGAGCCTCACGACCCGGCTGTGGCGCGCTCGTAGAGGCGGTGCGTCTGGGTGTGGACGCCGCCGAGGGCCTCGCCGTGGCGGCGGGAGGCGTGGTTGTCCTCCAGGACCCAGGAGTAGGAGATCTCGGTGTACCCGAGACGGAACGCGGCCCGCTGCGCCTGGGTGACCAGGGCCGCCGCCAGACCACGGGAGCGGTGTTCCTTCGCCACGCCCATGGCGGCGAAGCGCACGCGGTCGATACGGCGGACGGCCCGCGCGGCCCGGATCAGCCCGATGGGCAGGCCGAAGGTGGTGAACCGGCCGCGGACCGCGCGCAGCGCCTGGTGGGCGTCGGGCAGGCAGAGCAGGAAGGCGACGGGTGTGCCGTGCAGCTCCGCGATCTGGAGGAGGCCGGGACGCAGCAGGGGCTTCAGCTTGCGCATCGTGTAGCCGAACTGCGCCTCGTCGATGGGGACCGAGCCATAGCTGCGGGTGAACGTTTCATTGTAGAGATTCCGGACGGTCTCCATATCGGCTTCCGTCCGCTTCGGATCCATCGGCCGGACGGTGAGCCCCGGGGTCGCGAGAACGCGGTCCGCGGCTTCACGGTATTCCGCGGGCGGTTCCCCGTCGCCGGGAATCGGAATGGCGTACGAGACCAGATCCTTGGCCTTCTCGAATCCACATGCGGAGAAGAGTTGCGGATAATACGGCCGGGTGCGGGGAATCATGAGGACGTGCGGCTGATCGAAACCCGATATCTGGATGCCGCACTCGTCGTTGGTGGTGAATCCGAGGGGGCCGAAGGTGCGCGTCATCCCCTGCGCGGCGAGCCAGTCGTCCGCCGCGTCGAAGAGGGCCGCGGCGGCCTCGGTGTCGTCGGCGCACTCGAACAACCCGATCAGTCCCCGGTCCGCTCCGTGCCGCTCGTTGTAGCGAGGGTCGACGATGGCCGCGATCCTGCCGACGACGGTGCCGTGCCGCCGCGCGAGGAAGAGTCTGACCTCGGCCACCCGGTGGTACGGATTGCGGGCCGGGTCCAGGAAGGAACGGCGCTCGCGCTCCAGCGGGGCCACCCACCGCGGGTCGTCGCGGTACAGGTGGTACGGGAGCCGGATGAAGGCGGTGAGATCGGTGCGCGTCTGCACGGGGGTGACCGCGACGCTCATGACACCCAGTCCAGAAGCGTTTCCCTCAGGGTCGGCTGCACCGGGACGGGCGGGGGCCCGGCGGGGATGAGGCCGAGGCGGCGGCCGGCGTGGGCGAACGCCTGGAGGATGCGGTCGATGTCCTCGTCGGTGTGCGTGGCCTGGAGGGACAGCCGGACCAGCGAGCGTTCCTCGGGTACGGCCGGTGCGGAGACGGCGCTGGTGAAGACGCCCTCGGTGAGCACCTCCCGCCACAGGGCCGTGGCCAGCTCCTTGCGTCCCGTGATCACGGGCACGATCGGGGTGACCGAGTCGCCCGTGTCGAAGCCGAGGCCGCGCAGGCCGTCCCGCACCTGCCGGGCCACCTCGAAGGCGCGCGCCCGGCGTTCGGGCTCCGACTCGATGATGGTCAGGGCCGCCAGCGCCGCCGCGGCCGATGCGGGAGGGATCGAGGTGGTGAAGATGACGGACCGCGAGGTGTGGCGGAGGTAGTGGATCACCTCGGCCGGCCCGGCGAGGAAGCCCCCGATGGAGCCGAAGCCCTTGGACAGGGTGCCCGTGTGGAGGTCGACGGCGTCGGGCAGCCCGAAGTGGTCGGTCACCCCGCGTCCGCCGGGCCCGAGCAGCCCGATGTCGTGGGCGCCGTCGACCACCAGGCGGGCGCCGTGGCGCCGGGCGAGGGCGACCAGCTCCGGGAGCCGGCACAGGTCGCCCTCCATGGAGAACAGGCCGTCCGTGAGGATCGCCTTGGCGGCGTCCGGGTCGGCCGCCGCGAGCTTCCGTTCCAGGTCCGCCATGTCCGAGTGCCGGTACCAGCGTCTGTCGGCGAAGCCCAGCCGCACCGCCTCGATCAGCGAGGCGTGGTTGGCCTTGTCGCTGAAGACGATGTCACCGCGGCCGAGCAGGGGAGCCAGCGCCAGGTTGGCCTCGAAGCCGGTGGTGGTCACGATCACCGCCTCGGCGTCGAGGAACGCGGCCAGCCTGGCCTCCAGTTCCTCGTGCAGGGTGAGCGTCCCGCCGATCAGCCGGCTCGCCGAGGCGGAGGCACCCCAGCGACGGGCCGCGTCGGCCGCCGCCGCCACGACACGGGGATGACCGGAAAGGCCAAGATAATCGTTTCGGGCGGCCATGACCAGGCGTTTTCCACCCAGGAACACCTCCCCTCCGCGTGCCTCGAGTGCGTTGTAGACGGCCCTCGGCCGCATGCGCGTCGCGTGCTGCATGACGGCCGTCAACTGCTTGTCGAAAATATCTGCCACTGCGCTCTCACATTCGACTCGCCACCCTTTTGAGATTTTCATACAAAAATGTGGAGAGGGTGGCCTCGGCATCCTCTCAGCCAGAGGAATGAAATGAAAAGCCAAGGCCTGGTTTCGTTAAGCCATTCGAGTGAATCGGGTCCGATGGGCGATGCGGCCGGAGGCGCGAATGCGGTACGCCCCCGGCTCACGCCCCCGCCGGCCTGCGACTCGGCGGCGTCGATGGCGACCGCGTACACCGGCCGGAGCGCGCCGCCGGGGAACCGGCCGGCCCGGGGCCGGGACGGGGAGAACCGGGGCGCGCGGGGGTGCCCGCGCGGGTGATGCTGGGGAGTGGAGGCGTCCGCGAGCGGGCCGGGAGGTGCGGGCAGGTGACCGCCGTCAACCCGATGGACAGCGCGTCGGTGCTGGCCGCCTTCGGCGCGCTGGGCGTGCTGGCGGTGGTCTTCGCGGAGTCGGGCCTGCTGGTCGTCGGCTTCTTCCTGCCCGGTGACACCCTGCTGTTCCCGGCCGGGGTGCTGTGCGCGGGCGGCGCCCAGCAGCCGCCCCGGCTCACGCTGTGGCAGGTGCTGGTGTGCGCGGCCGTGGGGGCCGTGGCCGGCGGCCAGGTGGGGTATCTGCTCGGGCGGCACGGCGGGCGGGCGCTGCTGGCGCGTACGTCCAGCCGCCGGGTGACGGCCGCGGCGGCGCGGGCGGAGCGGTTGCTGGCCCGCTACGGCCACGGCAAGGCGTTGGTGATCGGCCGGTTCGTGCCGCTGCTGCGGACGGTGCTGCACCCGGTGGCCGGGGTGCTGGGCGTGCCCGCCGGGACGTTCACGCTGTGGCAGGCGGTGGGAGGGGTGCTGTGGTCGCAGGCGCTGGTCCTCGCCGGGTACACCCTGGGGGCGTCCGTGCCGCACATCGACGACTATCTGCTGCTCGTGGTGGCCCTGGTCGTCGTCGTGTCGCTGCTCCCGCTGCTGCCGGAGGCCCGCCGCGCCCTCCGGGAACGCCGCGAACGCCGGAATTGCGCCCGCTGAACACGGGCCCCACCGCGAGCGGCGCGCCCCCTCGCCCGCCGGGCCCCCGAGACCGACGCCCCGCCCCTCCCCCGGCCCGCGCGCTACACCTCCGCCGCCCGGTGCGTGACCCGTCCCGCCACCGCCGTCAGCAGTACGGGCAGTGCGGCCAGGTCGCCGTCGGGTACCCGCAGCGGATCGTCGGCGAGCACCGTGAGGTCGGCGCGGTGGCCGACCGCGAGCCGGCCGGCGCGGTCCTCCTCGCCCGCCGCCCAGGCCGCGCACACGGTCATGCCCTGGAGCGCCTGGAGCGGGGTGAGGGCCTGCTCGGGGCCGTGCGGGGGCAGCGAGAGGTCGGCGGGCCGCCGGTGCCGGGCGCCGGCCATGACCGCCAGCGGCGGGTACGGCGCGATGGGCCAGTCGGAGCCGAGGACGACCCGGGCCCCGGCCTCCCACAGGTCGCGGCAGCGGAACGCGCGGCCGGCCCGCTCCTCGCCGAGCCGGCGCGACCAGTTGTCGGTGTGGTCCGCCCGGGTGAACTCGCAGCAGTGGGTGGGCTGCATCGAGGCGGCGACGCCGAGCGGCGCGAACCGCCGGACGGTGTCGTCGGGGACGGTCTCGATGTGCTCGACCCGGTGCCGTACGACGCCGGTGCCGGCGGGACCGCCCGTCCGCGCGGTCGCGGTCTGGGCCCGTTCGACGGCGTCGAGCACATGGCGGACCGCCGCGTCGCCGATGGCGTGGGTGGCCGTGGGCACACCGGCGCGGTGCAGGTCGGCGATCACCCGGGTGTAGCGCCGGGGGTCGGGCCAGTGGGCGTGGTCCGACTGGCCGTGGCAGTCGGGGGCCTCCAGCCAGGCGGTGCCGTTGTCGATGGTGCCGTCCATGAACAGCTTCACGCCCGCCACCCGCCACAGCGCGCCCCCGGTGCCCTGGAGCCGGACCAGTTCGGCGATGTCGGCGTCGTCCGCCTCCGGCCGGCACCAGGGGGCGATCCTCAGCCGCAGGGGCAGGGCGCCCTCGGCCTCCAGGGCGGCGTAGACGGCGAGGCTGTCGCCGTTCGCGTCCATGGCGTGCCCGCCGGTGAGCCCGGAGGCCGCCATGGCGGCCAGTACCTCGGCGGCGCGGGCACGCACCTCGGCCTCGGTGGGCCGGGGGGCGACCGCCTCGACGACCTCGCAGGCGGCGTCCTCCAGCAGCAGCCCGGTGGGCCGGCCGTCGGCGTCGCAGACGATCTCCGAGCCCTGGGCGAAGGCGCGCGGCCCGTCGACACCGGCCAGTTCCAGCGCCCGCTCGCTGGCCAGGGCCGAGTGCGCGTCGAACAGGTCGACGAGCGCGGGCACCGAGTCGAGGACGGGGCCGAGGGCGGCGGTGGCCACGGGCGCGGCGCCGAAGGCGTTGGGGTCCAGGCCCCACCCGCGCAGCCAGGCACCCGGGCGCAGGTCGCGTACCGCAGCGGCGAGCGCGGCGCGTACGGCGTCCAGGTCGCGGCAGCCGGACAGGTCGACGCCCATGGTGCGTTCGGCGCCGGACACCGGGTGCAGGTGGCCGTCGGTGAGCCCGGCGGTGACCACCGCACCGCGCAGGTCGACCACGGTGGTGCCGGGCCCGGCCAGGGCGCGGGCCTCCCGGTCGTCGCCGAGGAAGCCGATCCGCCCCCGCTCCGCGGCGAGGGCGGTGTGCGGCAGGAGGTCGCCCGTGCCGGGGTCGAGCAGCCGGGCGGAGAGCAGGACGAGGTCGGCGGGCACGGAGGGCTCCTTCACTCACGGGAGGGGGTGGGGACAGCGGGGGGCCGGGGGGATCAGCCGGCGGCTTCGTCGAGCGTGCCGGGCCGCAGCCCGAGTTCCCGCTCGGCCGTGGTGCGAGGCATGCGCAGGACCGCGGCCGGGCGCTCGGGTGTCGCGGTGTTGGCGTGGACGCCCAGGCCGTCGAGGACGACGAGGATCTGCACGGCGACCGCCGACGGATCCGCGGCGACGAACTCGCCGGCTTCCACTCCGTCCCGGACCAGCGTTTCCAGCCGGCCGCGCCAGGCGGCCTCCTGTTCGGCGACCCGGTCGCGCAGGACGGGCCGGTAGCGGCTGAGGTGGCGGGCGTTGATCCACAGCCGGCTGATCGCGTCGTACGCCTCCCCCGAGGTGCGGGCGAGGAAGCGGGCCAGATGCCCGGTGGGCGTGTGCCCGGCGCGCCCGGCCGGGAGGAGACGGTCGAGTTCGCCGGTCGCCGCGCTGCCGAACGCCTCGGCGACCAGGTCCTCGGCCGAGGGGAAGTAGTGGCTGATCAGCCCGGGGCGGACGGCGAGTTCCTCGGCGATCCGGCGGAGGGTGACGCATTCCAGGCCCTCGGCCAAGGCGACGGCCGCGGCGGCGGCGACGATCTCCGCCCGCCGGGCGGCGGGGTCCTTGCGGATCCGCTTGCGCTGAACGCTTGACGACATGACGGCGATGCTATTGAGTGTGCGACCAATAAGCAACTGGTCACCTGCTCAATAAGCGGCCAGGCCCATCCCACCGCCTCCGGAGGCCCCATGGCGTCCACGCTTCCCGACCCGCGCCCCGGCGCCCGGCCCGCGTCCGGCGACGCGGGCGGCGCCACCTCCTCCCGGTCCCCCGGGGGCACCGGAGTCGAGGCGCACGGCATCGACCCCGTACCGGACTCCGAACGCCGGGGCCGGCCGCGCGAGCTGTTCTCCGTGTGGGCCGCCGCGAACGTCAACTACCTGAGCCTGGTGGTGGGCGGCGCGCTGGTGCTGATGGGGCTGAGCCTGTGGCAGGCGCTCGCGGTGATCGTCGTGGGCAATCTGTGCTGGCTGCTCACCGGCCTGCTGGCGGTGCCGGGCCCGGTGGCGGGCGCGCCGAGCGAGGTGGTGACCCGGGCGCTGTACGGGGTGCGCGGGAACCGGGTGAACAACGCGGTGACCGGCTGGCTGATCTCCGTGTGCTACTTCGCGCTGAACCTCGCGGCGGCGGCGACCGCGGCCTTCTCCCTCGTGGAGCGGGCGGGCCTGCCGCTGAACGCCGGGGTGAAGGCGGCCGTCGTGGTGCTGATCGCCGCCGTCACCCTCACCATCGGCGTCTACGGCCACGCCGCGATCGTCCGGCTCTACCTGCCGATCACCCTGGCGCTGTCGGCGGTGTTCGCCGTGGTGGGCGTCGCGGTACTGCGGCACACCGACTTCGGCTACGCCCCCGGGCGACCGCTGACCGGCACGGACCTGTGGGCGGCCGTGTCCGCCGGGACCGCCCTCATCGCCTCGGGCCCGCTGTCGTACACCACCAGCGCGGACTTCTCGCGCTATCTGCCCCGCGCCACGCCCGCGAAGGCGGTGGCCGGCTGGACGGCGCTCGGCGGTTTCGTGCCCAGTGTCCTGGTGTGCGGCATCGGCGCCTGCGCCGCGACCGCCGTCGACATGAACGACCCGGAGTCCTCGCTCCAGCGGCTGCTGCCCGGCTGGTTCCGCCCGGTGTTCCTGCTCGCGCTGGTCCTCGGCACCATCGCGCTGAACGCGCTGACGTCCTACAGCGCCGGACTCGCCCTGCAGGCCGTCGGGCTGCGCATCCGGCGCACGCTCAGCGTCCTGGTGGACGGCGCGGTGGCCGTGGCACTCACCCTGTACGCGCTGCTGGTCTCCGACTTCCTCGACACCGTCGGCGACGTGCTCCAGCTGACCGTGCTGCTGCTCGGCCCCGCCACGGCCGTCTACGCCACGGACATCCTGCTGCGCCGGGGCCGTTACGACGGTGCCGCCCTCGCCGACGAGTCGCCCGGCGGGCCGTTCTGGTACACCGGCGGCGTCCACGGGCCCGGGGCGCTGGCCCTGACGGCGGGGGTGGCGGCCGCCGCGCTGTGCGTCGACAGCGTCTGCACCGGACCCGTGGCCGCCGCCCTGGGCGTGGACCTGGCGCTGCCGGCCGGACTGGTGGTGGCCTCGGGAACGTACGCCCTGCTGGCGCGGCGCGCCGGCCGGCGGTAGTCCGGGGCCGGCCAACCCCGCGCTCTGGACGCCATGCTGAGGCACCGTGAGACTGGTACGCGGTAATCCCGCGACTGTCAGGGACGGTGCCATGGCACAGGAGACCCCGCGCGTCGAACTCACCCCGCGCGCCGCGGAGCTGGTGCGCCGGCTGCGGGCCGAGCACGGGCCGCTGATGTTCCACCAGTCCGGCGGCTGCTGCGACGGCAGCGCCCCCATGTGCTATCCCGACGGCGAGTTCCGCACCGGCGGTTCGGACGTGCTGCTGGCGGAGCTGGCCGTGGCGGGTGTGCCGGAGCCCGTGACGTTCTGGATGGCGCGCGGCCAGTACCAGGCGTGGAGCCACACGCGGTTGATCGTGGACGTCGTCCCGGGACGCGGCAGCGGCTTCTCGCTGGAGGCACCCGAGGGGGTACGTTTTCTCACCCGTTCCCGCGTCGTCGACGCGTAGGCGTACCGCCGGTCGCCCGAGTCTGCTGCACTGCCCCTGCACACGGGGGCGGTTGACGAGGCATCAGGAGGCACGGGTGACCAGACGCGGCGGGCGCTCGGCGGCGGGCGGAGCGGTTCTCACGACGGTCACGGCGCTCGGTGTGCTGGCCGGCACGGTACTGGCGGGTGCGGCACCGGCCGGTGCCGCACCGGCGGGCCGGCGGATCGCACCGGGCGTCGCCTACCGGCAGTTCGACGTCGACGCGGCGAAGGGCACGGCCCGCGTCCACCTGCTCACGGTGGACCTGGGCAACCCGCACGTCCGCGTCGACCTGCTGTACCCGGGCACGGTGGCGGCCCGGGCGACGGTCTCCCGGCTGGCGGACTCGGCCGGGGCGGTCGCCGGGGTGAACGGCGACTTCTTCCACATCACCGAGACCCAGCACCCGGGCGTGGACGCCACCGGCGCGCCCGTCGGACCGGCCGTCGCGAACGGGCAGGTGCTCAAGGCGGCGGTGCCCAAGGGCCAGCGGTTCGGGCCCGCGCTGCCCCCGGGCACCGACACCCGGGAGGTGCTCGGCGTGGGCACCGACCGGCGGGCCCGCCTGGACCGGCTCTCCCTCACCGGTTCGGCCGCCACACCGGGGGGCGAGCTGCCGCTGAAGGGCCTCAACCAGTACGCGCTGCCGGTGAATTCCGTCGGCGCGTTCACCGCGCGCTGGGGCGGTGCCTCCCGCGAGCGCGCCGTGTGCGGCACCGACACCCAGCGCTCGGCGCCGTGCAGCGAGGACGCCTACGAGGTGAAGGTGCGCGACGGCCGGGTGGCCGCCGTCTCCGGCACCCCGGGCGGCGGCGCGATCCCCGCGGACACCACGGTCCTGGTGGGCCGCGAGGAGGGCGCGCGCGAGCTGCGCGCGCTGTCGGTCGGCGACCCGGTGCGGATCACGCACGGACTGACGGCGGCCTCGTCCGGAGTGCCGTACGCGTTCGCCGTCGGCGGGTTCCCGATCGTCCGCGGCGGCGCCCCGCTGCCCGGGCTGGACGACGAGACGTCGGCGGTGCGCACGGCCGTGGGCGTCAAGGACGGCGGCCGGCAACTGCTGCTCCTGGCGCTGGACGGGGGCGCGGACTACCGCTCGGGACTGACCGTCCACGAGGAGGCGGACGTCCTGCGGTCGCTGGGCGCCTCCGACGCGTTCAACCTGGACGGCGGCGGCTCGACGGAGATGGTGACCCGCGAGGCGGGCGACTCCGCCGTGACCGTGCGCAACCACCCCAGCGGCGGCACCGAGCGTCCCGTGCCCAACGGCGTCGGCGTCTTCTCGGCGGACTGAGGCGCGTCCCGCTCAGGGCCGCAGGCTGCTCACCAGGTCGGCGGTCGCGGAAAGCCCGCTGTGGATGGTGGGCGCCATGCTCGTGCAGGCCATGTAGAAGCCGAACAGCATGCAGACCAGGCCGTGGGAGACCTTCAGCGCGCCACTGCGCATGAAGATCACGACCAGGACCAGGAGCAGCAGCACCACAGAGATGGAAATCGCCATCGGAACCTCCTCCGCCACGCCCCGTGTGCGGCGTTTCGGGCGCAAGTGTGACGTAGCGGAGGGTTCGTCCGGGCGGCTGACACGTCCGCCGTTCGTGTGGTCTTACCCGGGGGCGTGGGCGTCGAGGAAGGCCTCCAGCCCGGCCAGGTCGTCGGTGTTGAGGTGGTCCACCCCGGCGGCCACCAGCTCGGCCCACAGCGCGTCCCGGGCCGGGCCGGCGGTGTCGGGCGTGGCCCAGAACCGGACCCGCTGCCCGCGCGCGTGGGCGGTGGCGGTGATGGTCCGCAGCCTGTGCCGTTCGGCGTCCGGGAAGGCCCCGGTGCCGGTCCAAGTGAAGTTCTGCGTCCAGTTGTCGCTGACGAGCGGGATCAGGGAGACCGGGGCGGAGCCGGCGGCCAGGTCGGCGAGCCGGCCGTCGTAGAAGGCGCGCCGCTCGGTCTGCGCGGCCATCGGGGTGCGGGCCGCCCGGTCGCCGGAGACGACGGCGGTGACCGGTCCGGGGTGGACGCGGCCGTGCGCGTACCGGGTGAACAGGTGCGGGTAGCGGCGCAGTCGGCGGTCGAGCGCGAGGTAGGTCGAGGCGCCCTCGGTCTTGAGGTCGACGAGGAGTTGCAGCGGGCGGCGCGAACCGCGGTGGACGCAGCCGTGCTGGGCGGCGACCCGGGCGGCCAGCGGTTCGAGGTAGAGGGATTCGAGGGTGCGGGTCGGGTCGAGGTCGGATGCCTCGTGGCCGACGAGGAGCTGGTCGCCGACGAGGAAGACGTCGGCTTCGACGCTGCCGAAACGGTGGTCGAGGGCGTCGTACAGGGGCCGCGGGTGGGCGTAGTCGTTGTGGGCGTGGGCCTGCCACAGCGGGCGGGGCCACCGCCGGCGTGCACCGGCCAGCGCGTCGCCCGCGGGCAGGGCGAGGGTGCCCGCGAGGGCGGCGCCGAGGGTGGTGAGGGCTCCGCGACGGGTGGTGAGGGCCATGCGCTGCCTCCCTGGGGATGGTGGGGACCGGGGAGAGTATGCGTGCGGGTGTGCCTCGACGGAGCCCCCGCGACGGGGAGTTGGCGCGCTGTTCACTTCGGGCGCGCGGAAAGCCCGCCCCGGGTGGGGCGGGCTTCACCGGCGAGGCGTCAGGGGGCCTGGAGGTCGACCAGCCCGGCCAGCGCCTCGTGGTGGGCGCCCGCCGTGCCGTAGGCGATCGAGTCCGCCTTGGCCCGCTTCAGATACAGGTGGACGGGGTGCTCCCAGGTCATGCCGATCCCGCCGTGCAGTTGCAGCGCCTCCTCGGCGGCGCGTACGGCGACGGGCGCGGCATACGCCTGGGCGACGGCCACCGTGATGTCGGCGTCCCGGCCACGGGCGAGGGCGTCGGCGGCGGCGCGGGCGGCGGCCCTCAGGTGGACCACCTCCAGCCAGAGCCGGGCCAGCCGGTGCTTGAGCGCCTGGAACCCGCCGACCGGCCGGTTGAACTGCTTGCGCTCCTTCAGGTGGCGGACCGTCTCCGTCAGCGCCCAGTCGGCGACCCCGAGCTGTTCGGCGGCGAGCAGTCCGGCGGCGGCGCGCAGGGCCCGGCGCACGGCGGGCCCCGCGTCCCCGACGCGGCGGCCGGCGGCGCCCTCGAACCGTACGGTGGCCAGCGGGCGGGTGAGGTCGAGGGAGGTCTGCGGCAGGACCGTCACCGCGTCGGCGGCGACGGCGTACAGGCCGCCGTCGTCGGCCGGGACGAGCAGCACGTCGGCCACGGCCGCGTCGGCGATCCCGGTCAGCTCGCCGTGCAGGGCGCCGTTCTCCAACCGGACGGCCTTGACGCCGGCGGCCGGGCCGGTGTGCAGGCCGACCGCCAGGGCACCGATGGTCCGTCCGGAGGCGAGGCGTGCCAGCAGTTCGCGGTCGCCGCAGGCGAGCAGCGCCTCGGTGGCCACGACCGCGCTGGTGAGGTACGGCACGGGGGCGACGGCCCGGCCCAGCTCCTCCAGGACGACGGCCGCCTCGCGGTGGGAGGCGCCCTGGCCGCCCTGCTCCTCGGGCACCAGGAGACCGGCCAGGCCCATGTCCTCGGTGAGGGATTTCCACAGCGCGCGGTCGTGGGGCGCGTCCGACTCGGTGCGGGCGAGCACGCCGGCCGGTGCGCAGTGGTCCGTGAGCAGGTCGCGGACGGCCGCGCGCAGCGCCTCTTCCTCCTCGGAGTACAGCAGATCCGTCATCGGGCGAGGTCCTTCCAGGCGACGTCCTTGTCGGTGCGCGGTTCGGCGGGCAGGCCCAGGACGCGCTCGGCGATGATGTTCAGCAGCACCTCGCTGGTGCCGCCCTCGATGCTGTTGCCCTTGGAGCGCAGATAGCGGTAACCGGCGTCGCGGCCGGTGAAGTCGACGTGCTCGGGGCGGCGCATGGTCCAGTCGTCGTACAACAGGCCCTCCTCGCCCCGCAGTTCCACCTCCAGGCCGCTGATCTCCTGGTTGAGGCGGGCGAAGGCGAGCTTCATGCCGGCGCCCTCGGGTCCGGGCTGGCCGGCGACGAGCTGCTGGCGCAGCCGCTCGCCGGTGAACCGGGCCACCTCGGCCTCCACCCACAGCGTCAGCAGCCGCTGGTGCAGTGCGTGGGTGCGCAGTTCCGGGCGTTCCCGCCAGGTCTTCGCGACGGGGCCGATCATGCCGCCCTCGCGGGGCAGGGCCATGCCGCCGATGGCGACGCGCTCGTTGTTCAGCGTGGTCTGGGCGACCCGCCAGCCGTCGCCGACCGCGCCGAGGCGGTGGTTGTCGGGGATGCGGACGTCGGTGAGGAAGACCTCGTTGAACTCGGCCTCGCCGGTGATCTGGCGCAGCGGCCGGACCTCCACGCCGGGGTCGGTCATGTCGCAGACGAAGTAGGTGATGCCCTGGTGCTTGGGCACGTCCGGGTCGGTGCGGGCGATCAGGATGGCCCAGCGGGCGAGATGGGCGCTGGAGGTCCACACCTTCTGCCCGTTGACCACCCACGTGTCGCCTTCGCGGACCGCCCGGGTGCCGAGCGCGGCCAGGTCGGAGCCGGCGCCGGGCTCGCTGAACAGCTGGCACCAGACCTCCTCCCCGGTCCACAGGGGCCGCAGGAAGCGCCGCTTCTGCTCCTCGGTGCCGTAGGCGAGGACGGTCGGCGCGGCCATGCCGAGGCCGATGCCGATGCGCCGGGGGTCGTTGTCGGGGGCGCCGGCGGCCTGGAGTTCGGCGTCCACGACGCCCTGGAGGGAGCGCGGGGCGCCGAGGCCGCCGAGGCCCTCGGGGTAGTGCACCCAGGCGAGACCGGCGTCGAACCGGGCCCGCAGGAAGTCCAGGCGGTCGGTGCCGGCGGGCGGGTGCTGCGCGAGGAACTCCCGTGTGCGGCTGCGCAGTTCTCCGGCGTCGGTCATGCGGCGGCTCCGTTCTCCGGTACGACGGCGATCCGGCCGGTGGTCACCCCGTCGGCGACCCGCTGCACGGCGGCGGCCGCGCCGGCCAGCGGCACCCGCTCGCTGACCAGCGGCTTGACGGCGCCCCGCGCGGCCAGCTCGGTGAGCTGTCCGTGGCAGTGCCGGACCAGCTCCGGGTTCTTGGTGTTGTACAGGCCCCAGTGCAGGCCGAGGATCGAGTAGTTCTTCACCAGGGCGTGGTTGAGGGCGGGGGTGGGGATGGTGCCGCCGGCGAAGCCGACGACGACGATCCGGCCCTCGAAGGCGACGACCTTGGCGGACTGGGTGTACGCCTCGCCGCCGACCGGGTCGTAGACCACGTCGGCGCCCCGGCCGCCGGTGGCCTCCTTCACGGCGGCGACGACGTCCTCGGCGCGCCGGTCGACCACCACGTCACAGCCCAGTTCCCGGGCGACGGCGGCCTTGCGCGCACCGCCCACGACACCGATGACGGTGGCGCCGGCCGCCTTGCCGAGCTGGACGGCGGCGCTGCCCACGCCCCCGGCGGCGGCGTGCACGAGCAGGGTCTCCCCCGCCTCCAGCCGGGCGCGCCGGTGCAGGCCGAACCAGCCGGTCTGGTAGCCGATGTGCAGGGCGGCGGCCTCGGCGTCGTCCAGCGCGTCCGGCGCGGGGAGCAGGGCGCGGGCGTCGGCGACGGCGTACTCGGCGAAACCTCCGTACGGCAGCACCGGATTGGCGATCACCCGGCGGCCGTCCTGGGTCTCGCCGCAGATCTCCACCCCGGGCGTGAAGGGCAGCGGCGGGCGCACCTGGTACTGGCCCCGGCACAGCAGCGCGTCGGGGAAGTTGACGTTGGCGGCGCGCACCCGCAGCAGCACCTGGCCGTCCCCGGGCGTGGGCCGCTGCGTGTCCGCCAGGCGCATCACCTCGCTCGGCTCGCCGTTCTCGTGCACTTGCCATGCCTGCATGCGGGGCCTCCACGGGACTGCTTCGTCTGACCGGGTCCGACCGCATACTAAGCGGTCGCTTGCCGATCAGGGAACAGGCGACGGGACTCCGGGCACCCGGCGCGCGTCACGAGCGGGCCGGCCGCGCCCGTACGTGCATCCGCTCGCCCTGCGGCCCGAACAGGCTCAGGAACTCCACCGGCCCGTCCCCCGCGGGCCCGAACCAGTGCGGCACGCGGGTGTCGAACTCGGCCGCCTCCCCCGGCGAGAGCACCACGTCGTGCTGTCCGAGCACCAGGCGCAGCCGCCCCGACAGCACGTACAGCCATTCGTAGCCCTCGTGGGTGCGGGGATCGGGCTCGGCGCCGCGCTGGGGCTCGACCACCTTGTAGGCCTGGAGCCCGCCCGGCTGCCGGGTCAGCGGATACAGGGTGCGCCCGTGCCGCGTGATCGGCCGGGCCCGCACCCGGGGGTCGCCGACCGGGGGCGCGCCGACCAGTTCGTCCAGCGGGACCTGGTGGGCCTGGGCGATGGGCAGCAGCAGCTCCAGGCTGGGCCGGCGCAGGCCGGACTCCAGCCGGGAGAGGGTGCTGACGGAGATGCCGGTGGCCTCGGACAGCGCCGCCAGGGTCACCTCCCGGTCCTTGCGGAGCCGCCGCAGCCGGGGGCCGACCTCGGCGAGAACGTCGTCGGTACTCATGCCCTTATTGCAGATTCGGCAAAGCCGTTTGTCAATGCGGCACCGTCGGGGCGACGGTCGGGGCGGAGGTGGTCACCATGACCGAGAAGTACGAAGTGGTCGTCGTCGGCGGCGGGGCGGCCGGGCTGTCCGCCGCGCTGGTGCTGGGCCGGTCCCGGCGCCGCACCCTGGTGGTCGACGCGGGCGAGCCCCGCAACGCGCCGTCCGCGCACCTGCAGGGCTACCTCTCCCGGGACGGCATGTCCCCGGCCGAGTTCCTGGCGGTGGGGCGCGCGGAGATCGCCCGCTACGGGGTGGAGCTGGTCCGGGACCGGGTGGTCGACGCGACGGGGGACGGGGACTTCACCCTCGCCCTCGCCGGGGGCCGGGCCGTACGGGCCCGGCAGCTGGTGATCGCCACCGGCCTGACGGACGAGCTGCCGCCGCTGCCGGGCCTGGCCGAGCGGTTCGGCCGGGACGTGCTGCACTGCCCGTACTGCCACGGCTGGGAGGTGCGCGACCGGCCGACCGGGGTCCTCGCCACCTCACCGCTGAGCGTGCACCAGGCGCTGCTGGTCACCCGGTGGTCGAAGGACGTGCGGCTCTTCCTGCACCGGGTGGACGAGGCCGAGCTGACCGACCGGGACCTGCGCCGGCTGGCCGCCGCCGGGGTCGCGGTGGTGCCCGGCGAGGTGGCGGGGCTGGTGGTCGCCGACGACCGGCTCACCGGGGTCCGGCTGGCCGGGGGCGCCTGTGGGGGAGGCACCGTGCACGACCGCGCGGTGCTGTACGTCGCCCCGCGCGCCGTCCCGAACAACGACCTGCTGGTCAGGCTGGGCGCGGACATGCGCGAGACCCCGTTCGGCAGCTACCCGGTGATCGACGAACGGGGTCTGACGAGCGTGCCCGGGCTGTGGGCGGCGGGCAACGCGAGCGGCTTCGCCGAGCAGGTGGTCAACGCGGCCGGCCTCGGTTACCGGGCGGGCGCGGCGATCAACGCGGAACTGCTGATGGCCGACCTCGACGCGGCCGCGGGGGTGTAGACGGGGCGCCTCCGGTGCACTCTGGGGACATGCTGCTGACCCGGCTGGCCGAGGTGTCCCGGGAGGTCGCCGCGACGGCGGCGCGGTCCCGCAAGACCGCGCTGCTCGCGGAGTTGTTCCGGGAGGCCGGGGCGGAGGACGCGCCGATCGTCATCCCCTATCTGGCCGGACGGCTGCCACAGGGCCGGCTCGGGGTCGGCTGGAAGGTGCTGGGCCGCCCGGTGCCGCCGGCCGCCGAGCCGACGCTCACCGTGCGCGAGGTCGACGCCCGGCTCGGCGAGCTGGGCGCGGTGGCCGGGCCCGGCGCCCAGGCGGAGCGGGCCCGGATCGTCGGCGAGCTGATGGGCGCGGCCACCGAGGCGGAGCAGCGCTTCCTGCTCGGCCTGCTCACCGGCGAGGTCCGCCAGGGCGCCCTGGACGCGGTGGCCGTCGAGGGGCTGGCCCGGGCGACCGGAGCGGACCCGGCGGACGTACGGCGGGCCGTGATGCTCGCGGGCTCGCTCCAGACGGTGGCCGGGGCGCTGCTCGGCGAGGGGCCAGCGGCGCTGGAGCGGTTCCGGCTCACCGTGGGGCGCCCGGTGCTGCCGATGCTGGCGCACAGCGCGTCGTCGGTCGCGGAGGCGGTGGAGAAGCTGGGCGCCTGCGCGGTGGAGGAGAAGCTGGACGGCATCCGGGTCCAGGTGCACCGGGACGGCGGCCGGGTGCGGATCCACACCCGCACCCTGGACGACATCACCGGCCGGCTGCCCGAGGTCACCGCCGCCGCGCTGGCGTTGCCGGGCGAGCGGTTCATCCTGGACGGGGAGGTGATCTCCTTCGACGCGGCCGGGCGGCCCCGGTCCTTCCAGGAGACCGCGGGCCGGGTCGGCTCGCGCACGGACGTGGCGCGGGCGGCCGGGGAGGTCCCGGTCTCCCCCGTCTTCTTCGACGCCCTCGCGGTGGACGGCCGCGATCTGCTGGACCTGCCGTTCGCCGAGCGGCACGCCGAGCTGGCCGGGCTGGTGCCCGAGCCGATGCGGGTGCGCCGCACGCTCGTCTCCGGGCCCGGGGACATCCCGGAGGCGGAACGGTTCCTCGCCGACACCCTGGCCCGGGGCCACGAGGGCGTGGTGGTCAAGGGGCTCGACGCGCCCTACAGCGCGGGTCGGCGCGGCGCCTCCTGGCTGAAGGTCAAGCCCGTGCACACCCTGGACCTGGTGGTGCTGGCCGCCGAGTGGGGCCACGGCCGGCGCACCGGCCGGCTGTCCAACCTCCACCTCGGCGCCCGCACCCAGGACGGCGGCTTCGCGATGCTCGGCAAGACCTTCAAGGGCATGACGGACGCGATGCTCGCCTGGCAGACCGGGCGGCTGGGGGAGCTGGCGGTCGAGGACGACGGGCGGGTGGTGCGGGTGCGCCCCGAGCTCGTCGTGGAGATCGCCTACGACGGCCTCCAGCGCTCCACCCGCTACCCGGCCGGTGTCACCCTCCGCTTCGCCCGCGTGATCCGCTATCGCGAGGACAAGCGCCCCGAGGAGGCCGATACGGTGGAAGCCCTGCTGGCAGCCCATCCGGAGGTCGGACCGTGACGGTGCGGACGGCGAGGCGCAGCGCGGGACTGCTGTTGTTCCGGCACACGGACCAGGGGCTTGAGGTGTTGCTCGGCCATATGGGCGGCCCGCTGTGGGCGAAGAAGGACGCGGGCGCCTGGACCGTGCCGAAGGGCGAGTACGACCCCGCCGAGCCGGCCTGGGAGGCGGCCCGGCGGGAGTTCCGGGAGGAGCTGGGCGTGGCGCCGCCGGACGGGGAGGCCGTACCGCTGGGCGAGGTGGTGCAGCGCAACGGCAAGATCGTCACGGCCTGGGCGGTGGAGGCGGACCTCGACCCGGACACGATCGACCCGGGGACCTTCACGATGGAGTGGCCGCCGCGCTCCGGACGGCGGCAGGAGTTCCCGGAGCTGGACCGGGTGGCGTGGTTCGCGCCGGACCGGGCCCGTGCGGTGATCGTCACGGCGCAGGCCGCGTTTCTCGACCGGCTGGCGGAGCACTCGGCCTGACCCGAGGACCTGTCGCGTTGCGGCCTGCCGGGCCGCGCGCGAAGGTCGAGACAAGCCCGCTCCCAGGGAGGTCGGTCATGCCCATCGCTACGGTGAACCCGGCGAACGGCGAGACGCTCAAGACGTACGAGCCCATGGACGAGGACGAGCTGGAACGCCGGCTGGAGCTGGCCGAGGCCACGTTCCGGACGTACCGGACGACCTCGTTCGCCGAGCGCGCCCGGCTGCTGCACCAGGCCGCCGATCTGCTCGACGCGGACCAGCGGGAGATCGGCCGGGTCGTCACCACCGAGATGGGCAAGCCCGTCCGGCAGGCCCGCGCGGAGGCGGCGAAGTGCGCCAAGGCCATGCGCTGGTACGCCGAGCACGCCGAACGGCTGCTGGCCGACGAGGAGCCCGCCGAGGCGGACGTGCGCGACTCGGGCGCCTCCCGGGTGCGGGTGCGCTACCGCCCGCTCGGCCCGGTGCTCGCCGTGATGCCGTGGAACTTCCCGCTGTGGCAGGTGATCCGGTTCGCGGCGCCCGCCCTGATGGCCGGCAACGTGGGCCTGCTCAAGCACGCCTCCAACGTGCCGCAGACGGCCCTGTACCTGGAGGACCTGTTCCACCGGGCGGGCTTCGCCGAGGGCTGCTTCCAGACACTGCTGATCGGCTCCGGCGCGGTGGACGACGTCCTGCGCGACGAACGGGTCAGGGCGGCGACCCTGACCGGCAGCGAACCGGCGGGCCGGGCGGTCGCCTCCACCGCCGGCGAGATGATCAAGAAGACGGTGCTGGAGCTGGGCGGCAGCGACCCGTACATCGTGATGCCCTCCGCCGACCTCGACCGCGCGGCCGAGGTCGCGGTGACCGCGCGCGTGCAGAACAACGGGCAGTCCTGCATCGCCGCCAAGCGGTTCATCGTGCACACCGACGTCCACGACGCCTTCGCCGAGAAGCTCGTCGCGGGCATGCGGGCCCTGCGGGTCGGCGACCCGCTGGCGGAGGAGACCGAGGTCGGGCCGCTGGCCAGCGAGCGGGGCCGCGACGACCTGGAGGAGCTGGTCGACGACGCCCGGCGCGGTGGCGCGCGGGTGCTGTGCGGCGGCGAGCGCCCGGACGGGCCCGGCTGGTTCTACCCGCCGACCGTGCTCGCCGGCATCACGCGGGAGATGCGCGTCCACCGCGAGGAGGCGTTCGGACCGGTCGCCACGCTGTACCGGGCGGACGACGTGGACGAGGCCGTGCTCATCGCCAACGACTCCCCCTTCGGCCTGAGTTCCAACGTGTGGACACGGGACGAGGGCGAGGTCGAGCGGTTCGCCCGGGACCTGGAGGCCGGTTCGGTGTACGTCAACGGCATGACCGCCTCCCATCCGGCGTTCCCGTTCGGCGGGGTGAAGCGCTCGGGGTACGGGCGTGAGCTGTCCGGGCACGGAATCCGGGAGTTCTGCAACATCACCACGGTTTGGCAGGGTGCCTGAGGGCCGCGCGACTACCATCACGTTCTGTGAACCGCGAAGTGACCCTGCCTCTGATCGTCGACGACCGCGGGGCCCTGCAGGTCTCCGCGGCCGACGTGAGTAAGTTGTTGCGGACCGTGGGCGCGCGGTGGCTGCACCTGGTCGAGGCCGGCGAGCAGGCGCTCGACGAGGACACCGTGGCCGCGCTGACCATCGAGCTGGCCAAGCTGGCCGACCGGATCGACGTCGCGTGCATCGCGCACAGCAGCGGGGCGCAGTAGGCCGTCCCCGCCGCGCTCACCGGGTACCCGGCGGCGGGCGGACGAACCGCCGCCGTCGCCCCGGAGATAACGGCTGTCCTGCCGTTTTCCCTCGTCCGGGGGCATGAATCGCCCCGACGGGCCGGACCCCGCGTCCCCGGTTCGGAGTAATCCAACGCGAGATCCATCGCTCTCCCGGGTGACGGTATGGGGAGCGCCCACAGGCGCGAACCCACCTTCTGACCGGCGGGCGAAAACCCTCCGGAACGCGGAAAGCAGGGACGGTTCATGGCGACCTTGTGCAAGCCCTCGGTGTCGGTCCCGGAGTACGTGATCACGATGGAGGAGACGCTGGAGCTGGCGCGCTCCCGCCACGCCGACCACCCACAACTGCCACTGGCCCTCAGGCTGATCGAGAACACCGGCGTCAAGACGCGGCACATCGTCCAGCCCATCGAGGAGACCCTCAAGCACCCGGGCTTCGAGGAGCGCAACAAGCTCTACGAGGCCGAGGCCAAGGCCCGGGTCCCCGCGGTGATCCAGCGCGCGCTGGACGACGCGGAAGTGCTCACCGGCGACATCGACGTGATCATCTACGTGTCGTGCACGGGCTTCATGATGCCCTCGCTCACGGCGTGGCTGATCAACGAGATGGACTTCGACAGCACCACCCGCCAGCTCCCGATCGCCCAGCTCGGCTGCGCGGCCGGCGGCGCGGCGATCAACCGGGCGCACGACTTCTGCTCGGCCTACCCGCACGCCAACGCACTCATCGTGGCCTGCGAGTTCTGCTCGCTGTGCTACCAGCCCACCGACCTCGGCGTCGGTTCGCTGCTCTCCAACGGGCTGTTCGGCGACGGCATCGCCGCCGCCGTCGTCCGCGGGCGCGGCGGCCGGGGCGTCCGCCTGGAGCGCAACGGCTCCTACCTGATCCCGAAGACGGAGGACTGGATCGCCTACGACGTGCGGGCGACCGGCTTCCACTTCCTGCTGGACAAGCGGGTGCCGACGACCATGGAGCCGCTCGCCCCGGCCCTGCGGGACCTGGCCGGCACCCACGGCTGGGACGCGTCCGACCTGGACTTCTACATCATCCACGCGGGCGGTCCGCGCATACTCGACGACCTGAGCAAGTTCCTGGAGGTCGACCCGCACGCGTTCCGGTTCAGCCGGGCCACGCTCACCGAGTACGGCAACATCGCCAGCGCCGTCGTCCTCGACGCCCTGCGCCGGCTGTTCGACGAGGGCGGCGCCGAGGACCGGGCGCGGGGGCTGCTCGCCGGGTTCGGCCCCGGCATCACCGCGGAGATGACGGTCGGCCGCTGGGCCGACGGGGACGGGGCCGGGCGGTGACCGCGCCGGCGCTGCCCGAGACCCTGCCGCCGGTGCGGCACTGGCCGGCGCTGGACCTGCCCGGGACCGACTTCGACCCGGTGCTCGCCGACCTGATGGCGGAGGGCCCGGTCACCCGGGTCCAGCTGCCGCACGGCGAGGGCTGGGCCTGGCTGGTCACCCGGTACGAGGACGTGCGCCGGGTGACGAACGACCCCCGCTTCAGCCGGGAGGCGGTCATGGCCAAGCAGGTCACCCGGCTCGCCCCGCACTTCATCCCCGAACCGGGCGCGGTCGGCTTCCTCGATCCGCCCGAACACACCCGGCTGCGCCGCTCGGTGGCCGCCGCTTTCACCGCCAAGGGCGTGGAACGGGTCCGGGACAAGGCGCGTGCCCAGCTGGACGAGCTGGTCGACGAGCTGCTGCGGGGCGGTCCGCCCGCGGACCTCACCAGCGCGGTGCTCGGCCCGTTCCCGATCGCGGTGATCTGCGAACTGATGGGCGTCCCGGCCGCCGACCGGCACGCCGTGCACACCTGGACCGGGCTGATCCTCTCCGCCTCGCACGGCAAGCGGATCAGCGAGCGGGCCAAGCGGGAGATGGCCGCGTACTTCGCCGAGCTGATCGGGCGGCGCGGGCACGGCGCCGGCGAGGACGTCACCTCGCTGCTGGGCGCCGCGGTGGGCCGCGAGGAGATCACCCGGGACCAGGCCGTCGGCCTCGCCGTCCTCCTCCAGATCGGCGGCGAGGCGGTCACCGGCAACAGCGGGCAGCTCTTCTACCTGCTGCTGACCCGTCCCCGGCTGCTGGAGCGGCTGCGCGCGGAGCCGGAACTCCGGCCGCGGGCGATCGACGAACTCCTGCGCTACATCCCGCACCGCAACGCGGTCGGGCTGTCCCGCATCGCCCTGGAGGAGGTGGAGATCGGCGGCGTCCGCATCCGCGCCGGCGACCCGGTCTACGTCTCCTACGTGGCGGCCAACCGCGACCCGGAGGTCTTCCCCGACCCGGACGCCATCGACGTCTCGCGCAGCCCCAACCCGCACGTGGCCTTCGGCTCCGGCCCGCACTACTGCCCCGGCGGCATCCTGGCCCGGCTGGAGGAGGAGCTGCTGGCCGACGCCCTGCTGGACCGGGTACCGGGCCTCAGACTGGCCGTACCACCGGATCAAGTGCCGTTCAGGAAGGGCGCGTTGATCCGGGGTCCCGAAGCCCTTCCGGTGACGTGGTGAGCCGCTCATGACCGAGATCGAGGGACTGTACGTGCCACCGGGGCACGGCCGTGTCGTCCAGACCCCGGCCCAGCGGGTGACGTTCAAGGTCACCGGCACCCACTCGCGGATGGCCTCCACCTTCGAGGTGGAGGTCCCGCCCGGCTTCGACGTGGGCGCCCATGTGCACACGCGCAGCGAGGAGTTGTTCTACGTCCTGGAGGGCGAGCTGGACGTCCTCGCCTTCGAGCCGCGCATCCGCACCCCCGACAACTGGCAGAAGTGGCAGTCGCGTTCGGGCAACCAGGTGGTGCGCGCGACACCGGGCACGGTCATCGTCGTACCACCGGGCTGTCCCCACGCCTTCGCCAATCCCACGGACACCCCGGCGAAGATGTTCTTCCAGGCCTCTCCCCCGCCCGACCACGAACGCTACTTCGAGGAACTCCTGGAGATCCTGGCCGACGGGGGCCCGCCGGACCAGGAGGCGATCGAGGCGCTGCGGGCGAAGTACGACATCGAGCAGCTCACACCGTTGAAGCACCGGTGAGGAGGCGGAGCCGTACGCGGCGGGCGGCTCCGCCCCGGCCCTACCGGATCGGCATGCCGGACAGCGTGCGCGCGATGACCAGCCGCTGGATCTCGCTCGTCCCCTCGAAGATGGTGTAGATCGCGGCGTCCCGGTGCATCCGCTCCACCGGGTACTCCCGCGTGTACCCGTTGCCGCCGAGGATCTGGACGGCCTGCGCGGTCACCTGCTTCGCGGTCTCGCTCGCGAACAGCTTGGACATGGAGCCCTCGGCGGCGGTGAACGGCTTGCCGTTGACCGCCATCCAGGAGGCCCGCCACACCAGCAGCCGCGCCGCGTCGATCCGGGTCCGCATGTCCGCGAGTTGGAAGGCCACGCCCTGGTTGTCGATGATCGGCCGGCCGAACTGCTCGCGCGTCTTCGCGTAGTCGAGGGCGACCTCGTAGGCGGCGCGGGCGGTGCCCACGGCCATGGCGCCGACGGCCGGCCGCGACGCCTCGAACGTGGCCATCGCCGCGTTCTTCACCCGCTCGCCCCCCGCCTTCGCCCTCTCCCGGGCGCGGGCCAGCCGCTCGTCCAGCTTCTCCTTGCCGCCGAGCAGGCAGGAGCCGGGCACCCGGACGTCGTCGAGGACGACCTCGGCGGTGTGCGAGGCGCGGATGCCGTGCTTCTTGAACTTCTGCCCCTGGGACAGGCCGGGCGTGCCGGGCGGGACGATGAAGGAGGCGTGGCCCTTGGAGCCCAGCTCCGGGTCGACGACGGCGACGACCACGTGGACGCCCGCGATGCCGCCGTTGGTCGCCCAGGTCTTCGTGCCGTTGATCACCCACTCGTCCTTGGCCTCGTCGTACACGGCCCGGGTGCGCATGGAGGCCACGTCGGAGCCGGCGTCGGGTTCGGAGGAGCAGAACGCGGCGACCTTGACGTCGTTCTGGTCGCCGTACATCTGCGGGATCCAGGTGCCGATCTGCTCGTCGGTGCCGTTGGCGAGGACGCCGACGGCGGCGAGGCCGGTGCCCACGATGGACAGGGCGATGCCCGCGTCGCCCCAGAACAGCTCCTCCATCGCCATGGGGATGCCGAGGCCGGTGGGGTCGAAGTACTGCTGCGCGTAGAAGTCGAGGGAGTAGATGCCGACCTTGGCGGCCTCCTGGATGACCGGCCAGGGCGTCTCCTCGCGCTCGTCCCACTCGGCCGCCGCCGGGCGGATCACGTCCTCGGCGAAGCCATGGAGCCAGTCCCGGACTTCCTTCTGCTCCTCGTTCAGCTCCATGGTGAACTCGGCCATGTCCCCTCCAGCGGCGGTACGGTGTTACTAACGGTAACGAGAGTCTGTTACCGGCCGGTAGGAATGTCAACCGCCGAGGACCGCTCGGCCTCCCGTTCGATGCCGCGGGCGCGGTCAGTGTTAGTTTGCGCAGGCGTCACCGAATCAGCACGGGTGGGGAGAGCACATGGACACCACACAGCGGACCGAGCAGCAGCGGTCCGCCGACCGCCGCCGGCGCGAGCTGCTGGAGGCCGCCGACCGGGTGGTGCTGCGCGACGGCCCGCAGGCGTCGATGAACTCGATCGCGGCGGAGGCGGGGATCACCAAGCCGATCCTCTACCGGCACTTCGGCGACAAGGGCGGTCTTTACGCGGCCTTGGCCAAGCGGCACACCGACGCCCTGCTGTCCTCGCTGCGGGCGGCGCTGGACGCGCCGGCCGGGCGGCGCGAGCGGGTCGAGTCCACCCTGGACACCTATCTCGCCGCGATCGAGGCGCGGCCCCAGGTGTACCGGTTCCTGATGCATCCGGCCGAGGGCGGCACCGGTGGCGAGCAGGGCTTCGACGTCGGCAAGCACTCCGTGCCGCTGCTGCGGCGGATGGGCGAGGAGCTGGCCCAGGTCATCGAGGAGCGCGTGGACCTCGGCCCGGAGAGCCAGCGGCTGGCCCGGGTGTGGGGCCACGGGATCGTCGGGATGATGCACGCGGCCGGCGACTGGTGGCTGGGGGAACGCCCCTGCTCCCGCGCCGACCTGGTGCGCTCCCTCGCCGACCTGCTGTGGGGGCGCCTGGCCGCCGCCGGGGACCGGCTGGGCGGTCCCGGCTTCTGACACCCGCCCGCCCGGCCCCGGCCGGGTGCGCTAGCGGTCCGTGCCGCTCCCCCGGTGCCACGGGGCGCGGGAGATCTGCCGCATCAGCCTCCGGTGACGCCATCCCGTCAGGCGGTCGGCGTAGGTCCCGCCCTCCAGGTGGTCGCACTCGTGCTGCAGGCACCGGGCGAAGAAGCCGGTGCCGTGCACGGTGACCGGCTCCCCGGTCACCGTCCGGCCCTCGACCACCGCGTGGTCGTAGCGCTCGGTGCCCGCCTCCAGGCCCGGCAGCGAGAGGCAGCCCTCCGGCCCCCGGACCACCACACCGTCCGCCTCCACCAGCCGTGGGTTCACCACGTGGCCGAGGTGGCGCACGTCCTCGTCGTCGGGGCAGTCGTAGACGAACACCCGCAGGGGCACGCCCACTTGGTTCGCCGCCAGCCCGACCCCGCCGGCCGCGTACATCGTGGCGAACAGGTCCTCCACGAGGTCCGCGAGGGCGGGGCCGAAGTCGGTGACGTCCCGGCAGGGCTCGCGCAGCGGCGCGTCGCCGAGCAGGGTGAGGGGCCGGACGCGCCCGCGGGCGCCCGGAATGGAACCGTGTCGCATGGCGGCAAGGGTACGGTTCGTTCAGCTCATGCCCGCCGCGCGAGGATGTGGGCCGGGATTCGGGTGTGCGAACGGATCTCGATAGGCTGAGGGTCTCACCACGCTGCCGGATGGCCCCAGGCGCGGCGCGTACGCAAGGAGGATCGAGAACTGATGGCAGGCAACTCGGACCCGCTCTCGCCGCGGGCCAAGCTGGCCGTGACCGCGGGCAAGGCGGTCGCTGCGGCATCGCGCGCCGCGGGGCGCGGCAGCGGGTCGGTGATCGGTGGCCGGGTCGCGCTGAAACTCGACCCCGACCTGCTCGGGCGGCTCGCCCAGAACCTGGACGTCGTCCTGGTGTCGGCGACCAACGGCAAGACCACGACCACCCGGCTGATCGCCGAGGCGCTGCGCGCCGCGGGCCCGGTCGTGTCCAACGCGCTCGGCGCCAACATGCCGGCCGGCATCACCTCCGCGCTCGCGGGCGGCTCGGACGCGAAGTTCGGCGTCATCGAGGTCGACGAGAAGTACCTGGCCGGTGTGGCCCGGGACACCGATCCCAAGTGCATCGCCCTGCTGAACCTCTCCCGGGACCAGCTGGACCGCGCCGCCGAGACCCGCATGCTCGCCGAGAACTGGCGCGAGGGCCTGGCCGGGTCCAAGGCGGTCGTCGTCGCCAACTGCGACGACCCGCTGGTGGTCTGGGCCGCCTCCTCCTCCCCGAACGTGGTCTGGGTCGCGGCCGGGCAGATGTGGAAGGACGACGCCTGGTCCTGCCCGTCGTGCGGCGGCGTGATGCAGCGTCCCGGTGACGACTGGTTCTGCGGCGAGTGCGGCTTCCGCCGGCCCACGCCGACCTGGGCGCTGTCCGGCGACCACGTGCTGGACCCGCACGGGTCCGCCTGGCCGATCCACCTCCAGCTGCCGGGCCGCGCCAACAAGGCCAACGCCACGTCCTCCGCGGCCGTCGCCGCCGTCTTCGGGGTGCCGCCGCAGGTCGCCCTGGAGCGGATGTACCAGGTGCAGGCGGTGGCCGGCCGGTACGACGTGGTGCAGTTCCAGAACCGGGACCTCAGGCTGCTGCTGGCCAAGAACCCGGCCGGCTGGCTGGAGACCTTCTCCCTGATCGACCCGCCGCCGGCGCCGGTGATCCTGTCGGTGAACGCCCGCGGGGCCGACGGCACCGACACCTCCTGGCTGTGGGACGTCGACTACACCCGGCTGACCGGCCACCCGATCTTCGTCATCGGCGACCGGAAGCTGGACCTCGCCGTCCGCCTGGAGGTCGCGAACCAGCACTTCCAGGTCTGCGACAACCTCGACCAGGCCGTGCAGATGTGCCCGCCGGGCCGGATCGAGGTCATCGCGAACTACACCGCGTTCCAGGACCTGCGCCGCCGCGTCGGCAACTGATCTTCGAAGGGGCGACCAACCTCATGAGCGACAACCAACTGCGGCTGGTGTGGATCTACCCGGACCTGCTGAGCACCTACGGCGACCAGGGCAACGCCCTCGTCGTGGAGCGCCGGGCCCGGCAGCGCGGCCTGGACGTGGCCCGGCTCGACGTGCGCAGCGACCAGCCGATCCCGACCTCCGGCGACATCTACCTGATCGGCGGCGGCGAGGACCGTCCGCAGCGGCTCGCGGCGGAGCGGCTGCGCCGGGACGGGCACCTGCACCGCGCGGTGGAGAACGGCGCGATCGTCTTCTCGGTGTGCGCCGGCTACCAGATCCTCGGCCACGAGTTCATCAACGACCTCGGCCAGCGCGAGCCGGGCCTCGGCCTGCTCGACGTGGTGTCGGTGCGCGGCGAGGGCGAGCGGTGCGTCGGCGACGTCCTCGGGGACATCGACCCGCAGCTCGGACTGCCCCCGCTCACCGGCTTCGAGAACCACCAGGGCGTCACCCACCTCGGCCCCACCGCCCGCCCGTTCGCCCAGGTGAAGATCGGCAAGGGCAACGGCACCGGGGACGGCACGGAGGGCGCGTACAACGGGACCGTCTTCGGCACGTACATGCACGGGCCGGTCCTCGCCCGCAACCCGCTCATCGCCGACCTGCTGCTGAAGCTGGCGCTCGACGTCAACGCGCTGCCGCCGATCGACGACCGCTGGTACGAGGCGCTGCGCAACGAACGCATCGCGGCGGCACAGCAGCCCGCCTGACCGGCCGGAAAGGGACGGTACGGCAGCCCGCGCGACCGTCCCTCCACCGGGATGCCGGCGTGGTCCGGCAGACTCCCGGCGGGCCCGCCTGACGGCTCGTCCGCTCACATGTGCGGGCGCGTCCAGCAGGCGGACGCCCGCTGTGGAGTGACCCCCTCGCGCCGGTAGGGTGGCCGGGAATCCGCCGGACAACGTGGTCCGGTTCACCCGGCCCACGTTGAGAAGGTAATTCGGGCTATGCGCATTGGTGTCCTCACGTCCGGCGGCGACTGCCCCGGCCTGAATGCCGTCATCCGGTCCGTCGTGCACCGTGCCGTCGTCGACCACGGCGACGAGGTCATCGGTTTCCGGGACGGCTGGAAGGGCCTCCTGGAGTGCGACTACCGAAAGCTCGACCTCGACGCCGTGTCCGGCATCCTGGCCCGCGGCGGCACCATTCTCGGCTCCTCCCGGGTCCGCCCGGAGCATCTGCGCGACGGGGTGGAGCGGGCCCGCGGCCACGTCGCGGAACTGGGTCTGGACGCGATCATCCCGATCGGCGGCGAGGGCACCCTGAAGGCGGCCCGGCTGCTCTCGGACAACGGGCTGCCCATCGTGGGCGTGCCCAAGACCATCGACAACGACATCGCCGTCACCGATGTCACCTTCGGTTTCGACACCGCGGTGACGGTGGCGACCGAGGCCCTGGACCGGCTGAAGACCACCGCCGAGTCCCATCAGCGGGTGCTCATCGTGGAGGTCATGGGCCGGCACACCGGCTGGATCGCGCTGCACTCCGGGATGGCGGCCGGCGCCCACGCCGTCGTCGTGCCCGAGCGGCCCTTCGACATCGAGGAGCTGACCCGGAAGGTCGGCGAGCGGTTCGCGGCGGGCAAGCGGTTCGCCATCGTGGTCGCCGCCGAGGGCGCCAAGCCGCGCCCCGGCACCATGGAGTTCGACGAGGGCGGCACGGACGTCTACGGCCACGAGCGCTTCGCGGGCATCGCCCGGCAGCTGTCGGTCGAGCTGGAGCACCGGCTCGGCAAGGAGGCCCGGCCGGTGATCCTCGGGCACGTGCAGCGGGGCGGCACGCCCACGGCGTACGACAGGGTGCTGGCCACGCGGTTCGGGTGGCACGCGGTGGAGGCGGTGCACCGGGGCGAGTTCGGCGCGATGACCGCGCTGCGCGGGACCGACATCGTCATGGTGCCGCTGGCCGAGGCCGTGGAGACGCTGAAGACGGTTCCGGTGGAGCGGTACGCCGAGGCGGAGTGCGTCCTGTAGTTCACAGGAGAACAACCTGCCCCCGGTCGCGGTCGCGACCGGGGGCGGTTCTACTCTTGGGGCGGACAACTCGCACAACCCCCACGAAACAGGAGCCGGCGGATGGATCACAGCGGGCACGGCATGACGATGGATCTGCCGCCGTTCACGCTGGGGCGAGGGCTCGAGTGGTCGGCGGAGCCGTTCTTCCTCGTCGCCTGCGTGGCCGGGCTGGCCCTGTACGGCTGGGGCGTCGCCCGGCTGCGGCGGCGCGGGGACGCGTGGCCGCTGAGCCGTACCGTCTCCTACGTCGTCGGCGTGCTCACCATCGCGCTGGTGATGTGCACCAAGCTGAACGACTACGGCATGGTCATGTTCAGCGTGCACATGGTGCAGCACATGGTGATCAGCATGCTGTCGCCGATCCTGATCCTGCTCGGCGCCCCGGTGACGCTGGCGCTGCGCGCGCTGCCGGCCGCCGGCAAGGGCCGCAAGGGGCCGCGCGAGCTGCTGCTGATGCTGCTGCACAGCCGGTACATGCGGGTGATCACCCACCCCGCGTTCACCATCCCGCTGTTCATCGCGAGCCTGTACGCCCTGTACTTCACCCCGCTGTTCGACTTCCTGATGGGCTCGAAGACCGGGCACATCGCGATGATGGTGCACTTCCTCGCGGTCGGTGTGGTGTTCTTCTGGCCCATCATCGGCGTGGACCCCGGTCCGCACCGGCCGGGTCATCTGATGCGGATGCTGGAGCTGTTCGCGGGCATGCCGTTCCACGCGTTCTTCGGTATCGCGCTGATGATGGCGTCGACGCCGATGGTGAGCACCTTCGAGCACCCGCCGGCCTCGCTCGGCATCGACGCGCTGTCCGACCAGAGCTCGGCGGGCGGCATCGCCTGGGCGTTCAGCGAGGTCCCCTCGGTACTGGTGCTGATCGCGCTGCTGTTCCAGTGGTACCGCTCCGAGCAGCGGCAGGCCAAGCGGCAGGACCGGGCCGCCGACCGGGACGGCGACAAGGAGCTGGAGGCGTACAACGCCTATCTGGCCTCGCTGAGCGCCCGCAAGGGCTGAGCGGGGTGTCCTTCGCGGGCCGGAGCCGAGCGGGCTCCGGCCCGTCGCCGTATCCCGCCGGGGCGGGAATGGGGGCACCATGGGTCGGGGACGGACCACGAGGAGGGTGTCGCGATGCCCGGTTCCACGAACGGTTCCAGCAAGACGATGGGGGCTCTCACGGCCGGCACGCTGGTGCTGGTGACCGCCTACACGGTCACGCTCGGCAGCAACGGCTGGCTGTGGTTCGGCTGGGTGGTGCTGGGTCTGCTGACCCTCGCCGCGGTCGTCGCCCGGTCCTGAGCCACGGCCCGCGGGAGCTGGCTACAGTGCCCGCATGAACAGCAGGACGCCCGCGTTCGACGAGCTGGACCGCCGGATCGTCACGGCGCTCATGGCGAACGCCCGGACCAGTTTCGCGGAGATCGGCGCGGACGTGGGGCTGTCCGCGACGGCGGTCAAGCGGCGCGTGGACCGGCTGCGCGAGACCGGGGTGATCACCGGGTTCACGGCCACGGTCAGGCCGGCCGCGCTGGGCTGGCGCACCGAGGCGTACGTCGAGGTGTACTGCGAGGGCGCGGCCCCGCCCCGGCGCCTGGCGGAGGTGGTCCGCAACCATCCGGAGATCGTGGCGGCCATGACGGTGACCGGCGGCGCCGACGCGCTGCTGCACGTGCGGGCCCGGGACGTGGAGCACTTCGAGGAGGTGCTGGAGCGGATCCGCGCGGAGCCGTTCATCCGCAAGACGATCAGCGTGATGGTGCTCTCCCACCTGCTCCCGGAGAGCCCGGAGGCGGGCGCCACGCACGCGGCCCCCGAGTGACCGCGCGGGGCGCGCGGACGCCGTACGCCGTCCGGCCGGGCGTGCGGAGTCGTGCCCCGGGCGCGCAGGAGTCGTGCGTGCGCCCCGGTGAGAACGCAGCGATGCTGCGCATCCACGCAGCTTTCCGCGCTTGTCGCCCGTCCTCCTCCCTTCCTACCGTGGTCTCACCCCCTCAGTGACACACAGGAAAGCGGAGGGAACCCTCTGTGACCGAACGTCGTGTGCCGCGTCCCCGGCGATTCCTCGTCTGCGAACCCAGGCACTTCGCCGTCCAGTACGCGATCAACCCCTGGATGCACCCCGGCCGGCCCGTCGACGTGGAGCTGGCCCGCGAGCAGTGGCGGTCGCTGGTCCGCGCGTACGAGGACCACGACCACACCGTCGAGCGCGTGGAGCCGGTGCCCGGCCTGCCGGACATGGTGTTCGCCGCGAACGCGGCCCTCGTGGTCGGCGGCCGGGTCTTCGGCTCCCTCTTCCACGCCCGGCAGCGGCGCCCCGAGTCGGAGTACTACGACACCTGGTTCAAGTCGGCCGGCTACGACGTGTACCGGCCCGAGTCGGTGGCCGAGGGCGAGGGCGACCTGGTGTGGACGGGCCGGTACGTGCTCGCCGGCACCGGGTTCCGCACCACTCCCGAGGCGCACCGGGAGGCGCAGGAGTTCCTGGGCCGGCCGGTGATCGGCCTCAGGCTGGTGGATCCGTACTTCTACCACCTGGACACGGCGCTGTTCCCGCTCGACGACGAGAACATCTGCTACCACCCCGAGGCGTTCTCGCCGGGCAGCCGCGAAGTGCTCCGGCGGCTGTATCCGCGGGCGGTGCTCGCCACCCGCGCGGACGCGCTGGCGTTCGGCCTGAACTCCGTGTCCGACGGCCGGCACGTCTTCATCGCCCCCCAGGCCGAGGCGCTGGCCGACCGCCTCGCCGGCCACGGCTACGTCCCCGTCCCCGTCGACCTGTCGGAGTTCCGCAAGGCCGGCGGCGGCATCAAGTGCTGCACCCAGGAGATCCGCTGATGACCGCACCCGCTCGCCCCCGTACGTCCGACGAGCTGATCCGCGCGGAGCAGCCGGTGCTCGCGCACAACTACCACCCGCTGCCCGTGGTCGTGGCCCGCGCCGAGGGCAGCTGGGTGGAGGACGTGGAGGGCAACCGCTACCTCGACATGCTGGCCGGTTACTCGGCCCTGAACTTCGGCCACCGCAACCCGGTGCTGATCGAGGCCGCCCACCGCCAGCTCGACCGGCTCACCCTGACCTCCCGCGCCTTCCACAACGACCGGCTGGCCGAGTTCGCCGAGCGGCTCGCGGAGCTGACCGGGCTCGACATGGTGCTGCCGATGAACACCGGCGCGGAGGCCGTGGAGAGCGGCATCAAGGTGGCCCGCAAATGGGCGTACGACGTCAAGGGCGTCCCGGCCGGCCGGGCGACCGTCGTGGTCGCGGCGGAGAACTTCCACGGCCGGACGACGACGATCGTCGGCTTCTCCACGGACGAGACGGCCCGTGCCGGCTTCGGCCCCTTCACCCCCGGCTTCACGGTCGTGCCGTACAACGACCTGGCCGCGCTGGAGGAGGCCGTGGACGACACCACGGCGGCCGTGCTGATCGAGCCCGTCCAGGGCGAGGCGGGTGTGGTCGTGCCGGACGACGGCTATCTCGCCGGGGTGCGCGAGCTGACCCGCCGCAAGGGCTGTCTGTTCGTCGCGGACGAGATCCAGTCGGGCCTCGGCCGCACCGGCCGCACCCTCGCCGTCGAGCACGAGAACGTGGTGCCGGACGTGCTGCTGCTCGGCAAGGCCCTGGGCGGCGGCATCGTGCCGGTGTCGGCGGTGGTCGCCCGGCGGGAGGTGCTGGGGGTGCTGCACCCGGGTGAGCACGGGTCGACGTTCGGCGGCAATCCGCTGGCCGCGGCGGTCGGCACGGCCGTGGTCGGGCTGCTGGAGACGGGCGAGTTCCAGCGCCGCGCGGCCGAGCTGGGGGTGATCCTGCGGGACGGGCTGACGGAGCTGGTGGGCCGGGGCGTGACCGGGTTCCGGGCGCGCGGGCTGTGGGCCGGGGTGGACGTCGACCCGGCGCTCGGCACCGGGCGGGCGATCAGCGAGCGGCTGATGCGCGAGGGGGTCCTCGTGAAGGACACCCACGGCTCCACGATCCGGCTGGCGCCGCCGCTCACCGTCACGGCGGACGAACTGCGGTCGGCGCTGGGCGCGCTGGAGAAGGTGCTCGCCTGAGGCTCGGGCGGGGGCCGGTGGAGGTACCGGCCCCCGCCGTCTCGTCACCCGGCGCCGAGGAGCTGCTTCATCTCCTTGATCTCGGCGGCCTGCGCGGTGATGATGGCGTCCGCCATGGCCTTGGCGTCGCCGGAGCGGCCCTTGTGCTTCTCGGTGGTGGCCATCTCGACGGCGCCCTGGTGGTGCTCGACCATCAGCGACAGGAACCGGGTGTCGAAGTCCTTGCCGGTGGCCTTCTTCAGGGCGGCCATGTCGGCCTCGCTCATCATCCCGGTCATCCCGGCGTGGCCGGAGTGGTCCATGCCGGCCATCGGGGCCTGCTCGCCCCAGGACTTCAGCCAGCCGGTCAGGGTGCGGATCTCGGGGTCCTGCGCCTTCTCGATGCGGGCGGCGAGGTCCTTCACCCGCGCCGAGGAGGCGCGGTCGGCGGCGAGTCCCGCCATCTCCAGGGCCTGCTGGTGGTGCGGGATCATGCCCTTGGCGAAGGCGACGTCCTGGGCGTTGTGCGCGCCGGCCGAGGCGCTCGGCGCGGCGGCGGAGTCGCTCGGCGCGGCGGAGGCCGAGGCGCCGTGGCCGGTGTGGCCGGTGCCGTTGGCGTCGCCGTCGTCGCCGCCGCAGGCGGACAGGACCAGGGCGGAGGTCACGGCGAGGACGGCGAGGGCGGCGCGGCGCGTCAGGGTACGGGTGGTCATGCGGAGAACTCCTGCTGTGGGAAAGGGATTCGGGGCACGCGTGGGCACGGCCGCGGGCCCCGCGTACGGCGGGGTGGGCGCGGCCGGGGCGGCCTCTAGATCCGCAGGAGCTGGAGTTCGGCGAGGTCGGGCGGGGCGCGGGCGCCGTCCGGCGCGGTGGCGCGGGCGGCGGGCGGGCAGCCGAGCGGTGCCGCGCCGGGCACCGGGTCCGGGGCCGGCGCGGGCAGCTGCGGCCCGCCGTCCACCGCGCCCGAGGCGCAGCTGGGGTCGGCGTGGTGCAGCCGGTGGCCGCCGCAGTGGCCGTCGCCGCCCGGGCAGTCGTCGACGGCGGCGAGCGCGGCCGTCATGGGGGCGGTGTGGGCGTGTTCCGCGGGCCCCGCACCGCCGCCGGGCGCGAGGGCGTGCATGCCCAGCAGCCCGATCAGCACCGCCAGCACGAACAGCGGGCGGTACCGCCGAAGCGGTCGCCGCAGATGCTGTCCGGTGGTGCGCATGGGGTCATCGTACGGGGGCGTGCGACGGCGCGCGGACGGGGCCCGCCGACCGCCCGCGCCCGGTTCGGCACCGCGGCGCGCGGACGTCCGGGCGGTGTCCGCCGCCCGGCGCGGTACCGGCCGCCGGGAACGGGCAGCAGAGGAGGAGAGGGGCGCCCGGGCCGACCGGCCCGCGTGCCGCACCGCCGCCGGTGCGCCGCCGGCCTGACGGAGTGAGGCGAGCCGTGTTCTACAACCTCCTCAAGTACGTGCTGCTGGGCCCGCTGCTCAGACTGGTCTTCCGGCCCCGGATCGAAGGGTTGCAGCATGTGCCCGGGTCGGGTCCGGCGATCGTCGCGGGCAATCACCTGTCGTTCTGCGACCACTTCCTGATGCCGGCGGTACTGAAACGCCGCATCACGTTCCTCGCCAAGGCCGAATACTTCACCGGGCCGGGGCTGAGGGGCCGGCTGACCGCGTTCTTCTTCCGCGGCGCCGGGCAGATCCCGGTGGACCGCTCCGGGAAGGAGGCGGGGCGGGCGGCGATCCGCGAGGGCCTCGGGGTGCTGGGCCGCGGCGAATTGCTCGGCATCTACCCGGAGGGCACGCGGTCGCACGACGGCCGGCTGTACAAGGGCAAGGTCGGGGTCGCCGTGCTGGCGCTGACGGCGGGGGTGCCGGTGGTGCCCTGCGCGATGATCGGCACCTTCGAGGCCCAGCCGCCCGGCCGGGCCCTGCCGAGGATCCGCCCGGTGACCATCCGCTTCGGCGAGCCCCTGGACTTCTCCCGGCACGCCGGCATGGAAGGGGAGAAGGCGGTGCTGCGGGCGGTCACCGACGAGATCGTCCACGCGATCCTGTCCCTGTCCGGGCAGGAGTACGTCGACGAGTACGCGGCCGTCGTCAAGGAGCGGCAGGCCGTGCGGGAGCGCGGGGTTCCCCGGGCCCCGCTCGGCTGACTCTGCCGTCGGCAGAAGGCCCGCCCCGCCACCGGCGGGCGTGCGTAGCCTCGCCGCATGAGGAGAGCTGTGGTGATCGGGGCGGCCGGGCAGATCGGCCGTCCGGTGGTGGACGCGCTGTCCCGGGACGGCTGGACGGTGACGGCGGCCTCGCGCGGCGGGGGCCGGGACGCGGGCTGGGACGAGGGGGTGCGCACCGCCCGGCTGGACCGCTCCGACGGCGACCCCCTGGCCGCGCTGGTGGGCGACGGCTGCGAGCTGCTGGTCGACGTGGTCGCCTACGACGCCGGGCACGCCCGGCAGCTGACGTCCCTCGCGGACCGGATCGGCTCGGCGGTGGTGATCTCCAGCGTGGCCGTGTACGAGGACGGCGCCGGGCGGGGTTTCGACACCCAGGGCGAGCCGGACGGCTTCCCGGCGTACCCGGTGCCCGTCCCCGAGACCCAGCCGACGGTCGCGCCGGGCGAGGCCACCTACAGCACCCGCAAGGCGGCGATGGAACGGGAACTCCTGGACGCGGGCGCGCGGTTGCCGGTCACCGTGCTGCGGGCGGGCGCGGTGCACGGGCCGTACAGTCCGCTGCCGCGCGAGCTGTACTTCGTCAAGCGGAACCTGGACGGGCGCGGGCGGCGGGTGCTGGCGTACCGGGGTGAGAGCCGGTTCCATCCGACGGGCACCCGCACGCTCGCCGAGCTGGTGCGGCTGGCGGCGGCCCGGCCGGGCTCCCGGGTGCTCAACGCCTGTGACGGGCAGGCGCCGACGGCCGCCGAGATCGGCGCGGCGGTCGACGCGGTGATGGGGGTGGAGACCCGGACGGTGTACCTGGACGGTCCGCCGGTGGGCTCGGTGGGGCGGACGCCGTGGTCGGTGCCGCTGCCGGTGGTGTGCGACATGTCCGCCGCCGGGCGCGAACTGGGCCACCGGCCGGTGGTGTCGTACGCGCGGAGCCTGCCGGAGACCGTGGACTGGCTGGCCGGGAGCCTGCGCGGACGGGACTGGCGGGAGGCGTTCCCGCTGCTGGCGCGGGTGTACCCGGACCTGTTCGACTACGCGGCGGAGGACGCCTGGTTCGGGGCATAGGCCAGGGGCGGCCGGAAGCTCCGGCCGCCCCTGGTCGGCGTGGTGCCGCGGTTACGGCTTGGGCGTGGCGTGCGGGGCGCAGGTCACGTCCTTGCCGTCCAGCGCGCCCTTGAGCAGGTAGGCGTCGACGCGCTGGTTGACGCACGGGTTGACCAGGCCGGTCACACCGTGGGAGCCCGCGTTCTTCTCGGTGATCAGGCGGGAGCCCTTGAAGCGCTTGTGCAGCTCGACGGCGCCGCCGTACGGGGTGGCGGCGTCCCGGGTGGACTGCACGATCAGCACCTGCGGCAGGCCCTTGTGGGTCTTGACCTCGACCGGGGTGCGCTGCTTGGCCGGCCAGGTGGCGCACGGCAGGTTCATCCAGGCGTTGGACCAGGTCAGGAAGGGGTAGTCCCGGTGGAGCCGGGTGTTGTCCCGGTTCCACTTCTGCCAGCTGGTGGGCCACTTGGCGTCGGCGCACTCGACGGCCGTGTAGACGGCGTTGCCGTTCTCGGAGGCGATGTTGCCCGCGGTGTCCGACAGGTCGGGGGCGGCGGCGTCGACCAGCGCCTGGGTGTCACCGGCGACGTACTTGCTGAAGACCGTGGCGACCGGCACCCACGAGGAGTCGTAGTACGGCGCGCTCTGGAAGAAGGAGATCAGCTCGGCGGGGCCGACGACGCCGCCGATCGGGTTCTTCTTCGCGGTGGCGCGCAGCTCGAGCCACTTGGCCTGGACGGCGGCGCGGGTGGTGCCGAGGTGGAAGGCGGCGTCGTTGGCGGCGACCCAGTCCTGCCAGTCCTTCCAGCGGCCCTCGAAGGCGACGTCCTGGTCCAGGTTGGCCTGGTACCAGATCTTCTCGCGGGAGGGGTCGACCACGCTGTCCACGACCATGCGGCGCAGGTGGCCCGGGAAGAGGGTGCCGTAGACGGCGCCGAGGTAGGTGCCGTAGGAGACGCCGAGGTAGTTGAGCTTCTTCTCGCCGAGCGCGGCGCGGATGACGTCCAGGTCGCGGGCGGTGTTGGGGGTGGTCATGTGCGGCAGCATCGCGCCGCTGCGCTCGGCGCAGCCCTCCGCGTACGCGCGGGCCAGCTTCCGCTGCGCGGTCTTGTCGGCCTCGCTGTCCGGCACCGGGTCCGGCTTGGGCGCCTTGACGTACTCCTGCGGGTCGACGCAGGAGATGGGCGTGGAGTGGCCGACGCCGCGCGGGTCGAAGCCGACGAAGTCGTAGGCCTTGGCGACGTTCGCCCAGATGGCGTTCTTGGTGGTGACCCGGCGCGGGAAGCGCAGACCGGAACCGCCGGGGCCGCCGGGGTTGTAGACGAGGGCGCCCTGGCGCTCCGTCTTGGTGCCGGTGTTGCCGATGCGGTCCACGGCGAGCTTGATCTGCTTGCCGTGGGGGTGCGCGTAGTCGAGCGGCACGCTGACCCAGCCGCACTGGATCGGCTTCTCCAGCCCCCAGTCCTCCGGGCAGTCCTGCCACTTGACGCCCGCCTTGGCGGCCCGGGCGGCGGCTATCTCCGCGCCCTTGGCCTCCCGGTCCGGCGCGGGCCGGGAGGCGGCCCCGGCGACGGGCGCCGACACGGCGCCGGCGATCAGGGTGGCGGTGACGAGTACTCCGGCGGAACCGAGCGCCAGCAGGCGGCTCTTCGGTCTGGTGTCCCTCACGTGGGCCCCTCCCCCTACCTCGATGCGAATGGTCAGACGGGGATCCTCTCGGCTGCGGGGCCGCCGGGGACAGGGTTTGCCGGGCATCTTTACCAATCCGATAACCGGATGATCATGTCCTGTTGAGCGAAGCGTCGGGTCATCGGGCCGGGCCGTGCCGCCCTTCGTCCGCGGGCGTCGTCGTGGCTGGTCGCGCGGATCCCCGCGGCCCTTCGGGGCGCCGGTCAGCCGAACTGGGCCAGCACCCGGTCCAGGGTCCGGCGAAGGCTCAGCGCGTCCGGGGCCACCGCGCTGACGAGCGCCGCGGGGCCGGCGAGCGGGACCAGTGCCGCGTACTCGCCGAGCATCCGTGCGGACGGCGGGTCCGTCGCGAACTCCGGCCGCACGACGACCAGCTGGCCCACCGCCCGGTGGCCCGCGAGCACCGCCGGGCCGTCCCAGCCGCCCGGGGCGCCGGGTCCGCAGGCCAGCTCCTGGTCCAGCACGGTCCGGCCCGCCACCCGTACGGTCAGCCGGCTGGTGAGCCGCCCGGGCTGCTCCCCGGCCCGCCCCAGCACCTGTTCCTCGCGCAGCACGAGCCGGGCGCCCGCGCCGAGTTCGGCCCGGGTGGTGACGTACAGGTCGCTGCCGTTGGCGGAGATCAACTGCTCGGGCAGCCAGCGCAGTTCGGCGCCGTCGGCCACGTCGAGCCGGACGTCGTAGCGGGCCTCGCCGCCCGCCTGGCCGGGCAGGGCGAGGGTGGCGGCGGCCGACCCGACGTGCAGCCGGGCGTCTTCCTCCACCCGGGCCCGGAGGGTGAAGCGGTCGCCGCCGAGCGGTCCGCTCATCGCGCCGACGAGCATCACCTTCGCCCAGGATCCGGCGGACCGGGTGCGGCGCGGCGCCAGCGGGCCCTCGCCGTCCAGGACGGGCAGGGCCGTACCGCCGCGCCCGTCGGCGCGGGCCACGATCCGGGCCCGCGCCCAGACCCCGGTGACGGTCATGCCGTCCACGCGGCGAGCCGCTCCCGCACCCACGCGGCCACGTCGGCGACTCCGGTGCCGCCGCGCAACGACTGGAAGACGACCGGGAGTTCGGCGCGCTGCGCCTTGGCGTCGGCGGCCATCCGGGCGAGGTCGGAGCCGACGTGGGGGGCGAGGTCGGTCTTGTTGACCACGAGCAGGTCCGCGGTGGTGACGCCGGGGCCGCCCTTGCGCGGGATGTCGTCGCCGCCGGCCACGTCGATCACGAAGATCTGGGCGTCCACGAGTCCCTTGGAGAAGGTGGCGGTGAGGTTGTCGCCGCCGGACTCGACGAGGATCAGGTCCAGCGGGCCGACCGCGTCCTCCAGGTCCTCCACCGCTTCGAGGTTGGCGGAGATGTCGTCGCGGATCGCGGTGTGCGGGCAGGCACCCGTCTCGACGGCGGTGATCCGCTCGGGCGGCAGCACGGCCTCGCGGAGCAGGAACTCGGCGTCCTCGCGGGTGTAGATGTCGTTGGTGACGACCGCGAGGGACAGCTCGTCGCGCAGCGCCCGGCACAGGGCGGCGACGGTGGCGGTCTTGCCGGACCCGACGGGCCCGCCGAGTCCGATGCGCAGGGCACGGCGGGCCCCGTCCGGACGGTGGGCGTCCGCGCCGACGGCGGAGACGGCGGAGTGGGAGTGGTCGAGATGCATGGACGGCTCCTTCGTGCGAGAGGCCAGGGACCGGTGGAGGGGGAACGGGACCGCCCGTCAGCCGGGCGGCCGGGCGGGCGGGCTCATGACGCGAACAGCCGGACCGGCCAGGCCGCGTGGGCCTCGGCCATGACCTCCAGCAGCGGTGCCGACACGGCGGGCAGCGCGTCGACGCCCTCGGCGGCCACCGACCGCGCCGCCTCCACCGCCGCGTCCGCGACCCGGTCCAGCTCGGGCGCCAGCCGGGCCAGCACTCCCGTCGCGTCGAACGGGTCGAGGCCGAGCAGCCGCACGGTGGCGGTCGCCGGCCCGCTCACGCTCTCGTACACCGCGCAGTGGGCCGCGTCCCCGGGCGTCAGGCCGGCCCCCCGGACGGCGAGGCCGAGCACGACCGGCTGATGGGCGCCCTTGGGGAAGTCCCTCGCGAGCGCGTCCAGTTCGGCGGTCGGCCAGGTCGTCCGCGCGGCCCGCAGCAGCTGCCGGCCCAGGCGCCGGGCGGTGGCCCGCAGGGCCGGGGACGGAGTGCGCGCGTCGGCCGCCGCGTCCAGCTCGCGCGGGTCGGCGCCGAGCACGGCCGCCGCCGCCAGCGCGCCCGCGACCAGCCCGGCGGTGTGCAGCCGGCCCCGGCAGAACTCCTCCAGGCTCGCGGAGTCGGTGATGCGTCCGGCCTTGACGGCGGCCTCGGCCCCGCCGGAGTGCGCGTGCCCTCCGGCGGGGAAACGGCCGTCGGCCAGGACGAGCAGTGCTGCCCGTGTCATCAGGAACGCCCGTCAGAAGAGGAAGTAGCGCTGGGCCATGGGCAGTTCGGCGGCCGGGGTGGCCTCGACCAGCTCGCCGTCGATGTGCACGGCGAAGCTGTTGGGGTCGATCCGGACGTCCGGCCGGGCGTCGTTCTCCCGCATGTCGGCCTTGGTGACCGCGCGCGTGGACTCGATCGCCACGAACCGCTTGCCGAGCCCGAGCCGCTCCGGCAGCCCGTCCTCGATCGCCAGCCCGGACACGAAGTTGACCGAGTTGGCGGCGGGGGCCCGGCCGATCGCGCCGTACATCGGGCGGGGCAGGATCGGCTGCGGGGTGGGGATGGAGGCGTTGGCGTCGCCCATCTGCGCGTAGGCGATCTGGCCGCCCTTGATCACCAGCAGCGGCTTGACCCCGAAGAACGCGGGCTCCCACAGCACCAGGTCGGCGAGCTTGCCGCTCTCCACGGAGCCGGTCTCGGCGGCGAGGCCCTGGGCGAGCGCCGGGTTGATGGTGTACTTGGCGACATAGCGCCGCACCCGGTGGTTGTCGGCGCGGCCGTCGCCGGGCAGGGCGCCCCGCCGGCGCTTCATGACGTGCGCGGTCTGCCAGGTGCGCAGGACGACCTCGCCGACGCGGCCCATCGCCTGGGAGTCGGAGGAGATGATCGAGATCGCGCCGAGGTCGTGGAGGATGTCCTCCGCGCCGATGGTGGACGGCCGGATCCGGGACTCGGCGAACGCGAGGTCCTCGGGGACGGCCGGGTTGAGGTGGTGGCACACCATCAGCATGTCGAGGTGTTCCTCGGTGGTGTTGACGGTGAAGGGCCGGGTCGGGTTGGTGGAGCTGGGCAGGACGTTGGCCTGCGAGACCACGGTCATGATGTCGGGGGCGTGGCCGCCGCCGGCGCCTTCGGTGTGGTACGAGTGGATGCCCCGGCCCGCGATCGCGGCGAGGGTGTCGCCGACGAAGCCCGCCTCGTTCAGGGTGTCGGTGTGGATGGCGACCTGGATGCCGGTGCGGTCGGCGACGGTGAGCGCCGCGTCGATGACGGCGGGCGTGGAGCCCCAGTCCTCGTGCAGCTTCAGGCCGACGGCGCCGCCGCGGATCTGCGAGAGCATCGCCGCGTGGCTGACGGTGTTGCCCTTGCCGAGGAAGCCGACGTTGACGGGGTAGGCCTCCATCGCCTCCAGCATCCGGGCCAGGTGCCAGGGGCCGGGGGTGACGGTGGTGGCCTTGGAGCCCTCGGCGGGGCCGGTACCGCCGCCGACCAGGGTGGTGATGCCGGAGGCCAGCGCCTCGTCGGCGACCTGGGGGCAGATGAAGTGGACGTGGGCGTCGATGGCACCGGCGGTCAGGATGCGGCCGTTGCCCGCGATGATCTCGGTCTCGGGACCGATGACCAGGTCGGGGTGGACGCCGTCCATGGTGTCGGGGTTGCCGGCCTTGCCGAGGGCGGTGATCCGGCCGTCGCGGATGCCGACGTCGGCCTTGACGATGCCCCAGTGGTCCACGACGACGGCACCGGTGATCACGGTGTCGGGGGCGCCCTCGGCCCGGGTGACGCGGGACTGGCCCATGGACTCGCGGATGACCTTGCCGCCGCCGAAGACAGCCTCGTCGCCAGAGGCGCCGGGACCGCCGGAGCGGTCCTCCTCGATCTCGATCAGCAGATCGGTGTCGGCGAGCCGGATCCGGTCGCCGGTGGTGGGGCCGAACAGGTCGGCGTAGGCGTCACGGGTTATCTCAGGCATCGAGGGCACCTCCGGTCTCGCCGCGCAGGCCGGGCACGATCCGGGCGCCGGACAGCGGCACCAGTGCCACCTCGACGGGGATGCCGGGCTCGAAGCGGACGGCGGTGCCGGCGGCGACGTTCAGGCGCCGGCCGCGGGCGGCGGCGCGGTCGAACTCCAGGCCGGGGTTGGCCTCGGCGAAGTGGTAGTGGGAGCCGACCTGGACCGGCCGGTCGGCGGCGTTGAGCACCGTCAGACGGGTGACATCACGAGCGTCGTTGAAGGTGACGGGACCGTCCGCGAACAGGATCTCTCCGGGAATCATCGCGGGCCGCCTCAGATGATCGGCTCGTGGACGGTGACGAGCTTGGTGCCGTCCGGGAAGGTGGCCTCCACCTGCACGTCATGGATCATCTCGGCGACCCCGTCCATGACGTCGTCCCTGGTCAGGACCTTACGGCCGGAGGACATCAGCTCGGCGACGGTGCGGCCGTCGCGCGCGCCCTCCAGGACGTGCGACGTGATGAGGGCGACCGCCTCCGGGTGATTGAGCTTGAGCCCGCGGGCCTTGCGCTTCCCGGCGACATCGGCCGCCACATGGATCAGCAGCCTTTCCTGCTCATGCGGGGTCAGTTGCACGTCCCACCTCGTTGTCCTTGATCCGGACCGTGCGGGGTCCGGTCGCCGCAGCCATCACGACGGGGATAGGTGTAACACGCAGACAAATCCCCGGATCGTCCTCAATCCAGGGCAGAAAAGCCCCTGATGGCGTGGATGGGCAGGCTAGAACGCAGGAGTTTCAACGACGTTAACCAGACTTTGGCCGGCGCATGACCGCGCTATGGGATCCCGCAGAGACAGCGCGTCCCGGAGGCGGGACCGGGTTCAGGGGGTGTCCGGCCGGCGGTGCTCCGCCGCTATCCCGAAGCGCCGCTGCTCGCTCGGCACCGCACCGGCCTCGCGGACGCCCGAGACGGAGCTGATGATCCGCCCCTCGCCCGCCTCGTCCAGCGCGTCCAGCCGCTCCAGGTCGGCGGCCGAGACCAGCGCGACCAGCGGCTTGCCGTGCCGGGTCACGACGACGCGCTCACCGCCGTACACCACCCGGTTGATCAGGTCGGCGAGTTCAGCCCTGGCTTGCGTCACCGGAATCTCGTAGGCCATACCCCCATCATAACGTGACGTACGTCCTGTACATTCTGTACAGAAGTCGAGCCCATCGGGGCCTCGTCAGAGGAGGCGTATGTCCATGCACCGACCGTCCGCCCGGCACGTCCTGCCCGAGTTCACCGAGCGCACCGCGGGGACGGCGCGCACCCTGGATCCGTACGCGCGGCTCTTCCAGGACCGGATCGTCTTCCTCGGCACACCGGTCGACAACGCGGCGGCGAGCGATGTCACGGCCCAGCTCATGTATCTGGAGCACCAGGCACCGGACCGGGACATCACGCTGTACGTCAACTCGCCCGGCGGCTCCTTCGACGCCATGGCTGCGGTCTACGACACGATGCGCTACGTCGGCTGTGACGTGGCGACCTACTGCCTCGGGCAGGCCGCCGGCCACGCCGCGGTGCTGCTCGCGGCCGGTGCCCCGGGCAAGCGGTTCATGCTGCCCGGTGCCCGGGTCGTGCTCGAACAGGTGGCGCTGCCCGAGCCGGTGCGCGGCCGGCCCGGTGACCTGATCCTCCGGGCGGGGGAACTGGCGCGCGTGCGCGCCACCGTCGAGGAGATGCTCGTCCGGCACACGGGGCGCACGGCCGCGCGGGTCCACGAGGACCTGGAACGCGACCTGATCCTGGACGCCCCCGAGGCGCTGGCGTACGGCCTGGTCGACGCCGTCGTGCCCGCCCGCCGGGACACGCCCGGCGCACCGGACGCGAGGTGAGCCGCCCGTGCTGCCGGACCTGCCGCCGCTGCCCGCCCTGACCCGCGCCGAGGGCGAGTTGATCGATCGCTATCTGGAGGCCGCCGACCTGCTCGGCCGCGTCAATCCGGCCCGGCACGGGCAGACCTACAGTGCTCTGCGCGCCGCTCAGGGCCTGGTCCGCAAGGCGGCAGAGCTGCGGGACGCGCTCGCGCTGATGCACCGGCGGGGCGAGACGGAGCTGCACGGGGACACGCTGGCACGGGCGCTGCGGGTGCTGGACGGCGAGCGCCGGGCCGCTCGCGTCGCGCTCCCGCCGGATGACGCCGGCTGAGGCGGACACCCGTCCGGTCCGACGGCGCCGAGGCGTCGACACGCGTCGTTCGGACCGGAGTTGAAACGGCCCGAACGACGTACCGCCGACCGGTGTACATCCCGATCGTTTTCCGGGTCTCCCGAGTTGCGCGACGCGGGATCCACGGGCCCCCGCGGAGGCACATCGCCCCAGGTCCGGGGCTACGACGACGATCTGACGGGGCCTCGAACGGAGCACTGTCCACCCGAACGGGTGAGTGGTGAGTAACGCCACAAATCCCCGATTCCGTTGGGATTTTCAGACAGATCTGCGTCAAGATCCCTGTCTGACGACAAGCCCCCGCCACCGCGGCGGGGCGATCCGGGCGGACGCCGAGTCCTGCCGCCGCCCGGATGACCGGTCGACGGAGTGGATCGGCAGGAGTGGAGGACCCAAGCAAGACGGGTCGCCGGAACGGATGTCCAGTCGTCCGACACAGAGTCGGGCACGGGGCGGAGGTTCCGAGCAGCCCTTGGGGTGAAGCCGCGGCAACGCGGCCGGGCTACTTCGCCAGCCCGAATCCGACAGGTCATCCTTCACAGGCGGCTGACGAAGGGTTGCGCATGACTGCGCTCAATCGAGTCCCGTCGCTGATGGCCCGGGCCGGCACGGCCTCGGCACTCACTCTCGCCGCCGTGGGCGGCTCGATCGCGGTGCCCGGGCTCGCCACCGACGCCTCCGCCGCGACCATCGCGACGAAAGCACTCAAGGTCGCGGCCTCGAAGAAGGGTTCCCCGTACCGGTGGGGCGCCACCGGGCCGCACAGATTCGACTGCTCGGGGCTGACGCTCTACTCGTTCAAGAAGGCCGGCAAGAAGCTGCCGCGTACCGCCGCCCAGCAGTACAACAAGTCGCACCATGTCTCCGCCCGCCACCGCAAGGTCGGCGACCTGGTCTTCTTCCACTCGGGTTCCAGCGTCTACCACGTCGGCATCTACGCCGGCCACAACAAGATCTGGCACGCCCCCAAGACCGGGGACGTGGTGAAGCTGCAGAAGATCTGGACCAAGAGCGTCTGGTACGGCCGGGTCAGCTGACCCGGCCGCGCCCCGGGAGCGGCTCCGGCAGCGGGGCCGCTCCGGCACCCCGACGCCCGCCCCCGTGGGCGGGCCGGGCCCGGGGCGGCCCGGCCGCCTCACGAGCGTGCGGGCGGCCCCGGAGCGCCTCCGGGACAGCGGGAGCGTCCGGGTCGGACCGCGCCGGGGAGCGAGCGCGGGGAGGTCCGGACCCGAGGCGCCGACGCGAGCGCTTCCCTGCGCGCAGGGGCGGACCGGCAGACCCGGGCCGGGACAAGGTCCCGCCGTACCGCCTCTCGGGCACATACGGCGGGCGGAACGGCTCGGTCCCGGGTGGGCGTCCCGGCGGACCGGCGGGAACGTCGCACACCGGCCGGGCGGACCGCACCGCCGCCCGCCGCGTTCCGGCGGCCGGCCGGCACCGGGCGCCCGGGCGGACGGTCCGCACCGGTCCGCACCGGCTGTCGCCCGCACCGGGACGCCGGCGAGGCAGGCTCCCCCCGCCGCCGACGACCCCGGCGCGTCACAGCACCCCGGATCCGTCCGGCTGCCCGCCCACACGCGGGTGCCTGGACGCGGCCGGTACGCGGCGGTTGCCGCCGGCCCCCGGGGCACCGGCGGAGCGCGTCGCTTCCGCCGCCGGGCGCCGCCCGGACGCGTCCGCTGGCCGCCGGCACCAGGACACCGTCGAAGCGCCCCGCCACCGGCAACCCGCGGCCTCCGCGCACCGCCCGGACGCGTCCGCTGCCGCCCGGGCGCCGCCGGGGCGTACTCCCGGCCCCCGCACGCCTGCTCCCGCGCCTGGGCGCCCGCACGCGCCCCGGCACATCGACCGGCACCGGTGCCGGGCAGCACCGCCGTACACGTCCGCCGGCCCCGCCCTCGCGCATCCGGCGCTCCGGCCTCGGCCTCGCGCCGCGGCGCCGAGCCCTCGTCCCGCGCAGAGGAGCAGAGGAGCAGAGGAAACGTATCCGCCCGCGTAGACCCTCCGCGCCGTCCCCGCACCGGGTGTGTCACCGTGCCGGGGCCTCCGGTGGCCGGCCGGCCGGGACCGGTGCCGCCGGGAGGGTCCAGGGCAGTTCGATGGAGACCGTCTTGCCGCCCTCGCGGGTCGGGCGGACGAGGAGCCGGCCGCCGCACTCCGCGGTCAGCCAGCGGATGATCACCATGCCGCGCCCATTGTCCTGCTGGACGGAGGCGGGCAGTCTCTTCGGGAACCGTGGATGGCTGTCCGTGACCCCGATGCGCAGCTGTTCGTCCTGGTGCAGCGCGATGTCGACCGTGAAGGTGGGTGACTGGCCGAAGGTGTGCTGAACGGCGTTGGTGGCGAGTTCGGAGACGATCAGCCGCACGGTGTCGGCCGTCTCGGTGTCCGACGGCAGGCCCCACTCCGCGAGGGTGCCCACGACATAGGAGCGGGCGGCCGACACCGAGGCGGGATCGCTCGGCAGAGTGACGGAGGCTTCCAGATGGTCTGCCATGGCGAGGTCGTCCCTTTCCCAACGGGACCGTGGTCCTCCGTACAGCGGTGGGTTCGAGTACGGTCCCGGACTGGTGCTTGTCCGTCAGACTGCCATCACCGGGACGGTCACGGGGGGCGATCCACCAAGATATGCATATATCTGTCGCTCGAAGCGGTGAACTCTGCGACGCGAGACCGTATCGGGGCGGTCCGGGCGGAGTAAGGAGGAGCCATGCAGAACGGTCCCGCGGTACGCCGTCGCAAGCTGGGCGCGGAACTGCGCACGCTGCGCACCGGCGCCGGGCTCACCAGTGGTGAGGCGGCCCGGCTGGTCGGTTGGCACCAGTCGAAGGTGAGCCGTATCGAGACGGGTGCCAGCGGCGTGAAACCGGCCGATCTGCGGTTGCTGCTGGACGCCTACGAAGTGCGGGACCGGCATCTGCGGGAGTTGCTGCTGATACTGGCGGGGTCGGAGGAGACGGGCGGCCGGCACCGCTGGTGGCACGCGTACCGGGGTGTGCTGCCGCCGACGTACCGGGATTTCATCAGCCTGGAGTCACAGGCGAGCGCGATGCGCACCCTGGAGACCACGGTGGTGCCCGGTCTGCTGCAGACCGCCGAGTACGCCCGCGCGGTGACCCGGGCCGCCGTGAAGGACCTGGACGAGGACCGCCTGGACACGCTGGTGGAGGTGCGTCTGGCCCGGCAGGACGTGCTGCGGTCGGATCCGCCGCTGGCGCTGAGCGCCGTGCTGGACGAGGCGGTGCTGCGCCGCGAGGTGGGCGGCCCGGGGGTGATGGCCCGCCAGCGCCGGCGGCTGATCGAGGCCGCCCGGCTGCCGCAGGTGCGGCTCCAGGTGCTGCCGTTCACGGCGGGGGCGCATATCGGCCTCACCGGGCCTTTCGTTATCTTCTCATTTCCGAGCACTTCTGATCTGGACGTGGTTGTTCTCGACCAGTTGACGAGTAGCCTCTACCTGGAACGGAAAGAAGACCTCATGGCCTACTCCGAGGCCTTCAGCACCCTTCAGTTCCACGCCCTTTCCCCCGAGGACTCGTTGGACTACATCGCCGGGATAGGTGACGGCGTGTAAGGAGGCACCATGTCAGCTCTGCCTCGGAACGTCCCTGCCAGTACCGACCTGCACGACGTGTGCTGGGTGCGCAGCAGCCGCAGCACGGGCGCGAACAACTGCGTGGAGACGGCACGGCCGCGCTCCGGTCCCGCGGCCGGACTGCTCGCCGTGCGCGACTCGAAGAACCCGGCCGGACCCGCCCTGCTCTTCTCCCCCGAGAGCTGGACGGGATTCGTGACCGGGCTCTGACCGCCCCGGCCACCCTGCTCAATTCGGTTTAATATTCCATCTTTTTCGGGCGGTGCACGGCCGTGTCACGCCGACTCATGGTCGCGTTTCGCCGATGACGCGTACAGCACGTTCGATCTCGGCCCCGGAGAGGTCCGCGCGGGCGGTCAGCCTCAACCGAGAGATGCCGTCGGGCACGGAGGGAGGACGGAAACAGCCCACGGCCAGACCCGCCGAGCGGCAGTCGGCCGCCCAGCGCACCGCCCGCTCCGGGGACGGAGCCCGCACGGAGACCACCGCGGCGTCCGGACGTACCGCCTCCAGGCCCGCGGCGGTCAGCCGTGCGTGCAGTTCCGCGGCCACCTCGCGGGCCCGCGCCGCCCGTCCGGGCTCGCGCTCCAGCAGCCGCAGCGCCGCCAGCGCGGCACCGGCCGCCGCCGGCGCCAGACCCGTGTCGAAGATGAACGTCCGGGCCGCGTTGACCAGATGGCCGATCACCCGCTCCGGGCCCAGCACCACGCCGCCCTGACTGCCCAGCGACTTGGACAGGGTGGCCGTGGCCACCACGTCGTCGGCGCCCGCGAGCCCAGCCGCGTGCGGCGCGCCCCGGCCGCCGTCGCCCAGCACACCGAGGCCGTGGGCGTCGTCCACGACCAGTCCCGCGCCGTGCTCCCGGCAGGCGGCGGCCAGTCCGGCCAGCGGCGCCCGGTCCCCGTCGACCGAGAACACCGTGTCGGAGACGACGATCGCGGCGCCGGCGCGCGTGCCCAGGGCCTTGCGCACGGCCTCGGGATCGGCGTGCCCGACGACCTGGGTCTCGCCCCGGGCGAGCCGGCAGCCGTCGATGAGGGAGGCGTGGTTGCCCGCGTCGGAGACGATCAGCGAGCCGTGCGGGCCGAGCGTGGTGACCGCGGCCAGGTTCGCCGCGTACCCGGAGGAGAACACGAGGGCCGCCTCGAACCCGCAGAACGCGGCCAGGGCGCGTTCCAGTTCGGCGTGCAGCTCGGTGCTGCCGGTGACCAGCCGGGAGCCGGTGGAGCCGCCGCCCCAGCGCCGGGCGGCCTCCGCGGCCCCCTCGGTGACCTCGGGGTGGCGGGACAGCCCCAGGTAGTCGTTGCTCGCCAGGTCCAGCAGCGGCGAGTCGGCGGGGCGCGGGCGCAGGGTGCGCACGAGTCCGGCGCGGCGGCGCGCCTCGGCCTGCTCGTCGATCCAGCCGAACGCCATGGCTCCTCCGTGCTTTTGTAGGTATCGAACAGACCCTAGCGGCACGGTCAGCCGCCCAGGGTGTGGCGATACCCACACGATGAACCGCCTTCGTTGTGCCAAGTCTCCTTGGCCGGGAGCGGTCCCGTAGGACAGGATCGTGGCTCATGGACCTGCTGAACACGCTGGTGGACAAGGGGCTTCGGCGCGAGATGCCGACGCGCGGGGAAGCGCTCGCCGTGCTGGCCACTTCCGATGACGACCTGCTCGACGTGGTGGCCGCGGCCGGAAAGGTGCGGCGGCACTGGTTCGGGCGGCGGGTGAAACTCAACTATCTGGTCAACCTCAAGTCGGGCCTGTGCCCCGAGGACTGCTCGTACTGCTCCCAGCGGCTGGGCTCCAAGGCCGACATCCTGAAGTACACCTGGCTCAAGCCCGACGAGGCCTCCCAGGCCGCCGCCGCGGGCCTCGCGGGCGGCGCCAAGCGGGTGTGCCTGGTGGCCAGCGGGCGCGGTCCGACGGACCGGGACGTGGACCGGGTCTCGGAGACCATCAAGGCGATCAAGGAGCAGAACGAGGACGTCGAGGTGTGCGCCTGCCTCGGTCTGCTCTCCGACGGCCAGGCCGAGCGGCTGCGGGCGGCGGGCGCGGACGCCTACAACCACAACCTCAACACCTCGGAGTCCACGTACGGGGACATCACCACCACCCACACCTACGCCGACCGGGTGGACACGGTACGCAAGGCGCACGCGGCCGGGCTGTCCGCCTGTTCGGGTCTCATCGCCGGCATGGGCGAGAGCGACGAGGACCTGGTGGACGTGGTGTTCTCGCTGCGCGAGCTGGACCCGGACTCGGTGCCGGTGAACTTCCTGATCCCGTTCGAGGGCACCCCGCTGGCCAAGGAGTGGAACCTCACCCCGCAGCGCTGCCTGCGGATCCTCGCGATGGTCCGGTTCGTCTGCCCGGACGCGGAGGTCCGCATCGCGGGCGGCCGCGAGGTCCATCTGCGCAGCATGCAGCCGCTGGCGCTGCACCTGGCCAACTCCATCTTCCTCGGCGACTACCTGACCAGCGAGGGCCAGGCCGGCAAGGCCGACCTGGACATGATCGCGGACGCCGGTTTCGAGGTGGAGGGCGCCGGGGAGGTGACGCTGCCGGAGCACCGGGCCGGGGCCGCGCACGGCTGCGGCTCGCACGCGGAGGCCGGCTGCGGCTCGCACGCGGGCACGGGCTGCGGGTCGCACGAGGGGGGCGGGGTGTGCGGTACGGCGGGCGTGCCGGCCACCGCCGAGCCCCGCACCGACCTCGTCGCCGTCCGCCGCAGGGGTGCCGGCACGGACCTCGCGCCCAATGCCTGATCCGGGCGTCGCCGAGCTGCTGGAGCTGGACCGGCGGCACGTGTGGCATCCGTACGGCCCGATGCCCGGCCGGGTGGAACCGCTCGTCGTGGAGGCGGCGAGCGGGGTCCGGCTGCGGCTGGCGGACGGTTCCGGCGAGCTGGTCGACGGCATGTCGTCGTGGTGGTCGGCCATCCACGGCTACAACCACCCGGTCCTGAACGAGGCCGCGCGCGAGCAGCTGGGCCGGATGAGCCACGTGATGTTCGGCGGACTCACGCACGAGCCCGCCGTCCGGCTCGCGAAACTCCTGGTCGACCTGTCACCGGAGGGCCTGGAGCACGTCTTCCTGGCCGACTCGGGGTCGGTGTCGGTCGAGGTCGCGGTGAAGATGTGCCTGCAGTACTGGCGTTCGCTGGGCCGGCCGGCCAAGCGGCGGCTGCTGACCTGGCGGGGCGGCTACCACGGTGACACCTGGCAGCCGATGTCGGTGTGCGACCCCGAGGGCGGGATGCACGAGCTGTGGACCGGCGTGCTGCCGCGCCAGGTGTTCGCGGACCCGCCGCCCGCCGGGTACGAGGAGTCGTACGCGGACCACCTGCGGGAGCTGGTCGCCCGGCACGCGGACGAGCTGGCCGCGGTGATCGTGGAGCCGGTGGTGCAGGGCGCGGGCGGGATGCGCTTCCACTCCCCCGGGTACCTGCGGGTGCTGCGGGAGGCGTGCGACGCGCACGACGTGCTGCTGGTGTTCGACGAGATCGCCACCGGTTTCGGCCGCACCGGCGCGCTGTTCGCGGCGGACCACGCGGCCGTCGCCCCCGATGTGATGTGCGTGGGCAAGGCGCTGACCGGTGGTTACCTGACGCTGGCGGCCACCTTGTGCTCCACTCGGGTGGCCGACGGCATCTCGCGGGGCGAGGTACCGGTGCTCGCGCACGGCCCGACGTTCATGGGCAACCCGCTGGCGGCGGCCGTGGCCTGCGCCTCCGTCGAACTGCTGCTGGGCCAGGACTGGCTGGGCGAGGTCAAGCGGATCGAGGCGGGCCTGCGCGAGGGGCTGGCCCCGGCGCGGGACTTCCCCGGGGTGCGCGACGTCCGGGTCCTCGGCGCCATCGGGGTCGTCCAGCTCGACCATCCGGTCGACATGCGGGCCGCGACGGACGCGGCGGTGCGGGCGGGCGTGTGGCTGCGCCCGTTCCGTGACCTGGTCTACACGATGCCGCCCTACGTCACCTCGGACGAGGACGTGGCACGGATCGCGCGCGCGGTGTGCGCCGCGGCGCGGGAGGGATGACATGCGGGTACTGGTGATCACGGGCACGGACACGGAGGTCGGCAAGACGGTCACCACCGCCGCCGTCGCCGCCTCGGCGCTCGCGGCCGGGCGGTCGGTGGCCGTGCTCAAGGCCGCCCAGACGGGGGTGCGGCCGGACGAGCGCGGGGACGCGGACGAGGTCGCGTGGCTCGCGGGACCGGTCACGGCGGACGAGGTGGCCCGTTTCCCGGAGCCGCTGGCGCCGAACACGGCGGCCCGGCGGGCCGGTATGGCGCCGGTGCGTCCGCGGGAGGTGGCCGAGCGGGCCGCCAAGCTGGCCACCGAGCACGATCTGGTGCTGGTCGAGGGGGCGGGCGGGCTGCTCGTCCGGTTCGACGCGGACGGCGGCACGCTGGCCGACGCGGCCCGGCTGCTGGGTGCGCCGGTGCTGCTCGTCGCGCGGGCCGGGCTCGGCACGCTCAACAGCACGGAGCTGACGGCGCGCGAACTGCGGCGCCGGGAGCTGGAGTTGGCCGGTGTGGTGATCGGCAGCTGGCCGGCCGAGCCGGACCTGGCCACCCGCTGCAACGTGGCCGATCTGCCGGAGGTGGCCGGCGCCCCGCTGCTCGGCGCGCTGCCCGCCGGTGCGGGGGCGCTGCCGCCCGCCGCGTTCCGTACCACCGCGCCCGCCTGGCTGGCCCCCCGGCTGGACGGGACCTGGGACGCGGAGGCGTTCCGCGCCCGGGAGGCCGCGTAACCGGCGTGGCCGGCACGGTGCCCGCGCTCGCGCGCCGACGTACGGCGCGCCGCCGGCCGCCCCGCGGTCCCCGTCCGGGCGGGCGGCCGTCGGGTGCGGACCGACGCGCTGCCCGCACCGGCCACCGAGGCGGACCGGAAGGTGCCGGGCGGGCGCAGGCGGACCGGAAGGTGCCGGGCGGGCGCAGGCGGACCGGAAGGTGCCGGGCGGGCGCTCGGCGGGGTACGGCGGGAGCGGGCGGCCGGGCTGCCGCCCCTTCTGCGTGCCGGGCGCCGCCCGCCGGCCCGAGGGGCCGGGACGGCGCCGGTCAGCCGCTCCAGCGGCGCAGCTCGCGCGCGATGTCGTCGACGCCCGCCGCGCCGTCCTTGACCAGCCGGGCGAGGTCGCGGACCTGCTCGGGGGTGGTGGCGATCTTCTCGCCGCTGGCGACCAGATAGGCGTAGGCGACGGCGGAGGCGAACAGGGCGTTGGCGCGCTCCAGGGCGGGGACGTGGATGAGCAGCTGGAGCAGGGAGGCGGCGCGGGCGTAGGGGTCGGCGTAGACGGGGACGCCGAATATCTCGGCCTGGTGCCGGGCCACGGCGGCTACCAGGGCGCCCCAGTCGGTGACCTGCGGGTCCCCCGGGGTCTTCTGTTCGGCGAGCATGAGCAGCCAGGCGAGGTCGATACGGAGATCGTTCAAGGAATCTGCTTCAGGGCGTCGGCTTCGGCGGATCGGCTTCGAGGAGGAGCCGTGAGGGGGCGGTGGATCAGCGGCGGCCTTCCCCCGGGCCGGTGCCGTGCGCCTCGGCGGACTCCTCGGCGAACACGGACGCGTACTGCTTCATGAAGTCGGCGGCGGCCTCCACGAACGTGCGCCCCGTTTCCCCGGCGTCCTGTCTGACCAGCTCTTCTATGTAGCGGTTGACGCTCATGCCGCGGGCCAGGGCGCGCTCGCGGGCCACCCGGGCGGTGCCCTCGTCCACGCGCACGTTCAGCTGGGTCTTCGCCATGCCTCGACGCTAGCGCCGGGACGCTAGCGGCGGCAAGGGCGCACGGTGGCGCGGGCCCGGACCCCGTGCGCCGGTAGCGGCGGTGATCATCCACACATGAGCGCGCCGGGGCGGACATGATGGAATCGACGAGGCTCAAGTCGCCATCGAATCGGGGAGAGTTCATGTCGCGTCCGTTCCGCTTCGGAGTCAATCTGCTGGACCCGGCGCCCGCCGCCGAGTGGCGTGCCAAGTGCCGGCGCGCGGAGGAGCTGGGGTACGACGTGATCCTCGTCCCGGACCACCTCGGGCTGCCGGCGCCGTTCCCCGCGCTGGTCGCGGCGGCACAGGCCACCGAGCGGCCGCGGGTCGGCACGTTCGTGCTGAACACGGGCTTCTGGAACCCGGCGCTGCTGGCCCGCGAGGTGGCGACCACGGACGCGCTGACCGGCGGCCGGCTCGAGCTGGGCCTCGGCACCGGGTACGTGCAGGCGGAGCACGAGGCGGCCGGGCTGCCGTACGGCTCGCCGCGCGAGCGGGTGGACCACCTGGAGCGCGCGCTCGGGGAGCTGGACCGGCTGCTCGGCTCGGACGAGCACCGGCCGCGGCCCACGCAGTCCCGGGTACCGGTGCTGATCGGCGCCAACGGCGACCGGATGCTGCGGCTGACCGCCGAGCACGCGGACATCGCGGCCTTCACCGGGGCCCGGCCGGGCAGGACGCCCGGCACGCTGGACCCGCTCACCGCCGGGGAGCTGGACGAGCGGGTGGCCCGCTACCGCGCGCTGGCGGAGCACCGGCCGACGCCCGCCGAGCTGAACCTGCTGATCCAGCTGGTGGCCGTCGCCGACGACCCCGAGCCGGTGCTGAAGCCGCTGCTGGAGCGGCAGAGCGGGCTCACCGCGGAGCAGGCGGTGGCCCTGCCCATCGTGCTGGCCGGCCCGCTGGAGGACGTGGTGGCGAAGGTGCGGGCGCAGCGCGAGCGGTACGGGTTCACCTACCTGACCGTGCTGGAGCCGTTCATGGAGGCGTTCGCGCCGGTGATGGCGCGGCTGCGCGAGGAGTCCGCCTGACGGAAACCCCCTGGGCCGCCGGGCCGCTCCCGATCATGATGAGGGCATGACCGACCTGCGCATACGTGCCGCCGTACCCGCCGACCTCGGCTCCGTCCTCGACTTCTGGAGGACGGCGGCCGAGGGGACGAGCATCAGTGACGACCGGGCCGGGGTGGAGCGGCTGGTGGACCGGGATCCCGGGGCGCTCCTCCTGGCCGAGCGGGACGGCGAGCTGGTGGGCACGGTGATCGCCGGCTTCGACGGCTGGCGCTGCCACCTGTACCGGCTCGCGGTGCACCCGGAGCGGCGGCGGCAGGGCATCGGCTCGGCGCTGCTGGCCGCCGCCGAGGAGCGGTTCGCACGGCTCGGCGGGCGGCGCGCGGACGCGATGGTGCTGGTCCGCAACGAGACCGCGCACCACGCCTGGGCCGCGGCCGGGTACGGGCCCGAGGAGCACTGGCGGCGCTGGGTGAAGCCGCTCGCGGACTGAGGACGCGGCCTTTTTTGCTCATCCTTTACCCTGGAGGGAGCACTCGGCCCTCTATGAAAGGTTGTGAGCGTCCGCCCATGGGCGAGCCTCCCAGTCCGCGACACCGCGCGCACTCCCCTGCCCTGTCCGATCCTGGGACGGGGGTGACCCGATGACCGAAGTGCTCCTCCTCCTGCTGGCGATCCTGCTGTCGCTGGCCTGCGGCGCCTTCGTCGCCGCCGAGTTCTCGCTGACCACGGTGGAACGCGGCGAGCTGGAACGGGCCGCCGCCCGCGGCGAGCGCGGCGCCCCCGGCGCCCTGAAGGCCGTACGGAACCTGACGTTCCAGCTCTCCGGCGCCCAGCTCGGCATCACCGTCACCAACCTGGTGGTCGGCATGCTCGCCGAGCCCTCGATCGCCAAGCTGCTCTCCGGCCCCTTCACGGGGCTGGGGCTGTCCCGGTCGGCCGCCACCTCGGTGGCGCTGGTGCTGGGCACGGCCCTGTCGACGGTCTTCCTGATGGTCGTCGGCGAGCTGGTGCCGAAGAACTGGGCGATCTCCTCGCCGCTGGCCATGGCCAAGCGGGTGGGCAACGCCCAGCGCTGGTTCAGCGCGGCCTTCCGGCCCTTCATCACCCACCTGAACAACACGGCCAACCACTTCGTGCGCCGCCTCGGCGTGGAGCCGGCCGAGGAGCTGGCCTCCGCGCGCGGTCCGCAGGAGCTGGCCGCCCTCGCCCGGCACTCCGCCAAGGAGGGCGCGCTGGAGCCGGACACCGCGGAGCTGTTCGTCCGCACCCTGAACCTGGCCGACCTCACGGCGGAGAACGTGATGACCCCGCGCGTCCAGGTCGTCGCCCTGGACATGCAGGCCACCTGCGAGGACGTCGCCAACGCCACCCGGGCCACCGGACTGTCCCGGTTCCCGGTCTACCGCGGCAGCCTGGACTCCGTCGTCGGCACCGCCCACATCAAGGACGTGCTGGCCGTCCCCGCCGACCAGCGGCGCCACCGCACGGTCGCGCAGATCATGCGCGAACCGCTGCTGGTGCCCGAGTCGCTGACCGTGGACCGGCTGCTGGACCGGCTCGGCGGCCGGCGCACCATGGCCGTCGTCATCGACGAGTACGGCGGCACCGCGGGCGTCGCCACGCTGGAGGACATCGTGGAGGAGGTCGTCGGCGAGGTGCGGGACGAGCACGACCCGCACGAGACGCCCGACCTCGCCCCGGCCGGCGCCGACGAGCGGGGCCGCGCCCTGTACGCGGCGGACGGCGCCGCCCGCACCGACCAGCTCGCGCGCGTGGGGCTGCGCGCGCCCGAGGGGCCGTACGAGACACTGGCCGGCCTGGTCGCCGCCGAACTGGGCCGGATACCCGCCGTCGGCGACAGCGTCGAGGTGGCCGGCTGGCGCCTGGACGTCGTGGACGCCGCCGGCCGCCGGGCCGCCCGGCTGCTGCTGCACGCACCCCTGGACGACGAACGGGGCGATCCGTCCGACGGGACCGGACGAGGCGCCGGCACCAGGCGGCGGGACCGGACGGGGCGCGGCCACGGGGCCGACGGCACCCGTCGGACGAGGGAGGGCACGCGATGACCGCCGTACAGCTGCTGATCGGCCTGTCGACCCTGTTCGTCAACGCCTTCTTCGTGGGCGCCGAGTTCGCGCTGATCTCGGTGCGCCGCTCCCAGATCGAGCCGCTGGCCCAGGAGGGCGACCGCCGGGCCCGCAGCGTGCTGTGGGGTCTGGAGCACGTGTCCGCGCTGCTGGCCGCCGCCCAGCTCGGCATCACGCTGTGCACGCTGGTGCTCGGTGTGGTCGCCGAACCGGCGATCGCGCATCTGCTGGAGCCGTTGTTCCACGCGGTGGGCGTGCCCGTGGGCGCGGGGCACGCGGTCTCCTTCGTGATCGCGCTGGCCCTGGCCACGTACCTGCACATGCTGCTCGGGGAGATGGTCCCCAAGAACATCGCGCTGGCGGAACCGGTGCGCAGCGCGCTGCTGCTCGGCCCGCCGCTGGTCACGCTGTCCCGGGCGCTGCGCCCGGTGATCTTCGCGATCAACGCGTTCGCCAACGGGCTGCTGAGGCTGCTGCGGGTGGAGGCCAAGGACGAGGTGTCGGCGACGTTCACGGACACCGAACTCGCCGAGATCGTCAGGGACGCCAGCCAGGCGGGCCTGATCGACGACCGGGCGCAGGAGCGCCTGCGCGACGCCCTGGAGCTGGGCAGCCGGCCGGTGCGGGACGTGGTCGTGCCCCTGCGCCGGGTGGTCTACGCGCGGGTGGGCGTCACCCCGGAGCAGTTGGAGCGGCTGTCCGCCGAGTCGGGCTTCTCCCGCTTCCCGGTGGTCGACACCGGCCGCCGGATCGTGGGCTACCTCCACGTCAAGGACGCGCTGGACGCCGCGCCCCGGGACGTGCCGTTCCGGCTGCGGGACATGCGGTCCATCGCGCGGGTCAAGGAGGCCACCCCGCTCGACGACGTGCTCACCGCGATGCGCGGCAGCCGCACCCACGTGGCCGCCGTGCTCGGCGACGACGGGCGGCTGGCGGGCCTGGTGACCATGGAGGACGTGCTGCGGGAGCTGTTCGGCCAGGTCGCGCCGGGGTGAGGCGCCGAGGGTCGGTCGCACCGGGTTCCGGGGCGACCGACCGACGGGTATGGCGCCGGGTTACCATCGCTGTCGCCATGCAGACGAATCCCTCTCCTCCCTCGTTCACCAGCCTCGTCGCGGTCGGCGACTCCTTCACCGAGGGCATGTCGGACCTGTTGCCCGACGGCTCCTACCGGGGCTGGGCGGACGTCCTCGCCACCCGGATGGCCGCCCGCACCCCCGGGTTCCGGTACGCCAACCTCGCCGTCCGCGGGAAGCTGATCCGGCAGATCGTCGACGAGCAGGTGGAGGTGGCGGCGGCCATGAACGCCGACGTCGTCACGCTCGTCGGCGGGCTCAACGACACCCTGCGCCCCAAGTGCGACATGGTCCGGGTCCGGGACCTGCTCACCGAGGCCGTGGAGCGGCTGGCGCCCTCCTGCCGGCAGCTGGTGCTGATGCGCAGCCCCGGCCGCCAGGGCCCGGTGCTGGAGCGGTTCCGGCCGCGCATGGAGCAGTTGTTCGCCTGCGTGGACGAGCTGGCCGCCCGGCACGGCGCCGTGGTCGTCGACCTGTACGGGGCACCCGCGCTGGCGGATCCCCGGCTGTGGGACGTGGACCGGCTGCACCTGACGGCCGAGGGGCACCGCCGGGTCGCCGAGGCGGTGTGGCAGACGCTCGGGTACGAGCCGGAGGACACCGAGTGGCACGTGCCGATGGCGGCGACCGTCCCGCCGGGCTGGACGGCCCGCCGGATCGCCGACGCGCGCTTCGCCCGGCAGCACCTGCTGCCGTGGATAGGCCGCCGGCTCACCGGCCGCTCCTCCGGCGACGGACGCCCGCCCAAGCGCGCGGAACTGCTGCCCTACGAAGCCGGGGCCTAGCCGCAAGTGGCGTACGTCTCGTAGCTTCCGCCCAACGGGGGCGTGGCGCTGGCCTGCACTAATCGCCAGTAGACTCTGGACACGTGACTTCAGCGCCCGCCAAGCCCCGCATCCCGAACGTCCTCGCCGGACGCTACGCCTCCACCGAGCTCGCCACGCTCTGGTCGCCCGAGCAGAAGGTGAGGCTGGAGCGCCGGCTCTGGCTCGCCGTGCTGCGGGCCCAGAAGGACCTCGGCATCGAGGTGCCGGACGAGGCGATCGCCGACTACGAACGCGTCCTCGACACCGTCGACCTGGCCTCGATCGCCGAGCGCGAGAAGGTCACCCGGCACGACGTGAAGGCGCGGATCGAGGAGTTCAACGACCTCGCCGGGCACGAGCACGTGCACAAGGGCATGACCTCCCGTGACCTCACGGAGAACGTCGAGCAGCTGCAGATCCGGCTGTCGCTGGAGCTGATGCGCGACCGCACGGTGGCCGTGCTGGCCCGCCTGGGCAAGCTGGCCGGCGAGTACGCCGAGCTGGTCATGGCCGGCCGTTCGCACAACGTGGCCGCGCAGGCCACCACCCTCGGCAAGCGGTTCGCGACCGCCGCCGACGAGCTGCTCGTCGCCTACGGCCGCGTCGAGGAACTCCTCGCCCGCTACCCGCTGCGCGGCATCAAGGGTCCGGTCGGCACCGCGCAGGACATGCTGGACCTGCTGGGCGGGGACGACGCCAAGCTCGCCGAGCTGGAGGACCGCATCGCGCGGCACCTGGGCTTCTCGCAGGCCTTCACCTCCGTCGGCCAGGTCTACCCGCGCTCGCTGGACTACGAGGTCGTCACCGCGCTGGTGCAGCTCGCGGCGGCCCCGTCGTCGCTGGCCAAGACGATCCGGCTGATGGCGGGCCACGAGCTGGTCACCGAGGGCTTCAAGCCGGGCCAGGTCGGCTCCTCGGCGATGCCGCACAAGATGAACACCCGCTCCTGCGAGCGCGTCAACGGCCTGATGGTGATCCTGCGCGGCTACGCCTCGATGACCGGCGAGCTGGCGGGCGACCAGTGGAACGAGGGCGACGTGTCCTGCTCGGTGGTGCGCCGGGTGGCCCTGCCGGACGCCTTCTTCGCCCTGGACGGCCTGCTGGAGACGTTCCTGACGGTGCTCGACGAGTTCGGCGCCTTCCCCGCGGTGATCGCCCGTGAGCTGGACCGCTACCTGCCGTTCCTGGCGACCACCAAGGTGCTGATGGGCGCGGTGCGCTCCGGAGTCGGCCGGGAGGTGGCGCACGAGGCGATCAAGGAGAACGCGGTCGCCACCGCGCTCGCGATGCGCGAGCGGGGCGCCGAGCGCAACGACCTGCTCGACAAGCTCGCCGCCGACGAGCGGCTGCCGCTCGACCGGGAGCAGCTGGCCGCGCTGATGGCCGACAAGCTGTCCTTCACCGGCGCCGCCGCCGGACAGGTCGGCACGGTCGTCGCCCGCATCGAGAAGATCGTCGAGCAGCGCCCCGAGGCGGCCGGTTACACCCCCGGGGCGATCCTCTGACCCCCGCGCCCCGCACCCCGCGCCTCACCCGGGCGGAGCTGGAGGCCGCCCGCGACCGCCTCGTCCCGGACGTGGTCGCGGACGGCCTGCGCGTGCTGTTCTGCGGCATCAACCCCGGGCTGATGTCGGCCGCGACCGGCCACCACTTCGCCCGCCCCGGCAACCGCTTCTGGCCGGTACTGCACCTGTCCGGCTTCACCCCCCGGCTGCTGAAGCCGGCCGAGCAGTGGGAGCTGCCGGCCTACGGGCTCGGCATCACGAACGTCGTGGCCCGGGCGACCGCGCGGGCGGACGAGCTGACCACCGAGGAGTACGTCGAGGGCGGGCGGCTGCTGACCGGGAAGGTGACGCGACTGCGGCCCGGGTGGCTGGCCGTCGTCGGCGTGACCGCCTACCGCACGGCCTTCGGCGACCGCACCGCCCGGGTGGGCCCGCAGGAGCGGACCATCGGCGGCACCCGGATCTGGGTCCTGCCCAACCCCAGCGGTCTGAACGCGCACTGGACCGCGGCCACGATGGCGGAGGAGTTCGGGCGGCTGCGCGCGGCGGCCGGCGCGGCCGGCTGACCCGCCCGATGCCCGGAAGGCCGGGCAGGGCCGCTTGGTGCCCTTTGCGCGCGACCGCCTCCGAGCAGCGGTCCCCTCCGTGCGCCCCCTCGTTCGCTGCCGCACGTCTGTACGCGCACCCACGCACCGTGTACGGTCTCGGGCCGATGGGTTTTGGGAGCGCTCCCATCGTGCTGTTCCCGCTTCACACGAGGAGGAACGCTTTGAAACGCATTGTGGCCCTGCTGGCGACCTGCGCCACGGCGCTGGGTCTCACGGCACTGGCCGGCCCCACGCCGGCGGCGGCCGCCACCGGCTGCAAGGTCGACTACACCGTCACCAGCCAGTGGCAGGGCGGCTTCCAGGCCGGAGTGAAGATCACCAACCTGGGCGACCCCGTCACCGGCTGGACGCTGAGGTTCTCCCTGCCGGACGCGGGGCAGAAGTTCGTCCAGGGCTGGAACGCCACCTGGTCGCAGTCCGGTTCGACGATCAGCGCCGCCGGCGTCGACTGGAACCGCACCCTGGCCACCGGCGCCTCGACCGACCTGGGATTCGTCGGCTCCTTCACCGGCTCCAACCCCAAGCCGTCGGCGTTCACGCTCAACGGCGTCGCCTGCACCGGCTCCGTCGGGGACACCCCGACCGACCCCGGCACCGACCCGGGCACCGGCACGCCCGTGGGCGTCAACGGACAGCTGCACGTCTGCGGCGTCAACCTGTGCAACCAGTACAACCGCCCCATCCAGCTGCGGGGCATGAGCACGCACGGCATCCAGTGGTTCGCCAAGTGCTACAACAACGCGTCCCTGGACGCGCTGGCGAAGGACTGGAAGGCGGACCTGCTGCGCGTCGCGATGTACGTGCAGGAAGACGGTTACGAGACCGACCCGGCGGGCTTCACCAGCCGGGTGAACGGCCTCGTCGACATGGCCGAGGCCCGGGGCATGTACGCCCTGATCGACTTCCACACCCTCACGCCGGGCGACCCCAACTACAACCTGGACCGCGCCAAGACGTTCTTCGCGTCCGTCGCCGCCCGCAACGCCGCCAAGAAGAACGTGATCTACGAGATCGCCAACGAGCCCAACGGCGTGAGCTGGACGGCCATCAAGAACTACGCCGAGCAGGTCATCCCGGTGATCCGGGCCGCCGACCCGGACGCCGTGATCATCGTCGGCACCCGGGGCTGGTCCTCGCTGGGCGTCTCGGACGGCTCCAACGAGACCGAGGTCGTCAACAACCCGGTCAACGCCACCAACATCATGTACACCTTCCACTTCTACGCCGCGAGCCACAAGGACAACTACCGCGCCACGGTGAGCCGGGCCGCCTCGAAGCTGCCGCTGTTCGTCACCGAGTTCGGCACGGTCAGCGCCACCGGCGGCGGGGCGATGGACCGGACCAGCACCACGGCCTGGCTGGACCTGCTCGACCAGCTGAAGATCAGCTACGCGAACTGGACCTACTCGGACGCCGACGAGAGCAGCGCGGCGCTCAAGCCCGGCACCTGCAACGGCAGCGACTACAGCAGCAGCGGTGTGCTGACCGAGTCCGGGGCGCTGATCAAGAGCCGCATCGGCACGGCCGACTCCTTCCCCACCGGCTGACCCCCGAGGGGGCTCCGGCGGGACCGGAGCCCCGCACCACAACTGGGAGCGCTCCCAGTTCTTGCCCGGCCCGGACCCGTCTCACGGCGGGTCCGTCGCCGTCACTATGCCGAGCAGCTGGAAGGGCAGCTCCTTGTCCCACTGGGAGACGCCGAGGGCGACCCAGCGGCCCGCCTCGGGCGCCCGCCACAGGAGGACGTCCGGGACGTGCCCGCTGAGCCCGGCCCAGGGCTCGGGGATCTCCTCGCCCGCCAGGGTCCGGTCCAGCACGCTGTACAGGCTGAAGTGCCGTGGACCGCCCCACCGTTCGCCCAGCCGTTCGGCGAGGCCGTCCCGGTCGGCCTCGTACTGCGCCGCCGTCTCCTCCCGTTCGCTGCCGTCGCCCTCCCAGAACTCCTCGCTGGTCCGTAAGGCGGCCAGGTGATAGCCGGGCCCGCTCTCGCCGTGCTCCGTCCTGCCGGGCGCCGCCGGGAACCGCCGGGCGCACAGCAGCTCGATGAGGGTCAGGCACTCCGCGATGTCCATGCGGTCCAGTAAAGCGGGCACCACTGACAACTGGCCCTCCGTCAGGCGTCCCTCGACCGCACGCTCCAGGCGCCCGCCGTCAGGGCCGCCGCCGTCCACAGCGCGCTCACCGCGAGCCCGCTCCACGGGCCGAGGGCGCCGTCCCGGGTGCTGTGCAGGGCCACTTGACCGGCCCGGTCGGGGAGGAAGTCGGCGACCGGGCCGGACAGGTCGCCGATCACGAAGGACACGATCAGCAGGAACGGGATCAGCACGGAGAGGGTGGCGACTCCGCTGCGCAGCACGGCCGCGAGTCCGGCGGCGAACAGCGCCATCAGCGTCAGGTGGACACCGCAGCCGACCGCTCCGCGCGCCCCCTCGGCCCAGCCGGGCGCGGACGCGCCGAGGGCGGCCCGGCCCACCAGGAGCGTGACGAACCCGGTGAGCAGCCCGACGGCCAGCGCCGGCAGGGCGATCGCCGTCGCCTTCGCGGCGAACCAGCGGCCCCGGCCGGGCACCGCCGCCAGCGTCAGCCGCAGCGCGCCGCCCCGGAACTCCGCGGCGACGGCCGTCGCACCGAAGGCGACCGCGGCGATCTGCCCGAAGCTCACGCCGAAGAACACCGAGAACAGCGGGTCCGCGTCGTCGGCGTCGGCCGCGGCGAGCGCCGAGAACGAGGCGGTGGCGACGAGGACGGCGGCGAGGGCGCCCCACTGGGAGCGCAGCGTGCGGATCTTGATCCACTCGGCGTGGAGGGCGGGGACGAAGGACATGGTCAGGCCTCCTGGCGCGGTGCGGTGAACTCGGCCTCGGCCGCGGTCAGATCGAGATAGGCCTCCTCCAGGGTGGCCTCCCGGACGGCGAGTTCCAGGACGGGCACGCCCGCCTCGGACATCAGCCGGCCGAGGTCGTCCATCCGCGCGTGCCGTACGGACCAGGCCCCGTCCTCCTCGCGGGAGGCGTCGTGGCCGTGCCGGGCGAGCAGGTCGGCGAGGGCGGCGGGGTCGCTGGTGCGGACGCGGACGTGCGGCCGTACGCGCGCGTGGATGAAGTCCCTGACCGGTGTGTCGGCGAGCAGGCGGCCCCGGCCGAGGATCAGCAGGTGGTCGGCGAACTCGGCGGTCTCGCCCATGAGATGGCTGGAGACCAGCACCGTACGGCCCTCCGCGGCGAGCCGGCGCAGCAGGGTGCGGATCCACACGATGCCCTCCGGGTCGAGGCCGTTGGCGGGTTCGTCGAGCAGGACGACCTCGGGGTCGCCGAGCAGGGCGGCGGCGATGCCGAGCCGCTGGCGCATGCCGAGGGAGTACGTCCGTACCCGGTGCCGGGCCACGGCGGCGAGGCCCGTCTCCGCCAGGACCTCGTCGACCCGGCGGGCCGGTATGCGGTTGCTCGCGGCGAGGGCCAGCAGATGGCCGCGGGCGGTGCGCGCGCCGTGCGCGGCTCCCGCGTCGAGCAGGGCGCCCACCCGGCGCAGGGGCTCCCGGAGCCGGGCGTAGGCCCGGCCGCCGATGGCGGCGGTGCCGGCGGTGGGCCGGTCGAGGCCGAGGAGCAGGCGGAAGGTGGTGGACTTGCCGGCGCCGTTGGGGCCGAGGAAGCCGGTGACCCGGCCGGGTCGGACGCGGAAGGTGAGGCCGTCCACGGCCCGCCGGCCGCCGTACTCCTTGGTGAGGTCGCGCACTTCGATGCTGGTCATGGCGCCAGCCTGGTCCGGCCCGGCCGCCGGATCATCCCCCGCCGGCGGGGACCGTCTCCCCCGTGCGGGGGAGGCCCGCCGCCACTGCCGGCTGCGACGATGACGTCATGCCCCGCCTCCTGCGCCCGCTGCTGCGCGCGACGACGTACACGCGCCTGCTGCACCTGTGGGTGCCCATGCTGCTGGTCAGCGTCTGGCTGTTCGTCGACCCGTCGACTCCGTGGCTGCCCGCGCTGTTCCTCGTCCCGCTCGGTCTGGTGCCCGCGGTGCGGCGCGGCGAGGGCATCCAGGCGCTGCTGATGCTCACGCCCGGCGAGCCGGACCCCGGCATCTCCGAGGCGCCGGCGGCGAACTGGCGGGACCGGCTGCGCACGGTGCTGTGGCTGGAGCTGCGCCTGCTGCTCGGCGGCGCGGCCGTGTTCGCCTCGGTGTGGCTGCCCGCCCTCTCCTTCGAGCTGGCGCGCTGCGCGTGGGGGCACGCCCCGGCCGGGATCCCGCTGCCGGACCGGCTGCCGCCGCACCGCGCCTGGGCCCTGCTGGCACCGCTGCCGCTGCTCGTCTTCTACGGCGTGACGGTCGGGCTCGGCGAGCTGATCACGGCCGCCGCGCGCCGGCTGCTCGGCCCGTCGGCGGCCGAACGGCTGGCCGCGCTGGAGGAACGCACCGAGCAGCTGCTGGAACGCACCCGGATCGCGCGGGAGTTGCACGACTCGATCGGGCACGCCCTGACGCTGGCGGTGGTGCAGGCGGGTGCCGCGCGCGCGGCCGGCGACCCGGAGTTCACCGACCGGGCGCTGGACGCCATCGAGGAGACCGGCCGGGCCGCGCTGGAGGACCTGGAACGGGTGCTGGGCGTGCTGCGGGAGGCCGAACGGCCGGTGAGCGCGCGGCCCACGCTGGCGGACGCCGGCCGGCTGCTGGAGTCGGCGCGGGCCTCGGGCGCGAAGATCGACGCGGAGGTGACGGGTCCGGTGGAGGCCGTGCCGGGACCGGTGTCCCGCGAGGGCTACCGCATCCTCCAGGAGGCGCTCACCAATGTGCTGCGGCACGCGGGCGCGGTGCCGGTGCGGGTCCGGGTCCGGGTCACCGGCGGGGCGCTCCGCCTGGAAGTGCGCAATCCGCTGCCGGGTGCCCCGCCCGGCCCGGGCCGGGGCAGCGGGCTGCGCGGCATGCGGGAACGGGCCGCGCTGCTCGGCGGCCGCGCCGCCGCCGGCCCGGAGGAGGGCGACTGGCGGGTGCGGGCGGAGCTGCCGCTCGGGTGACCTCCCGGGTGATCTAGGCTGGCCGGATGCCGGTCACCGTCCTGCTCGTCGACGACGAGCCCCTGGTCCGCGCGGGGCTGCGGGCCGTGCTGGGGGCACAGCCCGACATCGAGGTGGCGGGCGAGGCGGCCGACGGCGCGGCGGTCGTCCCGCTGGTCCGCCGGCTGCGGCCGGACGTGGTCGCGATGGACGTCCGGATGCCGCTGATGGACGGCATCGAGGCCACGCGTGCCGTGCTGCGCACGGTGCCCGAGCCGCCGAAGATCCTCGTGGTGACCACCTTCGAGGACGACGAGTTCGTGTACGAGGCGCTGCGCGCGGGCGCCGACGGGTTCCTGCTGAAGCGGGCCCGCCCGGCCGAGATCGTGCACGCGGTGCGGCTGGTGGCGGCCGGTGACTCGCTGCTGTTCCCGGCGTCCGTACGGCGGCTCGCCGCCCGGTACGGCGACGGGGGCCCGCCGGCCCGGACCGCGCTGGCGCGGGCCCGGCTGACCGAGCGGGAGGGGGAGGTGCTGCGGCTGATGGCGCGCGGGCTGTCGAACGCGGAGATCGCGGCGCGGCTGGTGGTGGGCGCCGAGACGGTGAAGTCCCATGTGAGCGCTGTCCTGGCCAAGCTGGGCGCGCGCGACCGCACCCAGGCGGTGATCGCGGCCTACGAGTCGGGGTTCGTGGAGCCGGGCTGAGCGGGCGCGCCCCGCGCACAACCCGGCACTCGCCGGGGTGCGCCCGGCCGAGTACGATCCGGCCAATACGCGCGCGAGCTGGGAGGACGGACGGTGGGGCAGCTGACCGGCGGCGATCCCTCGCTGCTGCGAAGGATCAATTCCGCGGTGGTGCTGCACGCGCTGCGCGCCACGGACTGCGCGACGCTCACCGAGGTCACCCGGGTCACCGGACTGTCCCGGCCGACCGTCGAGGGCGTCGTGGAGGGGCTGATCGAGGCCGGTCTCGTGGTGGAGACGGCGGCCGACGAGGGCGGCACGCGCCGGCAGGGGCGGCCCGCGCGGCGGTTCCGGTTCCGGGCCGAGGCGGGGCACCTGCTGGGCCTGGAGATCGGGCCGCACCGGGTCGCCGCGCTCCTGTCCGACCTGGACGGCCGGGTGCTGGGCGCGCAGGCCAAGGACGTCGGCGAAAAGGCCCCGGCGGACGAGCGGCTCGACCGGCTGCGCGGCGCGGTCGCCGAGTTGTTGCGCCGGGCCGGGGTCGCGCGCGGTTCGCTGCGCGCGGTGGGCGTGGGCACGCCGGGCATCGTGGAGGCGGACGGCACGGTGCGGCTGGGCACGGCCCTGCCCGGGTGGACGGGGCTGCGGCTCGGGGAGCGGCTGAGCCGGTCCTTCCGCTGTCCGGTGCTGGTGGAGAACGACGCCAACGCGGCGGCGCTCGCCGAGCACTGGAAGGGCGCGGCGGCGGAGACGGACGACGTGGTGTTCGTGCTGGCCGGGCTGAGCCCCGGGGCCGGTTCGCTGATCGGGGGGCGGCTGCACCGGGGGTACGGCGGGGCGGCCGGGGAGATCGGGGCGCTGCACCTGCTGGGCCGGGAGGCGACGCCGGAGGCGCTGCTCTCCACCACCGACGAGCCGTTGCACCCGCTGGACGAGCAGGCGGTCGCCGAGGTGTTCGCGCTGGCGCGCGGCGGTGATCTGCGGGCACGGGCGGCCGTGGAGCGGTACATCCAGCGGCTGGTGCACGACGTGGCGGCGCTGGTGCTGGCGCTCGATCCGGAGCTGGTCGTGATCGGCGGCTGGGCGTCCGGACTGGACGGCGTCCTGGAGCCGCTGCGCCGCGAACTGGCCCGCTACTGCCTGCGTCCGCCCCGGGTGACGCTGTCGGTGCTCGGCGAGGCGGCGGTCGCCACGGGGGCGCTGCGGCTGGCCCTGGACCATGTCGAGGAGGAGCTGTTCGCCGTGGACGGCACGGTGACGCGCCGCTGAGTCCGGCGCGGGCGCGGGCGCGGGCCGGCAGGCCGGCACGCCGTTGCGCCGCTGTCGTGCCCGGACCCGACCGAGCCTCCGGTGACGCGGCGGAACACGTGGTCGTGGCGCGCACGCGGGCCGGCAGGCCCCCGCGGTCGTGGCTCGGCGGGACACGACCGCGCCGCATACGGGGACACAACCTCGGCCGTCGCCCGGCCGGACGCGGTGGCGGCATCGCTGCGGGACGCCCGACCGCCCCGGGGGCGCCGACGGAAACCGGCCGCGCCGCGCGCCCGGACACCGACCGCCCCGCCGGTGACGCGGCGGAACACGTGGTCGTAGCGCGCACGCGGGCCGGCAGGCCCCCACGGTCGTGGATCGGCGGGACACGACCGCGCCGCATACGGGGACACAGCCCCGGCCGTGGCCGAAACCGGCCGCGCCGCGCGCCCGGACACCGCCCCGGAGCGGCTCGGCTGGACACGACCGTGGTGTGGGCCCCGGTCGGGGTGACGTTGCGCGGCGGTGTGAGCGACGGAACCCGGCCGTGGCGTGGGCGCGGGCCGGCGTGCTCGAAGGCTCCGCGCGGCCCCGCGGTCCGGGGCTACGGGGCCCCGGCGGCGCGGGGTTCAGGAGGCGCGCTGCTCCGGGTCGTGGTGTATCTCGACCCCCGCCGAGTCGCCGAAGGTGAGCCGGCAGGTGTCGGCGCGGTAGGTCGCCACCGACAGGGCCGCGGTGCGGCCCTGGGCGAAGAAGCGGGTGGTCAGGACGAGGACCGGGGAGCCGGGCAGCCGGTCCAGGGCCCGGGCGTCGTCCGCGCGCGCGGAGCCCAGCTCGACCGCGCGGTCCTCCCCCTCCAGCGGCAGGTGCTGGAGCTCCCGCAACACCGCACGCGCGCGTGCCGCGCCGGACGGGGCGTCGATCGCGGTCAGCCCGGGCACCGAGGCCGCCGGGATGTAGAGGAGTTCGGTGGCGACCTGCTGCCCGTGGGACGTCCGGGAGCGGCGCACGGTGTGCACCGCCTCGTCCGCGCCGGTCTCCAGGGCGGCGGCGACGGCGGCGGGCGGCACCGCCTGGGCGCTGTCGACGGGCTGCCAGGCGTCCCCGGCGGCGCCGGGCCAGTCGTGCTGCTCCGTACCGACGGCCACGCCCACGCGCGGGGGCGCGACGGTGGTGCCGACCCCGCGCCGGCGCTGCAGCCGGCCCTCCAGCTCCAGCTGTTCGAGGGCCTGGCGGAGCGTGGCGCGGGCCACGCCGAAGCGGGCGGCCAGATCACGCTCGTTGGGCAGGATCTCGCCGACCGAGAACTCGGAGTCGAGTGCCTCGCTGAGCACGGTCTTGAGATGCCAGTACTTCGGTTCCGGTACCGATTCCAGCTGCGTGGTCCCCACCCTGTCCTCCGCGAGAGCCGTGGTCCGGCGGTTTTTGGCGCCCTTGTTTATTAAAGGTTGTTGCACTTCTCTGCGACCATAGGGCGGCGCTCACCCTTGGTCAAGACCAATCCTCGGCCGCCCGGCCGATATCCGGACGCCCGGCCGCGAAGCGTTCACGAGGCGTTCGCGCGCGACGGTGTGTGTGACATCGCGGCAAAGCTCCCGTCGTACGGGGGGTGCGGGGTACGGGGGTACGGCGAAGCCCCCGCCGGCGTCCCACCGGAAGCGGGGCCCGTGCCCGCCAGGGGCTACCCGTCGGTAGGCGGTTGCTGACAAGCTGTCTACGGCGTCCGTCGGCAGCACAGACGAGGAGCACCCCATGTCCGCCACCGTCTCCTTCCAGGTCCCCGCCCCCCACGGTCCGGGCGAGGTGACCGTGTCCTACGCGCGCGTGGGCCGCGGTGAACCGCTGGTCCTGCTGCACGGCATCGGCCACCACCGGCAGGCCTGGGACCCGGTCGTGGACGTCCTGGCCACCGAGCGCGAGGTGATCGCCGTGGACCTGCCGGGGTTCGGCGCCTCCCCGGGGCTGCCGGACGGCCTGGCCTACGACCTGCCCACCACCAACGCCGTGCTCGGCGCCCTGTTCCGGGCGCTGGACCTGGACCGCCCGCACGTGGCCGGGAACTCGCTGGGCGGTCTGCTCGCCCTCGAACTGGGCCGGGCAGGGCTCGCACGGTCCGTCACCGCCCTGTCCCCCGCCGGTTTCTGGTCGCGGGCGGAGCGGCGCTACGCGTTCACGGTGCTGCTCGGCATGCGCGGCATCGCCCGGCGGCTGCCGTCGCCGGTGGTGGCGGGGCTGTCCCGCACGGCGGCCGGCCGTACGGCGCTGACCAGCACCATCTACGCCCGCCCCGCGCGCCGTTCGCCGGCGGCGGTGGTCGCCGAGACGCACGCGCTCGCGACGGCCACCGGCTTCGCGGCGACCCTGCGGGCGGGCGCCACCGTCCGGTTCACCGACGATGTGCCGGGCCTGCCGGTCACGGTGGCCTGGGGCGCCCGGGACCGGATCCTGGTGCCCCGTCAGGGCGTCCGCGCCAAGCGGCTCATCCCGCACGCCCGGCTGGTGCGGCTGCCCGGCTGCGGTCACGTCCCGATGAACGACGACCCGGCGCTGGTGGCGCGGGTGATCCTGGACGGCAGCCGCTGAGGGGCGCCCGGGGCCCGCCGGCCGGCCGGAGTTCACCTCCGGTTCGCGTGCCCGCCGCGCCGCGCCAGTAGGTGTGGCTGTGCACACTGGCCGGATCCCGTCCCTGGAGGCGCAGCCATGTCCCACCGTCCACTTCCGGGCCGCCGCGGCGTTCTGCGCGGCTCGCTCGCCGCGTCGGCGGCCCTGACCCTGCCCGCCGGCCTCGGCGCGGCCCCGGCGTTCGCCCGCTCCGGCCGCCCCCGGGCGGACTGGGGCGTGCAGACCGGTGACGTGGGCACCGACTCGGGCCTGGTGTGGGTGCGGGCGGACCGGCCCGCGCGGATGATCGTGGAGACCTCGGCCACCGAGTCGTTCCGCGATCCGCGCCGGTGGCACGGCCCGCTGCTGGGCAGCGGCACGGACTTCACCGGCACCACCCGGCTGCACGGCCTGCCGTCCGGCGAGCAGATCCACTACCGGGTGCTGCTCGCCGACCCGGACGACCCGCGCCGCACCTCGGAGCCCGTCACCGGCACCTTCCGCACGGTCTCCCGGCGCCGCCGGGACGGGGTGCGGTTCCTGTGGTCGGGCGACCTTGCCGGGCAGGGCTGGGGCATCAACCCCGACCTCGGCGGCTACCGCATCTACGACGCCATGGCCGGGCTGGACCCGGACTTCTTCCTGTGCAGCGGCGACTCCATATACGCCGACGGCCCGATCCCCGCGACCCAGGCGCTGCCCGACGGCGGCACCTGGCGGAACGTCACCACCGAGGAGAAGTCGAAGGTCGCCGAGACCCTGGCCGAGTACCGGGGCAACTTCCGCTACAACCTGCTCGACGCCAACCTGCGCCGGTTCAACGCCCGGGTGCCCTCGGTCGTCCAGTGGGACGACCACGAGGTGCGCAACAACTGGTACCCGGGCGAGGTGATCGCCACGACCGACGCCCGGTACACCGAGAAGAGCGTCGACGTCCTCGCGGCGCGCGCCCGGCGGGCGTTCGGCGAGTACTTCCCGATCCCCACCCTGCGGCCGGGCGCCCGGGACGGGCGGGTGTACCGGGTGCTGCGCCAGGGACCGCTGCTGGACCTGTTCGTGCTGGACATGCGCACCTACCGCAACGCCAACTCCCCCGACGACCAGACCACCGATCCCCGGGGCATCCTCGGCCGGGAGCAGCTGGAGTGGCTCAAGCGGGAGCTGGCCCGCTCCCGCGCGGTGTGGAAGGTGATCGCCGCCGACATGCCGATCGGGCTGGTCGTACCGGACGCGACGGAGGGCCGGCCGAACTTCGAGGCGGTGGCCCAGGGCGACCCGGGGGCGCCGCTCGGGCGCGAACTGCAGATCGCCGAGCTGCTGCGGTTCGTCAAGCACCGGCGGATCACCGGCACGGTGTGGCTGACGGCGGACGTGCACCACACCTCGGCCCAGCACTACCAGCCCTCCCGGGCCGCGTTCATCGACTTCGAGCCGTTCTGGGAGTTCGTCTCGGGGCCGCTGAACGCGGGCGCGTTCCCGGCGAGCCCGCTGGACGGCACGTTCGGGCCGGAGCGGGTGTTCGTGAAGGCGCCGGCCGCGTCCAACGTCTCGCCCGCCGGCGGCTACCAGTTCTTCGGCGAGGTGGACATCGACGGGGACAGCGGGGAGCTGACGGTGCGGCTGCGGGAGCAGGACGGCGGGGTGCTGTTCAGCCGGACCCTGCAGCCGGGGCGGGTCGGTCAGTAGGCGGCTCCGGGGCGGCCGGAACGAGGAGGGCGCCCGGTCGGCCGTAGAAAATGCAACAAATGGGACGGAGCATGCTTTACCCATCGGACACAATCAGTTCGTGATCGCGCAACACCCCTCCTGCACAGTGGCCGCATGACTCCAGAGATGCCTGATGTGACCCGGGCCCGGCACGGGCGGCCCGTGCACCACTGGCGGCGGGACCTCGTCGAACTCGCCGCGCTCTTCACCGCGGTGGCCGTCGCGGACGCGGTGGCCAACCTGATCGGGCACGGGCCGGACGGACCGGCCCTGCTCGTCATCTCCGCGATCGTGCTGGCCGCGACGGCGGGCTTCCACGTGTGGTGGTCACGCCGCCACGGACACGCGCCGCCCGCGAGCGATACCGGTGCCCGGCCGGCCGCCGCGACGCGGCCGGCCGGGCCCTCCGAGGGGCCCGGCGCCCCGGTGGCCCCCCTCCCCGGCCCGGGCGCGCTGTGGCGGATGCGGACGACGGTGAAGGACGAGCCGGGGTCCCTGGCCGTCCTGTGCACGGCGCTCGCCGAGCACCGGGTGGACATCCTCAGCCTCCAGACCCATCCGCTGGCCGACGGGACGGTGGACGAGTTCCTGCTGCGGGCACCGGGCACGCTGGCGGCCTCCGGGATCACCCGGGCGGTCGCGCTGGCCGGGGGGACCTCCACGTGGATCGAGCGGGCCGACGCCCACGACCTGGTCGACGCGCCGACCCGGGTGCTGGGCCTGGCCGCCCGTACGGCCCTGGACGCCTCCGAACTCCCGCTCGCGCTACGCCAGTTGCTGGGCCGGTGCACCATCCGGTCACTGCCCGGCACGCCGGCCGGCGGCGGCCGGGGCCCGCTGCCGGTGCCGGCCGAGGGGGTGCTGGAGGACACGGTGATGCGGCTGCCGGCCCCGGAGGGCGGGGTGCTCACCGTGGAGCGGCCGTATCTGCCGTTCACGCCGACGGAGTTCGCGCGTGCCCGGGCGCTGGTGGAGCTGGACGGGCGGCTCGGGCCGCGGATCCCCGGCGGGCAGGACGTGCTGACGCTGCCCGAGGGCGACGACATCACGGTGCGCCGGGTCGACACCGGGGACCTGCCCGCGGCCAGGGCGATGCACGAGCGGTGCTCGGCGCACACGCTCGGCCTGCGCTACCACGGCCCGGTCGGCGACGCCGACCGCTATCTGAACCACCTGCTCAGCCCCCGCTTCGGCCGCACCCTGGCCGCGCAGACCGCCGCCGGCCGGATCGTCGGCCTCGGGCACCTGCTGTGGGACGGGGACGAGACGGAGGTCGCGCTGCTGGTCGAGGACGAGTGGCAGCGGCGGGGCGTCGGCGGCGAACTCCTCGGCCGGCTGGTGTCGATGGCGGCCGAGGCGGGCTGCGCGAGCGTGTACGCGGTGACCAAGGCGTCCAACACCGGCATGATCGCCGCGATGCGCGCCCTCGGCCTCCCGCTGGACTACCAGATCGAGGAGGGCACCCTGGTCATCACGGCACGCCTGGACGCGCCCCCGCGGTCCTCCGCCGCTCCCCGCCTCACCGACCCGGCCCACCGCGACTGACGGCCACCGGCGGCGGGGCCCGGCGACCGGTGTCCCGGCGCCGGGCCCTTCGGCCGCCGGGACACCGAAGGCGCCCGGAGCCCCCCTCAGCGCACCGCCGCCTCCCGCGCGCCCGCACCCTGCCGTCCGGGCGTCCCGCCCAGCGCCCGGTCCAGGTCCGCCCACAGGTCCTCGACGTCCTCCAGGCCCACGGACAACCGGAGCAGACGGTCGGTGACACCCGCGTCGTGCCGGTCGCCGGTGTCCACGATGCGGTGGCTGATGGACGCGGGGTGCTGGATGAGCGTGTCGACACTGCCCAGGCTCACCGCGGGGGTGACGAGCCGCACCCGGGAGATCACCTCGTGCGGATCGCCGTGGACCTCGAAGGCGATCATCGCGCCGCCGAGGCGCGGATAGCGCACCCGGGCCACCCGCGGGTCCGCGGCGAGCCGGCGGGCCAGCTCGGCGGCGTTCGCGGAGGCGGCCCGGACCCGCACCGGGAGGGTGGACAGGCCGCGCAGCAGCAGATAGCCGGCCAGCGGATGCAGGACGCCGCCCGTGGCGAACCGGATCTGCCGCAGCCGCCCGGCGAACTCCTCGTCGCAGGCGACCACCCCGGCCAGCACGTCCCCGTGGCCGCCGAGGTACTTGGTGGCGCTGTGCAGCACCAGCCGCGCCCCCTGCCCGGCCGGCCGCTGGAGCACCGGCGTGGCGAAGGTGTTGTCGGCGAGCAGCGGGACCCGGCCGCAGGCGCGGGCGACGGCCCGCAGGTCGACCTCGGCGAGGGTCGGATTGGCCGGGGACTCGACCATCACCAGCCCGGTGTCCGGCCGCAGCGCGCCGGCGATGCCGGCCGGGTCGGTCCAGGTGACCTCCGTACCGAGCAGCCCGGCGGTCAGCAGGTGGTCGCTGCACCCGTACAGGGGCCGTACCGCGACGGCGTGCCGCAGGCCCGCCGAGGCACGGGCCAGGAGCACCGCGCTCAGCGCGGCCATCCCGCTGGCGAAGGCGACGGCGGTCTCGGTGCCCTCCAGCCGGGCGAGGGCGGTCTCGAAGCGGGCGACGGTCGGGTTGCCCAGGCGGGCGTAGACCGGCGGGCCGGCCAGGTCCGCGCCGTCGGTGGCGAAGGCGTCGATGCGGGCGGCCTCGGCCCGGCTGTCGTGGGACGGGTAGGTGGTGGACAGGTCGATCGGCGGGGCGTGCAGGCCCTGCCGGGCCAGGTCGTCGCGGCCGGCGTGCACGGCCTCGGTGTCCAGGGCTCTCGGTGCGGTGCCCACGCCGTCGTAGGCACCGGTGCTCGCTGTGTCCATGGGCGCAAGGGTGAACACCGCCCGGTTCTCCGGGGCCAACCGCCGTGCTACGTTCGGCAGATGTCCGAGTCCGTCGTACTGGATCCGGTGGATCTGCATCTGCTGCGGCTGTTGCAGAACGACGCCCGGACCACCTACCGGGACCTCGCCGCGCAGGTGGGCGTGGCCCCGTCGACCTGTCTGGACCGGGTGGCCCGGCTGCGCCGCTCGGGCGTGATCCTCGGCCACCGGCTGCGGCTGGACCCGGCCAAGCTGGGGCGCGGCCTCCAGGCGCTGCTGTCGGTGCAGGTACGGCCGCACCGTAGGGAGCTGGTCGGGCCGTTCGTGGAGCGGATCCGGGCGCTGCCGGAGGCGCGGACGGTGTTCCATCTGACCGGCCCGGACGACTACCTGGTGCATGTGGCCGTCGCGGACATGGCCGACCTCCAGCGGCTGGTACTGGACGAGTTCACGGCACGGCGCGAGGTCGCCCGGGTGGAGACCCGGCTGGTCTTCCAGCAGTGGGAGTGCGGGCCGCTGCTGCCGCCCGGTCACGACCGGAGCTGAAATGCGCCGTCCGCGGGTGACGCGGTGATCCCCGGCGTACGAGGATGGGCCGCATGTCCGATACCAAGATCCCGCTGCCCCGCCAGGTCGCCGACGCCTATGTGGACGACCTCATCGCCCTCGACCCGGTCACCGGCACCTACCTCGGGGTGCCGGAGAGTTCGAGCCGGCTGCCCGACTACTCGCCCGCGGGGTGGGACGCGCAGGCGCGGCTGATCCGGGCCACCCTCGCGAGGCTCGACGAGGCGGAGCGGCAGCCCGGCGCGGACAGCGATGCCGAGCGGCGCTGCGGGCGGCTGCTGCGGGAGCGGCTGACCGCCCGGCTCGCGGTGTACGAGGCGGGCGAACACCTGCGCGAGGTCGGCAACATGCACACGCCCGGTCACGCGGTCCGGGAGATCTTCACGGTCACCCCGGCGGAGACGGAGGAGGACTGGGCGGCGATCGCCGAGCGGCTGCGCGCGGTGCCCGCCGCGCTCGCGGGCTACCGCGCCTGCCTGCGGCTCGGCCTGGACCGGGAGCTGTTCGCGGCGCCGCGGCCGACCGCCACGTTCATCGGCCAGCTGACCGGGTGGGCGGACACCGGCGGGGGCCGCGGCTGGTTCGAGGACTTCGCCGCCGCGGGACCCGAGGCGCTGCGCGCGGAGCTGGACGAGGCGGCGCGGGCGGCGACGGGCGCCGTGGTGGAGCTGCGGGACTGGCTGCGCCAGGTGTACGCGCCGGCGATCGAGGGCGCTTCGAACGTGGTCGGCCGGGAGCGGTACGCGCGCTGGGCCCGCTACTACAACGGCACCGACCTGGACCTGGACGAGGCGTACGCCTACGGCTGGGCGGAGTTCCACCGCCTCCTCGGCGAGATGCGCGCGGAGGCGGAGAGGATCCTGCCCGGCGCGAAGACGCCGTGGGAGGCGCTCGCGCACCTGGACGGGCACGGCCGGCACATCGAGGGCGTGGACGAGACCCGCGACTGGCTCCAGGGGCTGATGGACCGGGCGATCGAGGACCTGGACGGCACCCACTTCGAACTGGCCGGACCGGTGCGGCGGGTGGAGTCGCGCATCGCGCCGCCCGGCGGTGCGGCGGCCCCCTACTACACGGGCCCGTCGGAGGACTTCTCCCGGCCCGGCCGCACCTGGCTGCCCACGATGGGCCTGACCCGCTTCCCGGTCTACGACCTGGTCTCGACGTGGTACCACGAGGGCGTGCCCGGCCACCACCTCCAGCTCGCGCAGTGGACGCACGTGGCGGACAGCCTCTCCCGCTACCAGGCGACGGTCGGCATCGTCAGCGCCAACGTCGAGGGCTGGGCGCTGTACGCGGAGCGGCTGATGGACGAACTGGGGTTCCTGCGCGACCCCGAGGAGCGCCTCGGCTACCTGGACGCGCAGATGATGCGCGCGGTGCGGGTGATCATCGACATCGGCATGCACCTGGAGCTGGAGATCCCGGCCGACTCCCCGTTCCGTCCGGGCGAGCGCTGGACGCCGGAGCTGGCGGAGGAGTTCTTCGGGGCCCACAGCAGCCGCCCGGCGGACTTCGTGGAGAGCGAGCTGACCCGGTATCTGACCATGCCGGGCCAGGCCATCGGCTACAAGCTGGGCGAGCGGGTCTGGCTGCTGGGCCGGGAGCGGGCGAGCGCGCGGCACGGCGCCGCGTTCGACCTGAAGGCCTGGCACATGGCGGCGCTGTCCCAGGGCTCGCTGGGCCTGGACGACCTGCTGGACGAGCTGTCCCGGCTCTGATCGCCCGGGCATCCGGGCTCAGCGCCGGAAGCCGCCCTCGGTGTTGACGACCTCGCCGGTGATCCAGCGCGCCTCGTCGGTGGCCAGCCAGGCGATGAGGCGGGCGGGGTCGTCGGGCGCGCCCCAGCGTCCGGCGGGGAACCGCGCGGCCACGGCCGCGTGCACCTCGCCGGTGGCGTACCCGGTGTCGACGGGGCCGGGGTTGACCGCGTTCACCGTGATCCCCCGCTCGGCGAGCGCGGTGGACAGGGAGCGGGTGACGGAGGCGAGGGCGCCCTTCTGCAGGGCGTAGGCGATCTCGCCCGGCATCCCTCCGGCCTGGTCCTGGCCGGAGGTCATCAGCACCACGCGTCCGCCGGGGGCGTCCGCGGGCAGGGCGGCGCGCGAGCGGGCGTACGCCTGGACGAGCAGCAGCACCGAGCGGGTGTCGACGGCCCAGTGGGCGTCCAGCATCGACACGTCGATGTCGTCCAGCGTGCCGTCGGAGCCGTTGACGGCGTGGTTGGCCACCAGGATGTCCAGGCGGCCGAACTCCTCGGTCACGGTGCGGACCAGCCGGGCCGGTTCCGCCGGGTCGGCCAGGTCGCCGGGGCCGCAGGCGACCCGCGCCGCGGGGTCGCCGAGCGCCTCGCGCACGGAGTCGGCGACGGCGTCGGGGCTGTCGGCGCCCCAGGGCATGGCGGCGTCGTGCGGCAGGTGGTGGTGGAGGTACACGCTCGCGCCGTAGGCGGCCAGCCGCCGGGCCACCGCGTGCCCGATCCCGGCGCGCCGGGAGGCACCGGTGACGAGCGCGGTACGGCCGCGCAGGGGCAGGGGGTCGCGGCGCAGTTCGGCAGGTGTCGGCATGGGCGCCCACCCTAGGAGGGCGGGCCGGGAGGGCGCGAGCGGTTTTCCGCTCGGCCGGACGGCCGTCTCCCGGTGGCGCGGCCGGTGCCGGGGTGGCCCGCTGGTGCCGGGGGACGACACGGAAGGGCGGGCCGGGCCATGCGGGAGAACGCGCCGGGGCACAGGGCACTGCGGACACCGCGCGCGGCGGGCCTGGCCGGGATCGTCTTCGCGCTGCTCCTGGCGGCGGCGATGGTCCTGGTCAGGCTGGCCCTCCCCGAGGGGGCCGACGCGGGCACCGCCCGGGGGTTCACGGACTCCGGGCGGCGCGACGCGCTGCGGGCGGCCCTCGCGCTGGTGCCGTTCGCCGGGATCTTCTTCCTGTGGTTCCTCGGCGCGATCCGCGCGCACGTCGGCGCGGTGGAGGACAGGTTCCTCGCCACCGTCTTCCTGGGCAGCGGGCTGGTCTTCACGGCCACGCTGTTCGGGGCCGCCGCGGCGGCGGGGGCGGTGCTGGCGGTGGCCCACCCGCCCGGTGTGCCGCCGCTGCCGGTGGCCTGGGACTTCGGCCGCCACCTCGCGTACTCGCTGATGACGGGGTACGCCATGCGGATGGCGGCCGTGTTCGTGTCGTCCCTGTCGGTCATGGGACACCGGCTGGGCGTGCTGCCGCGCCCGCTGACGATCGCGGGCTTCGTCACCGTGCTGGTCCTGCTCTTCGTCTCGTCGAACGTGCCCTGGGCGGAACTCGTCTTCCCGGCCTGGTCGCTGCTGACCGGCCTGCACGTCCTCCGGGCCGGCCGGGGACGGGGGGCCGGGTAGACCGCCGGGCGCTCACTCGATCGGCGTGCCCGGCGCGCGGGCGCCCGGTCACCGCTCGCATGCTGGCGAGCGGGGGGAGACCGCCGTCCGGAGCCCGCCCGCGCGAGCCGTGCGGCGCGCACCGGACCTCGCCATTCGAAAGGGCGGAGCGTCGATGAGGCTTGTCGTCGATCTCAACAAGTGCCAGGGGTACGCCCAGTGCGCGTTCCTCGCGCCCGATGTCTTCGCCATGCACGGCGAGGAGTCGCTGATCTACGACCCGTCCCCGCAGGAGGAGCAGCGGGAGCGGGTGGCGCGCGCGGTGGCCGCCTGCCCGGTGGGGGCGATCACCACCGACGGGCTCGACCGCGCGGGCGCGGTCCAGGGGGCGTCCGATGCCCGCTGACCACGTGGAGCGGCTCAGGCGCGAGGGGCGGATCGTGATCGTGGGCGCCTCGCTGGCGGGGCTGCGGGCGGCCGAGACGCTGCGCGCGGAGGGCTTCGCCGGCGAGCTGACCCTGGTCGGGGACGAGCCGTACGAGCCGTACGACCGGCCGCCGCTGTCGAAGTCGGCGCTGCTGGGCCTGGCGTCCCCGCTCCGCACGGAGCTGCCGCGCCGCTGGGAGACCGACGCGAAGTGGCGGCTGGGTGTCGCGGCGACCGGGCTGGATCTGGCGGCCAAGCGGGTCCGGCTGGCCGACGGGGACGAGGTGGAGTACGACCGGCTGCTCATCGCGACCGGCGTGCGGGCCCGGCCGTGGTTCAAGGAGGAGGAGGCCCGGCTGGACGGGGTGTGCGTGCTGCGCACCCGGGGGGACGCGGCCGACCTGGACCGGCGGCTGAGGGCCGGGCCCCGGCGGGTGTTCGTCATCGGCGCCGGGTTCGCCGGTTCCGAGGTCGCCTCGGCCTGCCGGGAGATGGGCCTGCCGGTCAGCATGGCCGAACGCGCGGGGGCGCCGCTGGTGGGGGCGCTCGGCGGGGTGGTCGGCGCGGTCGCGGCGGACCTCGCGACGGAGCACGGCGTGGACCTGCGCACCCATGTCACGGTGACCTCTCTGGAGGGGGACGCGGTGGGCCGGGTGCGGGCCGTCCACCTGTCCGACGAGAGCGTGGTCGAGGCGGATGTGGTCGTGGTGTCGCTGGGGTCGGTGCGCAACACGGAGTGGCTGGCCGGGTCGGGGCTGGGCGCGGGGCCCCGGGGCGTCGCCTGTGACGCGGGCTGCCGGGCCTTCGACTTCCGGGGCATCGTCACGGACGACGTCTTCGTGGCGGGCGATGTGGCCCGCTCCCCGCACGCGCTGTTCGGCTACCAGTTCCTGTCGCTGGAGCACTGGGGCAACGCCGTCGCGCAGGCGGAGACGGCCGCCCACAACATGATCTGCGACGGCGCCGACCGGCGCCCGCACCTGTGGATGCCGGCCTTCTGGTCGTCGATGTTCGGGGTCAACATCAAATCGGTCGGGGTCCCGCCGATGGGCGAGCAGCTCATGATCACGCAGGGGTCGCTCGCCGAGCGCCGGTTCGTCGGGGTCTACGGCCACCAGGGCCGGATCGTGGCCGCCGTGACCTTCGACAACGCCCGCTGGCTGGAGTTCTACCAGCGGCAGATCGAGCGGGGGGCGCCGTTCCCGGTGGAGTTCCCGACGCTGGACCGCCGGCCGGAGGGCCGGCAGCCGGTGCCGGCGGGCTTCCCGGACCCGTCGCTGCCGACCCACGGGCCCATGGTGACCCTCACCGGCTATTCGCCGGCCGACCAGCAGCTGGTCTTCCACCCCTCCCGCCACTGACCCCCGGCCCCGACGCTCCGAGGAACCGCCATGCCGCACGCCTCGCTGGCCCGCCAGATCACCGATTTCAAGAACCGCGCCGACCCCTATCCGCTGTACGAGGAGCTGCGCCGGACGCCGGTGCTCCACGAGGAGGAGGGCGGCCCGTATCTCATCAGCTCGTACTACGACATCGAGGCGTTGCTGCACGATCCGCGGATCAGCTCCGACGCCGCGAACCTGGCCGTCGCCGGGGAGGACGGGCTGAACGACCCGGAGGAGACGGGCGGCCTGCCGCCGTCGTTCCTGCGCCTGGACCCGCCCGAGCACGACCGGCTGCGCCGCATCGCCAACACCGGGTTCGGCCCGCCGCACCGGCCCCGGCGGATCGAGGGCATGCGCGGCGCCATGCGGGAGATCGTCACCGGGCTGATCGACGGCTTCGGGGACGCCCGCCGGGTGGACCTGGTGGACCAGTTCGCCTACCCCTTCCCGGTGACGGTGATCTGCCGGCTGCTCGGGGTGCCCCGGGAGGACGAGCCGACGTTCCGCACCTGGGTGGACCCGCTGGTGGCGAGCCTGGACCCGGAGAAGCGGCCGGGCGGCGGCGAGTCGGCGGAGCACCAGAAGGCCGCGCGGGAGGCACGGATGCGGCTCGGCATGTACCTGTCCGGGCTGGTCGAGGAGCGGGTCAGGGAACCCCGCGAGGACCTGTTGTCCGACCTGGTGAACAGCAGGGGCCCGGACGGCTCGATGACGACCATGGAGGTGCTCAGCACGTCGGTGCTGCTGCTGATCGCCGGGCACGAGACGACGGTCAACCTGATCACCAACGGCATGCTGACCCTGCTGCGCCACCCGGAGGTCCTCGGCCGGCTGCGCGGGGACCCGGGGCTTTCGGTCCGCATCGTGGAGGAACTGCTGCGCTACGAACCTCCGGTGCAGCTCGTGCCGCAGCGCACCTGCGTCACCGACATCGAGGTGCGCGGGGTCACCATCCCGAGGGGCTCACGGATCTGGCTGATGCTGGCCGCGGGCAACCGGGACCCGGAGCGGTTCAAGGACCCCGGGCGGTTCGACCCGGACCGCGAGGATCTCCGGCACCTCGGCTTCGGCAGCGGCATCCACAGCTGCTTCGGCGCCCCGCTGGCCCGCCTGGAGACCCAGATCGCGCTGTCCGAGCTGGCCCGGCGGCTGGACAACCCCCGCCTGGTGGAGGATCCGCCGCCGTACCGGGAGAACGCCGTGCTGCGCGGGCCCCGGCACCTGCACGTCGCGTTCGATGGGCTGCGCTGACCGGCGGGGGCCTCAGCAGCCGCAGTCGCCGTCGACGGGCGCGGTCAGCGGGTCGGCGTCCCGGCGGGCCGGGCCCTGCCAGGTCTCGTAGGCGAAGCCCTCGCGGGCCCAGTACTCGAAGCCGCCGAGCATCTCCTTGACCCGGTAGCCGAGTTCGGCGAGGGCGAGGGCGGCGCGGGTGGCCCCGTTGCAGCCGGGGCCCCAGCAGTACGTGACCACGGGCACGGACTTGTCGAGGAGCCGCTCGGCCTGCTCGCCGATGAGCGCGGTCGGCAGGTGGACCGCGCCCGGGACGTGGCCCTGGTCCCAGGAGGCGGTGGAGCGGGTGTCCACGACGACGAATCCGGGGTCGGCGCCGGCCGCCAGCGCGGCGGCCACGTCGGAGACGTCGGCGTGGAAGGCGAGGCTCGCCCGGAAGTAGGCGGCGGCCTCGGCCGGGGCGGCGGGGGCGACCCGCAGAACGGGGTTCTCGGAAGCGATGTCGATCATGACTGGAAATCTACGGTCCCGGGGCGCCGTCCTGAAGGGCCGATCCACGGGCCCGCCCTTGTCCCACCGGGGTTTTCCCTGCTATCCATCCGGGATGACCGTGTATTCCCCGGACGCCACCGACTGGCGCATCCTCGAAGTCCTCCAGCGGGACGGACGCTCCAGCTACGCCGAGCTGGCGCGTGCCGTGTCCATGTCGCCGAGCGCCGTCACCGAGCGGGTACGGCGGCTGGAGGAGGCCGGGGTGATCCAGGGGTACGCGGCGGTGGTCGACCCGGAGCGGCTCGGCCTGCCGATCCTGGCGTTCGTGCGGCTGCGCTACCCGAACGGCAACTACAAGCCCTTCCACGACCTGGTCGCGGCGACGCCCGAGATCCTGGAGGCGCACCACGTCACCGGCGACGACTGCTTCGTCATCAAGGTCGCCGCGCGGTCGATGTCCCACCTGGAGGAGGTCTCCGGCAGGATCGGCGCCCTGGGTTCGGTGACCACCAGCGTGGTCTACTCCTCCCCGTTGCCCCGCCGCCCGCTGGGCCGCTAGGCCGCCCCCCGCTGCCGCAGTGAGGATCCCGAGCGGCCCTTGACGACCTCCAGCTGGGCGTGGACGCGGCGGCGCAGGTCGGGGACGTGGCTGACGATGCCGACGCTGCGGTCGCGTTCGCGCAGGGAGTCCAGGACGTCCAGGACCTCGTCCAGGGTCTGGTCGTCCAGGCTGCCGAACCCCTCGTCGATGAAGAGGGTGTCCAGGCGGACGCCGCCGGCCTCCTCGGTGACGACGTCGGCGAGGCCGAGGGCGAGCGCGAGGGAGGCGAAGAAGGTCTCGCCGCCGGACAGGGTCGCGGTGTCCCGCTCCCGTCCGGTCCAGGCGTCGACGACGTGCAGCCCGAGTCCGCTGCGCCCGCGGCCGGCGCGGTCGTCGGAGTGGACGAGGGTGTAGCGGCCGGACGACATGCGCTGGAGGCGTACGGTCGCGGCGGCGGCGACCTGTTCCAGGCGGGCCGCCAGGACGTACGACTCCAGGCGCATCCTGCGTTCGTTGTCGGCGGAGGTGCCGGCGGTGAGGGCGGCGAGCCGGGCCACCCGGTCGTGTTCGGCGCGCAGCGGGGCGAGCCGGCGCACCGCCCCGGCGGCGCGCGCGGAGAGCCGGTCCAGCTCGGCGCCGCAGCGGGCGGCGGCGTCGAGCGCGGAGCCCGCCTCGCGCAGCCGCCGTTCCGCGGCGGCGGCCGCCCGCTCGGCACCGGCGGGGTCGGCGGCCGGCCGCTCGGCCGCCGCCGCGGTGCCGGGCTCGGCGAGGACGGCGCGGACGGCGGCCTCCTCCTGCTGCCAGGCGTCCAGGCGGCGCTGGAGTTCGCGGTGCGCGGCGGGGTCCAGCAGCGCCGCGGCGGCGGCCCCGGGGGTGTCGAAACCGGCACGGTAGGCGGCGTCGGCGAGCCGGGCGTCGGCGTCCTTCAGCCGCCGGGCGGCGTCCTCGGCGGCGCGGACGGCGTCGGCGGCCCCGGTGAGCCGTGCCGCGAGCCGCTCCAGCTCGGCCGCGCGCGCCGCCACGCTGTCCGAGTCGCCCCGCGCCGTCGCCAATTCGGCTTCCAGCAGCGCCTGTTCGCGTTCCAGGGTGTCACGGCGGGTGAGCCGTGAGGCGGCCCGTACGGCGGCCTGCTGACGGTCGGCGAGGCGCTGCTCGCGCTCCTGTTCGGCGCGCCGCAGCTCCTGCTGGGCGGCGTGCAGGGCGGAGGCGTCGCGGCGGGCGCGGGCGTACTCCCGCTCCAGGTGGCCGGCCTCCTCGGCGAGTTCCGCGGCCGGGGTGTCGCCGGCCTCGGCGCCGGCGGCGGCCAGGGCCTCGCGGACCTCGCCGAGCCGCCGTTCGTCCGCGGCGTGCTGGTCCTCGGCCCGCCGGCCGGCGGCGAGGGCGCGGTCCTCGGTCTCGCGGTCGACGTGTCCGGCGGTCTTGCGCGCGGGCGCGGGGTGGGTGGTGGCGCCGCAGACGGCGCAGGGCTCGCCGTCGGTGAGGTGGGCGGCCAGTTCGGCGGCGATGCCGGCCAGCCGCTGTTCCTTGAGGTCGAGCCAGTGGGCGCGGGCGTCGAGGGCCTGCCGGCGGGACTCCTCCGCGCGCCGGCGGGCCTCTTCGAGGTTGGCGGCGAGCCGGTCGCGGGTGCGGGCCGCGGCGAGCCGCCGCGCCATGGGCTCGCGCCGCACGGCGAGCTGTTCGGCGCGGGTGGCGGCCTCCTGCGCGGAGTCGACACGGGCCTGGAGGGCGGCGCGGGTGGTGTCCCAGTCGGCGAGCCAGGCGTCGGCCTCGCGCAGGACGTCCTCGTCGGCGCGTTCCTGCCGGTCGAGTCCGGCGCGTTCACCGGCGAGTTCGGCGAGCCGGCGTTCGGCGCGCCGGGCCGCGTCCAGGCCGCCGAGCTCCTCGGCGGTCCGGCGGGCGGCGGCGGCCAGTCCGCTCGCGTCGGCCCCCGCGTACGCGTCGGGGAGCGCGCCGCGCGCGCGGGTCTCCTCCTCGGCCGCCCGGCGGTGGTCCCGGTCGGCCTCCTCGCGCAGCTCCAGCGCGGGCGCGACCGCCTCCGCCTTGCGGGCCCGCTCCATGCGCCGCTGGTCCTCGCGGTGGTCGCCGGAGCGTTCCCGCAGCCGGGCGGCGCGCTCCCGGGCCGCGGCGAACCTGTCCTGGAGGCGGGCGAGTTCGCGGGCCTCGTCCAGGGCGTGCCGGGCCGCGGCGTGGGCGGACTCGGCGGCGTCGAGCCGGCAGCGGGCGATGTCGAGGCGTTCCCGGGCGGTGCTGCGGGCGACGGCGGCGGCCCCGAGGACGGCCTCGGCCAGCCCCGGGTCGCCGGGGGCCGGCTCGGGCAGCTCCATGGCGTCGCCGGCCTCCTGCTGCATGCGGTGGGCGTCGGCGAGCAGGGCGGTGTCGCCCTCGCGCACCCGGGCCTCGGTGGCGCGGCGGCGGTCGGCGAGGCACTTCTCGACGTCGGCGAAGCGCCGGGTGTCGAAGAGCCGGCCGAGGAGGCGGCCGCGCGCCTCGGCGTCGGCGCGCAGGAAGCGGGCGAAGTCCCCCTGGGGCAGCAGGACGACCTGGCAGAACTGTTCGCGGCTCATCCCGAGCAGCTGTTCCACCTCGGCGCCGATCTCCTGGTGGGAGCGGCTGAGGTCCTTCCAGGCGCGGGCCCGGGCGTCGTACTCGCGCAGCCAGGTCTGGGCCTTGTCGACCGTCATGCCCTTGCCGCGCAGCTTGGGCCGCTCCCACGGGGGCTGCCGGGTGATCTCCAGGCGGCGGCCGGCGACGGTGAGTTCGAGGCGGACCCCGGTGCGGGTGCCGGGCGGGGCGTGGTCGCTGCGCAGGTGCATGCCCTGACCGCTCTGCCGGGCGCCGGGGACGGAGCCGTACAGGGCGTAGCAGACGGCGTCCAGGACGGAGGTCTTCCCCGCGCCGGTCGGTCCGTGCAGCAGGAACAGCCCGGCGGCGGACAGCGCGTCGAAGTCGACGCTCTGCGTGGAGCCGAAGGGGCCGAAGGCGGTGATGTCGAGCCGGTGCAGCCTCACCGGGCCACCTCCCGCGCGGTGTGGTCGGCGCGCACGGCGTCGAACGCCTCGCGCAGTACGGCGGCCTCGTCCGCGTCGGGCCCGGCGCCGCGCACATGGGCGACGAAGTCCCGGGCGACCTGCTCGTCGCTGCGGCCCGCGAGCCGCCGGGCGTAGGACACCCGGGGGTCGTCGGGGGCCCGCTCGGGGGCGAAGAGCAGGCTGAGGGTGTGCGGGAAGCGCTCGGTGAGCCGGGCCATGGGCTCGGCCGGGCGGACCGGGTCGGTGAGGGTGGCCTCGACCCAGGCGTCCTCGTGGCGGGTCAGCCCCGGGTCGGCGAGGAGGTCGTCGAGGCGGCCCCGGATACGGGCGAGCGGGCGCGGCACCGGGCAGTCGACGCGGTCGGCGGTGACCGAGCCGTCCGCGTCCAGGTCGATCAGCCACATGCTCTTGCGGTGGCCGGCCTCGGAGAAGGAGTAGGCGAGCGGCGAGCCGGAGTAGCGCACGCGTTCGGTGAGGGTCTGGCAGCCGTGCAGATGGCCGAGCGCCACATAGTCGGCCCCGTCGAAGACGCCGGCCGGTACGGCGGCCACCCCGCCGACGGTGATGTCCCGCTCGCTGTCGCTGGCCTGACCGCCGGTGACGAAGGCGTGGGCGAGGACGACGGACCGCGTGCCCGGCGGGCGGCCGGCGAGGTCGGCGCGGACGCGGTCCATGGCGGCGCCGAGGACGGCCTCGTGGCCGGCCTTGTCGACGCCGAACTCGTCCTTCACCAGGGCCGGTTCGAGGTACGGCAGGCCGTAGAAGGCGACGTCGCCGTGGGTGTCCCGGAGGATCACCGGGGTGCCGGCGGCGGACGGCTCGGTGCGCAGGTGGATGCCCGCGCGGTCGATGAGTCCGGCGCCGACGCCGAGCCGTCGGGCCGAGTCGTGGTTGCCGGAGATCATCACCGTGGGCACGCCGAGGTCCGCGAGCCGGTGCAGGGCGGTGTCGAACAGCTCGACGGCGGCGAGCGGGGGCACCGCGCGGTCGTACACGTCGCCCGACACGACCACCGCGTCCACCGCGTGCTCACGCACGGTGGCGACGAGGTGACCGATGAACCCCGCCTGGGCCTCCAGCAGGTTGACCCGGTGGAAGGACCGGCCGAGGTGCCAGTCGGACGTGTGCAGGATCCTCATGAGCCCCGAGACTAACGGCCGGGTCCGACATCACGGCCGGTCGCTCCGGCACCGGCCGCCATCACCCGTCCCACACAAGCCTGTTATGCCCGATTTGAGGCAATTATCGGGCGTCTCCGTAGGCTTCGCCGCCCAGTTCGAAGCCGGCCGTGCCCGCCGTCACATCGGCGAGCCAGCCCCGGAAGGCGTCCACGTCGGCGTCCGGCAGGCCGATCTCGATGGTGACGGCCTCGCCGTAGCGGACGTCGCGCACCTCGCGTCCGGTGGCGCGCAGGTCGTTCTGCACCTTGCCGGCCCGCTGGTGGTCGACGGTCACCGTGGCCAGCCGGAAGCGGCGCCGGGTGAGGGTGCCGAGCGCGTCCAGGGCCTCGCCGACCGAGCCGCCGTAGGCACGGATCAGCCCGCCCGCGCCGAGCTTGACACCGCCGTAGTACCGGGTGACCACGGCCACCACGTACCGCATGTCGCGGCGCAGCAGCATCTGCAGCATGGGCACGCCGGCGGTGCCGCCCGGTTCGCCGTCGTCGCTGGCCTTCTGCACGGAGGCGTCGGCGCCGATGACGTACGCCCAGCAGTTGTGGGTGGCGTCGGCGTGCTCCTTGCGCACGGCGGCGATGAAGTCCTGCGCCTCCCGCTCGGTGGCGGCCGGGGCGAGGGCGCACAGGAAGCGGGAGCGGTTGATCTCGGTCTCGTGCACGTCCGCGCGGGCGACTGTGCGGTACTCGTCCTGCATCCGGCCAGCCTATCCGCGGCCGCCGCGGGCCGGGACCGCTCCCGTGCGGGGTCCCGCCGGGCCGGGGCGTCGAGCGGGCGGGGCCCGGCGATCCGGGCCCCGCCCATGGGCGCGCGCCGCTGCAACAGCGCACGACCGGTGTTCCCCTGTGGTGTCGAGTGGCAACGGCCGGGGAAGCCGCGATCAGGAAGCCATGACCGGACCGCGCCTAGGCGTCCGGGGCGCGGGCAGGCGCCGGGGAGCCGGCGGACGCGGGCACCGGACCGCGGGCGTGGCGGGGCCGTCCGCCGCCCGGACGTCCTCCGAAGGGGGGCGGCCGGCGACCGGTGGCCGGGGCCTTGGGTGGTACCGAAGGCAGGCGCGCCCGCCCCCGTCGTCGTACGAATCGGTGTGCCGATGCCCGCCTCCTCTCCTCGATTCCCCGACCGGTCGCGCCAGAGCACGGCAGGGCCTCGGCCATGGCGGCTCCGGCCCCGGCGAGAGGCTGCGCACCTCGCTCCTCACCGTGCTGAGGCGGTGGACCCACTCTGACCCCCGGGCGAGCGGACCTCAAGACGCGTTACACCGCCGAAGCGGGACGTGCACGCCCTCCACGGCCGCCACCGCTCCCCGGTCGCGGGCGGGACGGCGGGCCCGGGCGAAGGCACCCGTGCCCACCCGGCCGCGGACCCCTCCGCCCGGCCCGGGCGGCGCGGCGACGGCGTACCGCACGGCCCCGGGCGCCCGGTGCACCGCCCCGGCTAGCTCCTCTTCCTGCCGCGCGGGACCGTGAAGGAGGTCAGCAGGGCCGTGCCCGGGGTGAGGGCCCGCCACGTGGTGCCGTGCCAGGTGAGGACGGCGAAGGCGGAGGTCGGGAACTTCGCCCGTACCCGGTCCAGGGTGTCGTCGAGCCCGTCGGCGGCCAGCGCCGGCACCAGTTCCTCCAGACCGGGGTTGTGCCCGACCAGCAGCAGGGTCCGCACCTCGGCCGGCACCTCGCGCACCACCTCCAGCAGCTGCGGCACCCCGGCCGCGTACAGCCGCCGGTCGTAGCGCACGGGCGGCGGCGTGGCCCACTCGGCGGAGACCAGCTCCCAGGTGCGGCGGGCCCGTACGGCGGTGGAGCACAGGGCGAGGTCGGGCAGCGATCCGGCGGCGAGGGCGCGGCCGGCGGCCGGGGCGTCGCGCAGCCCGCGGGGCGCGAGCGGCCTGAGCCGGTCCTCGACGCCCCCGGGCCAGGCCGACTTGGCGTGCCGCAGCACCACCAGCCGGCGCAACGGGCCGGTGCCCGCCGGCCCGTTCACGCGGGGCCGCCGACATCGCGCGCGAGATCGAGCGCGAGCAGGCGGTCCGCGTAGACGTAGGTCTCGAAGCGGGCGCCGTCCGGGATGCCGGGTGCGCTCGCCACCTCCCGCAGGACGCCGAGCACCGCGGGCAGGTCCAGATCGTCCTCCCAGGCGGCCCGCAGCCGCTCGCGCACCTCGCCGGGCACCGGCCGCGAGGGCCGCCGGGCCCAGCCGGCCACGGCCCGCCGCCAGCGGGCGAGGCTCAGCGCGGCCTCCTCCAGCACGGCCGGGTCCAGCCGCGCGGGTTCGCCGCGCGGTACGGCGAGCAGGGCGAGGCGCAGGGCCGCGGGATCGGACAGCGGTGCCGCGAGTCCGGCCGGGCCGCCGCCCTGCCCGGGCGCGGCGCCGTTTCCCGACGCCCACTCCGCGCCGGCCACCGCCACCACCGGGCCCTCCCCCACCGTCCGGGCCGAGTCCCGCCGTACCACGTGGACGGCCTGGGCCTCGCCGAGGCCGGAGGCGAGGTCCCGGCTGTCCTCGAAGGGGCGGATGGCCAGGCGCGTGGCGGCCGTGCGCAGCTCGGGCTGGTGGCGGGGGGCGGTGAGGATCGTCCAGACCGGGGTGCCGCCCAGTTCCAGGGCGCGCACGAGCAGGTCGGCGGTGAGCAGGACCCGCAGGGCCGTCGGATCGAGTCCGGAGGCGTGGGCCTCGATCCGGGTCAGGGCGCGGCGGGCGGGCGCGGCGGGTACGGACTCACCGGTTCGGGCGTCGAGGATGCGCAGCACGGGGCGAGCGTAGGGCGGGTCGGCGGGCGTATGCAGCAGCTTGCGCCGATTCCGGACAGCGTGCCGGGCCGCGGCGGGAATCCGCGCCCCCGGCAGTGACGTTTCCCCGGGACAGTTACCGCAGCCCGAGGAGGCGGCCGATGTACGGCGACGAAGCGACGATCCGCAGGATCCTGACCGAGCTGGGCGACACCTGGGCGGTGGTGGGCCTGTCCGCCAACCAGAGCCGGGCCGCGTACGGCGTGGCGCGGGTGCTCCAGCGGTACGGCAAGCGGATCGTGCCGGTGCACCCCAAGGCCGAGACGGTGCACGGGGAGCGGGGCTACGCCTCCCTCGCGGACGTCCCCTTCGACGTGGACGTGGTCGACGTCTTCGTGAACAGCGAGCTGGCCGGTCCGGTCGCGGACGAGGCCGTGGCGAAGGGCGCCCGGGCGGTGTGGTTCCAGCTGGGCGTCGTCGACCCGGCCGCCTACGAGCGGACCCGGACGGCGGGCCTGGAGATGGTCATGGACCGCTGCCCGGCCATCGAGATCCCCCGGCTGGGCTGACCCGGTTCCGGGCCCTTCCGGCTCGCCTCCCGGCGTGAGCGGCGGATCCGTTCGCCGGGTCGTCGCGCGGCCCGCGGAGTCCGCCGGGGCCGGAGGGACGGCTCTGCCGGCCGCTCACGCCACGCCGAGGCCCTCCAGCACGACCGCGCCGGGAAGTTCGGCGAGGGCCTTGCCGGGAATCAGGAGCTTGCCGCGGCGGCGTCCGCTGCCGACCAGGACGTAGGGCAGGTCGACGACGGCCGAGTCCACCAGCACCGGCCAGCCGGTGGGCAGTCCGACCGGGGTGATGCCGCCGTACTCCATGCCGGTCTCGCCGGTCGCCGTCTCCATCGGGGCGAACGACGCCTTGCGGGCGCCCAGTTGACGGCGGACGACACCGTTGACGTCGGCCCGGGTGGTGGACGGCACCACACAGGCGGCCAGCCGGGTCTCGCCGGCCCGCTTGCCCGCGACCACCACGCAGTTCGCCGACCGCTCCAGCAGGTCGCGGCCGTAGTGCTCGACGAAGACGGCGGTGTCGGCCCAGCGCGGGTCGGTGTCGACGTAGAGGATCCGGTCGGCCGGCACCGCGCCCTGCCAGTCGCGTACGGCGTCGGCGACGGGGGCGGTCAGCTCGTCCAGGCAGTCCGGGGCGGGGGTGGCGGTGTCGAAGTCTCCGATGGGTGCGCGCATGGCCGCACGCTAGCAACACCGGCCCGGCCGCCGTCGCGGCGTCTCACGGCACGGGCGGTACGGACACGGCCATCACCATCTCCATCGGCACCTCGCCCTGGTTGCCGTACCAGTGCGGGACGTCGGCCTCGAAGGAGGCGCTCGCGCCGGTCGGCACGCGGTACTCCGTGCCGTCGACGGTGAGCGTCAGCTCGCCCGCGGTGACGTGGACCAGTTCGACCGTGCCGCCGGGGTGCGGTTCGGAGGGGCTGGTCTCCCCCGGCATCAGCCGCCAGTCCCACATCTCCAGCGGTCCGGGGGCCTCGGTGCCGGCGAGCAGCCGGTTGTAGCTGCCGGCCTCGGTGTGCCAGAGCCGCACGGCCCGTTCGGCGGGGACGATCCGCACCTTCGGGCCCTGCTCGTAGTCGAGAAGGGTGGTGATGCTGACGCCGAGCGCGTCACCGATCTTGACGACCGTGCCGATGCTGGGGTTGGTGCGGGCCTGCTCGATCTGGATGAGCATGCCGCGGCTGACGCCCGCCCGGGCGGCGAGCACGTCCAGCGTGAAGCCGCGCACCGAGCGCCAGTGCCTGACGTTGCGCGCCAGGGACTGGGTCAGGAGTTCAAGGTCCGACACAGGGAGTCCAATATCCGGAAAGTTGAATATTCTGTTTAACAGAGTTCAGTACGTTGAACTACGGTGAGGTGCACCCGATCGTTCACCGAACTGTACTGCGAGGCCGGCCATGACAGCATTCTTCGCCCTGATCACCAGCCTCCTGTGGGGGCTGGCGGACTTCGGCGGCGGACTGCTGACCCGGCGCACCCCGGCGCTGACGGTCGTGGTCGTCTCGCAGGCCATCGCGGCGGCCGTGCTGGGCGCGATCGTGCTGGCCACCGGCGGCTGGGGCGAGGCGGGGCCCCGGCTGTGGTTCGCGTGCGCGGCCGGGCTCGTGGGGCCGGTGGCCCTGCTCTGCTTCTACCAGGCCCTCGCGCTCGGCCCGATGGGCGTGGTCTCGCCGCTCGCCACCTTCAGCGTCGCCGTGCCCGTCGGCGTCGGGCTCGTGCTGGGCGAGCGGCCGGGGCTGTTCCAGGCCGCGGGCATCGCGGTCGCCGTCACCGGGGTCGTCCTCGCGGGCGGCCCGCAGCTGCGGGGCGCGGCCGTGCAGCGGCGCGCGGTCCTGCTGACGCTGGTCGCGGCGGTCGGCTTCGGCACGGTGTTCGCGCTGATCGCGGAGGCGTCCACCACGGTCACCGGGCTGTTCCTCGCGCTGTTCGTGCAGCGGGTGACGAACGTGGCGGTGGGCGGGGCGGCGCTCGCCGCCTCGGTGCGGCGCGGCGGGGCCGCCGTGCCGGAGGGCGGCTTCCCGTGGGGTTCGCTGCCCGCGCTGGCGTTCGTCGGGCTGGCCGACGTGGCGGCCAACGGCACCTACGCGATGGCCACCCGGAGCGGTCCGGTCACCGTCGCGGCCGTGCTCGCCTCGCTGTACCCGGTGGTGACCTCGCTGGCCGCGCGCGGCTTCCTGAGCGAGCGGCTGCGCGCGGTCCAGACGGCGGGAGCGGGGCTGGCCCTCCTGGGCACACTGCTGCTGGCCACGGGCTGAACCGACGGGACCCACGCGATCGGCGGGCCGGCCCGGATCCGCGGGGCACCCGGACCCACGGGGGCCGCCCGGTCCGACGCCGGGGGCCGCGTCAGCCCTCGGGCTCCAGCGCGGCGAGACGGGCGACCGCCTCCTCGTCCAGGTCGGCCAGGGCGCGCAGCTGGTCCGGTGTGATGCCGTCCGGTATCGGCACGGGCGCCGGCGTGCGCAGCGGCGGCTGCCAGCCGGTGTCCGGCGTCCAGCGCCGTACGACCCTGGCGGGCGCCCCCGCCACCACCGCGTGGTCGGGCACCGTGCCCCGGACCACCGCGCCGGCCGCCACGACCACGTTCCGGCCGATCCGCGCTCCCGGCAGGATCACCGCGCCGGTGCCGATCCAGCAGCCCGGACCGATCTCGACCGGCTCCATGCGCGGCCACTGCTTGCCGATGGGCTGGTGCGGGTCGTCGTAGGAGTGGTTGGTGGAGGTGACGTAGACGTACGGGCCGAAGTAGCAGTCGCTGCCGATGGTCACCGTCGTGTCCGCGATGACGTGGCTGCCGCGGCCGAGGACCACGCCGTCGCCGATGCGCAGGATCGGGTCCGGGCCGAGGTCCAGGTCGGGCATCAGGCCCGCGGTGAGGGTGACCTGCTCGCCGATGATGCAGTAGGAGCCGAGCCGGATCCACGGTTCGCCGAAGACCGTGCCGAGCGGGAAGGCCAGCCGGGTGTGCTCGCCGATGGCGCCGAAGCGGAAGCGGCCGGGGTGCTCGGCCGTGACCGAGCCGGTGCGCCGTGCCCACTCCCAGGCCGCGTGGACGGCGCGCTGGGCCAGGCGGCGACGCCAGGATGAGAACGTGTTCTTGCGCTTCGGCACGGGCTCACGTTACTCACCGGTTGTCCCCGGCGAGACGCCGGACCGCTGTGATCTTTGCCCCACCCGGTGTCGTACGGTGCGGGGGCGGCACGGACACGAGGAGACGGTGATGACGCACAAGGCACTGGTCGTGGGCATCGGAGGCAAGGAGCCCCGGATCGATCCCGGGGCGTTCGTGGCGCCCACGGCGTCCGTGATCGGGGACGTCACGCTGCACGAGGGGGCCAGCCTCTGGTACGGGGCCGTCGCGCGCGGGGACGTCGAGAGGATCAGCGTGGGGGCGCGGGCCAATGTGCAGGACAACGTGACCCTGCACGCCGACCCCGGATTCCCGGTGACCGTCGGGGAGCGGGTGTCCATCGGGCACAACGCGGTGGTGCACGGGGCGACGGTCGGGGACGACTGCCTGATCGGCATGGGCGCGACCGTGCTGAACGGGGCGGTGATCGGGGCGGGCTCGCTGGTCGCGGCCCAGGCCCTGGTGCCGCAGGGGATGGTGGTACCGCCCGGGTCGCTGGTGGCGGGGGTGCCGGCGAAGGTGAAGCGGGCCCTGTCGCAGGAGGAGCGGGAGGGCGTGACCCTCAACGGCACGCTGTACGCCGAACTGGCCAAGGCGCACCGCGAGGTGCACGACGAGGCGTGACACGCAGGGGGGCGGGGTGCGCGCGGGGGCGCTGCGCTCCCCCGTGGTCACTCCCCGGCGCCCACCGGTTCGGCTTCGGGTTCCCGCTGTTCCTGCTGGGCCTTCTTCGCCTTGCGCTTGATGATCAGCATGGAGCCGAGGCCGATGAGGACGGCCACGCCCAGGCCGACGTAGGAGAAGCGCTTCAGCCAGTCCTCGGCGACGACGCCGACGTAGTAGATGACGGCCGTGGTGCCGCCGGCCCAGCAGATGCCGCCGAGGACGTTGGCGATCAGGAACTTCCAGTACGGCATGTGCAGGACGCCGGCGAGGGGGCCGGCGAAGATGCGCAGCAGGGCGACGAAGCGGCCGAAGAAGACCGCCCACATGCCCCACTTCTCGAAGGAGCGCTCGGCGGTGGCCACATGGCCCGCGCTGAAGTGGCGCGGGAACTTCCTGCCGAGCCAGGCCAGCAGCGGGCGTCCGCCCTTGCGGCCGATGGCGTAGCCGATGGAGTCGCCGATCACCGCTCCGGCGGTCGCGCAGGCGCCGAGGACGACGGGGTTGACGCCCGTGTGCTGGGAGGACATCAGCGCCGCCGAGACGAGGACGATCTCGCCGGGCAGCGGGATGCCCAGGCTCTCCAGGCCGATCACCAGGCCCACCACGGCGTAGACGGCGGCGGCAGGCACCGAGTCGAGCCATTCCGTGACGTGCACCGCCGGTTCCTCCCCTGTCGCTGACCAGGTCGTCCTGCTGTCCGGGCCCCGCATGCGAAGCGCGCCCCGAGGGAAGGCTACCTGGTCGGCGCCGAGCGGCCGCCTGCCCGCCCGGCCGACGGCACCGTTCCGCCCGCACGCCTTACGTTTCCGGTCATCCCCGTGTCACGCGGGAGGGGAAGGCTCCACGCGGTTTCGCCCGGCCCGCTCCCTCAAGGCCCGCAAGGGGCCCGCCGCGGAAGGACGACGTCCCCGTGTCCCCACCACCGTCCCCGCCCCGCCCACTGCCGCTCCGGCGCGCACGCCCGGAGGCCGCCGGCCCCGGCGCGCGGACCGCGGGTCCCGGCGCGGACACCCCCGGCACCGGGACGAAGACGGCCGCCGCCGGCACGGAGACCGCCGCCCCCACTCCGGCACGCGCGGTCCCGGAGCGCCCGGCGGCGGGGCGCGCGCACGCCCGGTCGCTGCGGCTGGTGCTGTGCGTGGCTCCGCTGCTGCTCGCCGCCGGCTGGGCCGTGGCCAACCGGCCCGTGCTGTACGAAGGGGTGCGGCGGCTGGTCGCGGCTGATCCGGGGTGGCTGGTGGCCGGGGCCGGGTTCACCTGTCTGACCTGGGTGGCCGCGTCCTGCATCCGGCAGGGCGCGCTGCCCGATCCGCTGCCGCCGAGGTTGCTGCTGCTGTCGCAGTTCGCCGCCGGCGCCGCCAACCACGCCCTGCCCGGCGGGCTCGGCGCGCACGCCGTCACCCTGCGGTTCCTGCGCGCACAGGGCGTGCCGCTACAGCGGGCGACCGCGTCGATCGGCCTGTACTCGCTGGCCAAGTCCGTCGCGAAGACGCTGGTGCTGGTGGTGTTCCTGGCCGTGTCGCCGGCCCGGCGGCGCCTCGGGGACCTGATACCGGACGGCGGGCTGCTGGTGCCGCTCGCGGCGGGTGTGGGCGGGGCGGTGACGGTGGCGGGGGTGCTGCTGGCGGTCGTACGGCCGTTGCGGCGGCCGGTGGCGGGGCTGCTGCGCACGGCCGTGGCCGACGCGCGCGCGGTGCACGCCCGGCCCCGCCGGGTGCTCGCCCTGTGGGGCGGGGCCGTCGCGATGCCGCTGGTGCAGGCCGGCGCGCTGGCCTGCGTCGGGGCCTCGCTGGGACTGGGGCTGCCGTGGGAACAGGTGGTGCTGGCCTCCCTGGCGGCGGGCACGGCCGTCGGGGCGGTGCCCGCGCCGGGCGGGCTCGCGGTCGACGCGGCACTGGTGTGGACGCTGGTCGTCTTCGGCTCCTCCCCGGCGACGGCGACCGCGACGGTCATCGGCTACCGCGTACTGACCGACTGGGTGCCGCTGCTGCCGGGGGCGCTGGTGCTGTCGGGCCTGATCCGCAGAAAGGTCGTGTGAACGCGGCTCTCACCCGTGCACGGCCCACTCGCGGAAAACCGCGGTGCGCCGGTCGGGGGCGCGGTGCCACCGTGTGGCCCATGACGGACATCGAGGTACTGCTGATCGGCGGCCGCTCGGGCGTGGGCAAGACGACGGTGGCCATGGAGGCGTCGGCGCACCTACAGGAAGCCGGCGTTCCGCACTGCCTCATCGAGGGCGACCTGCTGGACCACGTCCACCCCGCGCCACCGGACGACCCCTCCCGCGCGCGCATCACCGAGCGCAACCTCGCCGCCCTGTGGGCCAACTACACCGAGCTGGGCATGCGCCGCCTGATCTACACCAACACCGTCAGCATCCTGGAGCCGGACCTGATCCGGCGGGCCCTCTCCGCCACCGCGCCGCCGAGGCTCGTCGGCGTCCTGCTCACCGCCTCCGACGCGACGGTGCGCCGTCGTCTCGGCGGGCGGGAACGCGGCTCCGGGCTCGACGTCCATCTGCGGCGCAGCGCCGCCGCCGCGGGGCGTCTGGACGCCCAGGCCCCGCCGGGGACGGTGCGCGTCCCCACCGACCGGCGCACCGTGCGCGCCATCGCCGGGGACGTCCTCGCCGCCACGGGCTGGACACGCTGAACGGGGGCGGGGGCGGGGGCGGGGGCGGGGGCCGGCGGGGCGGCCGAGGTCCGCCTTCCCCGGCGCGCCGTCCTCCCGCCGTCCTCGTCCCTCCTCGCGCGGACCCGCGTCGTCGGCCCGGTCCCGCTGCCCGCCCCGCCGCCCGGGCACCCCCGCGCCGTCCGGGCGGCGCCGTTCCCCCGCCCTCTGGTCCGAGGCGCCCGGGGCATCCGGGGCATCCGGGTGCTCCCACGGCGCGGCACCGGCGCGCGGTGCTCCCTCCGTCCGCGGCACCCACCGCTGTTTTCGGGACCCGTCGCCGCGGTGCACGACGTGCACGCCCGTGACCGCCGCTCGCCGCCATCCGCGGCCCCGCCCCGAACGGCCGCGCCCCGCCCCGGTGTCGACGGGGCGGGGCGCGGTGCGTGCGGCCGGTGGCGGCTCACTTCTCCTGGTCGGTCGGCCGGAGCGTCCACAGGACGCTCATCTCGCCGGTGACCGCGCCGTCCGCGCGCCGGATCTCTATCGCCACGGGGAACTCGGGGCGCCGGCCCGCGTCCAGTTCGGCGACGACCTCGGCGACCGGGCGGCCCAGCGTCGCGGTCGCGGTGACGGCGCCCATCGCCAGCTTCCTGTAGGCGATCTCGGCCCGCACGGCGAGCGGCACGGCGCGCGAGAGCTGGTCCCCGAAGGCGGCCAGCACGATGGCGCCGCTGGCCGACTCGCCGAGGGTGAACATCGCACCGGCGTGCGGGCCGCCCACGTGGTTGTGGTAGGCGCCCTGGTCCGGCAGGGACACCACGGCCTTCTCGGGCGTGGTCTCCACGAACTCCAGGTTCAGGGTCCGGGCCATGGGCACGGTGGCGGCGAGCATCTCGCCGATCGACATCTGGTCTGCGCTCATGACCGTCATGTTACTCACGAGTAGCAGGGCCTGGCCAGAGAAGCGCACTAGGGTTACGGGCCATGTGGCCAGATCAGCAGCCGCCAGGGGGCGCGCAGAATCCGCAGCACGATCCGCGGCAGAACCCGTACCAGCAGCCGGGTCACCAGCAGCCGAACCCGTACCAGCAGCCCGGACACCCTCAGCACCCGCAGCCGGGCCCGTACGGACAGCAGCCCCCGGGCACCCCGTACCCGCCGTCGCAGCCTCAGGGCGGCCCGTACGGACAGCAGCCACAGGCCCCGTACGCACAGCAGCCACAGAGCGGCCCGTACCCGCAGCCGCAGACCGTGCCGTACGGTCAGCAGCCGCAGTGGGGGCAGCCCTCCGCGCCGGCGCCCGAGCCGCCGCGCGGCGGCGGCCGGACGAAGCTGGTCGCCGTCGTCGCGGCCACGGCCGTCGTGGTCACCGCGGCCGTCACCGGCTTTCTCGTGCTGGGCGGCGGGAAGGACGACGAGGCGAACGACGGCAAGGACGGACGGCACACGAGCCCGTCGCCGACCGCCACCTCACCAGCCTCGCCCACCTCGGCCGCGACCGACAACCCCCGCTCCGGCGAGACGGAGAAGCCGACGGTCGCGGGCTGGAAGGTCGTGGTCAACCCCAAGTACGGCACGGCCTTCGAGGTGCCCGCGGACTGGGAGGTGCAGCGGCCCGGCGTCTTCGCCTTCTTCGAGGACAAGGCGAAGGGCGACGGCTCGGCGTTCATCGGCTTCTCCGGGGCCTCGTTCCTGAAGCCCGACTACTGCACCACCGAGCAGGGCGGCTACAAGGAGACGCACGCGCTCGCGGGCAGCGGCACGAAGGGCGAGAACGGCGCCAAGGACACCGCGAGCATCGCCCGGGGCGACTCGGCCACCTTCGCGTTCGGCGGGTTCACCGACCAGTCGGAGGCCGCCAAGAAGTACCTGCGCATGGGCAAGGCCAAGCCGTTCACCACCGCGTCGGGCCTGACCGGCAGCGTCGCGACGTCGTACGTCACCGGCGCGCCGAAGAAGCACACGTGCGACACCGACGGCAAGGCGGTGACGTTCGCCTTCAAGAACTCCTCGGGCAGCTTCGTGTCGTGGACGCTGTACGGCGCGAAGGGCGTCAAGGACGAGCTGCCCGACGCGACCATCGACAAGATCCTCGCCACGGTACGGCTGCACGGCGACCCGACGGTGGAGTGAGCACGGGCGCGGCCCGGCGGGCACCGGCGCCGCGTCCGCGTCAGCCGATGCCGAACGCTCCGTCGGGGGGCTCGGGCGACGGCACGGCGTCGGCCTCCTCGACCGGTCGCGCCTGTCCGGTGAACCTCCTTACCGCCGCGCCGTGTTCGACGCGCGCCGGGAAGGCGTCCGCCGCGGTGCGCCGGGCCAGCGCGACGGTGTCGAGGGGGCGGTGGGAGGCCACGACCACCGCGTTACCGAACCGCCGCCCGCGCAGCACCGCCGGCTCGGCGATCAGCGCCACCTCCTCGAAGACGGCGGCGAGCGTGGCCAGTTGGGAGCGCAGGAACCCGAACGGCCGGGCGTCGGCGAGGTTGGCCAGGTAGACCCCGTCCGGCCGCAGGACCCGCTCGGCCGTGCGGACGTAGTCCAGGGTGGTGAGGTGGGCGGGCACCCGGGACCCGCCGAACACGTCGGCGATCAGCACGTCGGCACGGTCGTCCGGCGCGGCCTCCAGCCAGTCGCGGGCGTCGGCCGCGTGCAGCGCGATGCGGGAGCCGGCCGGCAGCGGCAGCTGCTCGGTGACCAGCTCCAGCAGCCCCCGGTCCGCCTCGACGACGTCCTGCCGGGAGCCGGGACGGGTGGCGGCGACGTACCTCGGCAGGGTCAGCGCGCCCCCGCCGAGGTGCACCACGTCCAGCGCCCGGCCGGCCTCGGCGACGGTGTCCAGCACATGTCCCAGCCGCCGCGCGTACTCGAACTCCAGGTACGCGGGGTCGTCCAGGTCCACGTACGACTGCGGGGCCCCGTCGACCGTGAGCAGCCAGGCCCGTTCCCGGTCGACGTCGGGCATCAGCCGGGCGGTGCCGTGGTCGGTGACGCGGGAGACGGGTATCGATTCGTTCACCCGACCATTGTGGGTCCCGCGGCCGTACGTCACCGCACGCGCCGGGCGCCGCCGGACCGCCGTGGCCGTACGCCCCGTCGGGGCGGGCGAGTTCGGACCATACGGCGATCACACATGCGCGTCGGTTAGTGTCTGCGGATGCTCGATGCCAACCGCTCTGGCACCGCCACGACCCCTCCCCCGGCCGCCGCGCCCGCTTCCCCGGCCGCCGCGTCCTGTCCGCCGGCCGCCGTCGGGCGGCCGGCCCTCGCCCCGGCCGCCCCCGGCGCCATGGCCGCGGGCATGCTGCCGCGCGCCGGGTTCCTCGTCCGCTGCGCCCGGCTGCTGCTGTCCCCCTACGCCCGGCTGTCCCTGCTGCTCGCGCTGCTGGCGGGCGGGGCGGCGGGGGTGCTGCTGTGCGAGCCGCAGCGGCTGCTGACGCACGGCTGGCCCCCGCAGCTCGGCGGGGCCGCGGCGGCCCTCGTCTTCGCGGCGGCCTACGGCCTGTGCACCGTGGTCTTCGTGCCGCGCCCCCTGCTGAACCTGGCCGCGGGCGCGATGTTCGGCTCCCAGGTGGGGCTGGCGACGGCGCTCACGGGTACGGTGCTCGGCGCCGGGGTGGCGTTCGGGCTGGGCCGGGCGCTCGGGCAGGACGCGCTGCGCCCGCTGCTGCGGGGCCGCTGGCTGAAGGCCGCCGACGGGCAGCTCAGCCGGCACGGGCTCCGGTCCATGCTGGCCCTCCGGCTGTTCCCGGGCGTGCCGTTCTGGGCGGCGAACTACTGCGCGGCCGTCTCCCGCATGGGCTGGCTGCCCTTCCTGCTGGCCACGGCCCTCGGCTCGGTCCCGAACACGGCCGCCTACGCGGTCGCCGGCGCCCGCGCCTCGGCACCGACCTCCCCCGCCTTCCTGATCGCGATGGCCTGCGTGGCCGTACCGGCCCTGGCGGGCACGGTGGTCGCGTGGCGCAAGCGGCACCGGCTGAGCGCCGGGTGAGCCGCCCGGTCCGTCCGCCCGCTAGGCCGTCGTAGGAGAGGTGTCCGATGTGGTCCAGCGTCATCGCCGTGGCCGGCACGCTGCTCGGCGGTGCGCTGACCGCGCTGCTCCAGCTGCGGCGGGAGCGGGCCGCCCGCGACGAGCGCAGGGCGGAGGCACTGCGCGGGGCACTGGGCGAGCTGGTGGCGGCGCTGGGCGACCACCGGCGGGCCCTGTGGCACCGGGAGGACCTGGTGCTGAGCGGCGCGCGCCCGGAGGCCGTCGAGGCGGCCCGGGCGGAGACCCGCGCCACCCGCTCCGCCGTGACCTCCCCCCTGGTCGCGGTCTCCGTCCTGGAACCGGCCCTCGCCGAACCGGCCCGCCGGGCGGCCCTGGCCGCGTTCGCCCTCCGGGACGCCCCCGACCGCACCGGACTGGCCGCCCGCCGGGAGGCCGCGATCGCGGCGACGGACGACCTGGTCGCCGCCGCCGGACGGCTGACGGCCCGATGAACGGGTGAGGGACCCCGGACGGTCCGGGTGGGCGGCGGGGCGGGCGCGGCCGACGGGCGAGCCGCCACGCGTACGACGACGAGCCGCCCAGTCGGAAAGCCGGACTCACGACGGCTTCCAAGGTTGGAAAAACAAACCCCCCTCTAGACTGACGTCATGGCCGCTACGAAGGACCCGCGTCCCTGCTCGATCGCCGACGCCCTCGCGCTGGTCGGCGAGAAATACTCCCTGCTCGTCCTGCGCGAGGTGTGCCTCGGCAACGGCCGCTTCGACCAGCTCGTGCGCAACATCGGCGCCCCGCGCGACATCCTGGCCACCCGGCTGCGCCGGCTCGTGGAGGCGGGCATCCTCGTCAAGCACCCCTACAACGAGCGCCCGCAGCGCTTCGAGTACCGGCCCACGCAGGCCGGGCTGGAGCTGGAGCCGGTGCTGATGACCCTCAAGGAGTGGGGCGACCGGCATCTGCGCAAGGGCACCGGACTGCCCATGGTGGTCGAGCACGCGTGCGGCAACGAACTGGTGCCGGTGGTGACGTGCCGGGCCTGCGGGGACGCGGTGCGCCACGAGGACCTGACAGCGCACCCGCAGGCCCCGGGGTGGACGCTCTCCGGGCCGACGGCCGCGTGAGGCCGCCGGGACCGGGGGCGCCGGGGGCCGTCAGAAGTGCTCGGCCAGGTCCGTGAAGCGCTCCACGGAGAGCAGCCGCTCGGCGGTCTCGGGGAACGGGTGGTGCTCCAGCACCCAGGTGTCGGGGTGCGGGACGTACACCGCGCCCAGCCCGGCGGCGAGCGCCGGCACGATGTCGGACTTCGGGGAGTTGCCGATCATCCACGTCCGCGCGGTGTCGGCCTTCAGGTCCTCCACCACGGTGGCGTACGTCTCGACGGTCTTCTCCGGCACGATGACGATCCGCTCGAACAGCGGCCCGAGCCGGGAGCGTTCCACCTTCGCCGCCTGCTCCTCGTGGTCGCCCTTGGTCAGCAGGACCAGGCGGTGCCGGGTGCGCAGGGCGGTCAGCGTCTCCTCCACCCCCGCGATCAGCACGGGCTCCTGGCGCAGGATGCGCCCGCCCAGCTCGGCGATGGCCTTGCCGTGGTCCTCCGTGGCCCGCACCTCGTGCACCCGCTCGTAGCAGTCGTGCAGGCTGCGCACGAAGCTCTTCGCGCCGTAGCCGTGGACCCGGCGGTTCTCCCGCTCGACGTCGTCGAGAACCCGCCGCAGCTCGGCCCGCGAGAGCGAGGCGTGGGCGAGCAGGTCGAGGAACTCCTCGATCGCCCGCTCGAAGTAGACGTTGTTCTCCCACAACGTGTCGTCCCCGTCGACGAGAAGACAGTGATCGGTCCTCACCAGGGCCTCCCGGCCGCGTCGTCCGAACCCTCGGGCGCGACCCATTACACCAGTCCGGGCCACGGGCCGGGCGTGGCCCGCCCCGCCGCGGAAGGCCGAAGAGCGCGGCCCCTGTTGCCGTGCCACCGGCGTGGCCCGCTACCCTTCCTTCGTCACATGATCACCTCTTCTCCTTTCAGCACTTGGACGCCATACCTTCATGTCTTGGTTTGAATCCCTCGTCCTCGGACTCGTCCAAGGGCTGACCGAGTTCCTGCCCGTCTCCTCCAGCGCCCATCTGCGGCTGACCGCCGCGTTCTCCGGCTGGAAGGACCCCGGTGCCGCCTTCACCGCGATCACGCAGATCGGCACCGAGACCGCGGTGCTCATCTACTTCCGCAAGGACATCGGCCGGATCATCACCTCCTGGTTCCGCTCGCTGTTCGACAAGACGATGCGCCGCAACCACGACGCGCAGATGGGCTGGCTGGTGATCGTCGGCTCCATCCCCATCGGCCTGCTGGGCGTGACGCTGAAGGACCAGATCGAGGGGCCCTTCCGCGATCTGCGGGTCACCGCGACCATGCTCGTCGTCGTCGGCGTGGTCATCGGCATCGCCGACCGGATGGCGGCCCGCGACGAGACCGGCCGCCGGCACCGGGCGCCCAAGCAGCGCAAGACGCTGGAGAACCTGGGCATCAGGGACGGCCTGGTCTTCGGGCTCTGCCAGGCCTGTGCGCTCATCCCCGGCGTCTCCCGTTCCGGCGCGACCATCAGCGGCGGCCTGTTCATGGGCTACAAGCGGGAGGCCGCCGCCCGTTACTCCTTCCTGCTCGCCATCCCGGCCGTGCTCGCCTCCGGCGCCTTCGAGGTGAAGGACTCGCTGGGCGAGGGCCACGTGGACTGGCCCCCGACCCTGTTCGCGACGGTGATCGCGTTCGCCTCCGGCTACGCCGTGATCGCCTGGTTCATGAAGTGGATCTCCAACAAGAGCTTCATGCCGTTCGTGTGGTACCGCGTCGCCCTCGGCATCGTGATCATCGCCCTGGTGGGCATGGGTGTCCTCAGCCCGCACGCGGCGGAGTCGGCGGGCTGACGCCCCTCCCCCGCCCTCCCTCCGCCGCGCTCCGATTTCGGGCATCTTCCCCGCGCCGACGCCCCGCCCGCGACCTGGGCAGGGCCCGGCGGGTGCCCGGCGCCGCGCGGCCGCGCACGTCCGGCCGCCCGGCGCGGGTGACCGACCCGGTACCGCTGCGTAGCCGAGCGGTAGCGCAGGGTCAGTGCTTGGGCCTAGGCTGTGCCGCATGTCCCCCGATTCCCCGCCCCCTGGTTCCGCGCGCTCCGCCGCCGAGCTGAACGAGCAGATCAGAGCGCTGTGGCTGCGCGCGGGAGGCACCCTGTCGGCCCGGGAACGCGCCGCGTACGAACAGCTGGTGATCGAGTGGGCCGCGGCGATGCGCCGCCGGGTCGTCGAGGCGGCCTGAGCTGCGCCTCCGGGAGCCCCGCGGCCGGTCCTACGCCCGCAGGTGCGCGAGCACCTCGTCGGCCACCGGATACGGCGGCTCCTCGGGCAGCAGCTCGCCCGCCCGCTCCGTTTCGCCGGCCCGTACCAGCGCGTGGATCTCCCCGGCCAGCGGGGTGACGTCCCGGATGCCGGTGATCCACTCGTCGGCGTAGCGGGCCGCCGCCTCCCCGGCGAGGCCGAGTTGCAGCGACCGGTGGGGCAGCGGGTTGTGGCGCAGGTCCCGCTCCGGGTCCCACTGCACCCGGGCCGGGCTGCGCGCCAGCTCCCGCTTCCAGGCCGCCTGGTCGGGGTGCAGGGCGGGCACGTAGTGGGACAGGCAGGCGTGGCGCAGGGCCCACTCGAAGCCCTCGCGGGTGATGTCGATCGCGAGGACGGTCTCCTGGTTCTCCTTGGTCCCCCAGCCGCAGCGGTACATCATCCACAGGAACGACGGCTTGACCCACGTCATCCGGTCCCGTTTCCAGGCGGCGGGGAAGCGTCCGGCGCGGGCGGCGGCCCGGCCGATCTCCGGGCGGTAGGCCTGGTAGACGGTGACCGTGGAGTCCGTGTGCCGGGCGCGGACGCGGAATGCGGGCTCGCTGTCGGGGGCGTGTGCGTTCACGGGTACAGGTTCGGCCGCCGCCGCGGCCTCGCACCACCGAATATTCACCCCGCAGACCCCTTGGCTCCGCGTCCGCCGTGGCCAAGACTGTGGCGATGACGCAGCGTGCGGAGTTCGCGACCGTGAGGGACCGGCTGGCCGTGGAGGACCTGGTCACCGCGTACGCGGTGGCGCTGGACGACGGCGACTGGGTGGAGTACCGCCGGCTGTTCACGGCGGACGGACGGGCCGACTACCGTTCGGCGGGCGGTATCGAGGGCGACGCGGGGCGGATCGCCGCCTGGCTCGGCGAGCACCTGGCCCGGTTCGCCGTGCGGCAGCACCTGATCGTCAACCGGCAGGTGCGGTTCGGCGTCCTGGAGCACGACACGGGCGACACCGCCCGGGTGCGCGCCGACTACCTCAACCCCATGCGCGTCGAGGGCGCCACCGGCTCCGCCGCCCCGGACCTGGTGTGCGGGGGCCGGTACGACTTCGGGCTGCTGCGCACCCCGGACGGCTGGCGCCTGCGCGAGGTCGTCGTGCACGAGAAGTGGCGCCGCCTGCCGGTCGCGGAGCCCGCCGTCCCGTAGGCCCTGCGGCCCTCCGTCCGCACGAGCCCGTCGCGCACACTGGAGCCATCGGTGGGTAGGGAGGCTCCCTATGAGGACGATCGACCGCTGGCTGACCTCCCCCTGGCGCCGCTCGGCCGCCGCCGCCCTGCTCGGCGCGCTGCCCGTGCTCGCGTTCCCGGCCCCCGCCCTGTGGTGGTGGGCGTACGTGGCCCTGGTGCCGTGGATCGGGCTGGTCCGCTCGGCACCGACCGGGCGGCGGGCCGCGTACGACGGCTGGTGCGGCGGCTTCGGCTTCCTGCTGGCCGTGCACCACTGGCTGCTGCCGAGCCTGCACGTGTTCATCTTCCTGATAGCCGCGCTGCTCGGCGTGTTGTGGGCGCCGTGGGGGTGGCTGGTGCGCCGGCTCCTGGGCGGGGTGCCCTCGGCGGGCCGGGGCGGCGCCGCGCTGCTGGTGCTGCCGTCGGCCTGGCTCGCGGTGGAGCTGGTCCGGTCCTGGCAGGGGCTCGGCGGCCCGTGGGGCATGCTGGGCGCCAGCCAGTGGCAGGTGGGCCCGGCGCTGCGGCTGGCCTCGGTGGGCGGGGTGTGGCTGCTCAGCTTCCTGGTGGTGGCCGTCAACGTGGCGGTGGCCGTGCTGATCGCGGTGCCCGCGTCCCGGGGGCCGGCCGTGGCCTCGCTGGCCGCGACGGCCGCCGTGGCGTCGGCCGGATGGGCGTGGGCGCCGCGCCCGGAGACGGACGGGCGGGCACGGATCGCCGTCGTCCAGCCGGGGATCGTCGCCGGGCCGGACAGCGGCGAGCGGCGGTTCGACCGGGAGGAGCGGCTGACCCGGCGGCTCGCCGGACGGGATGTCGACCTGGTGGTGTGGGGCGAGTCCAGCGTCGGTTTCGACCTGGCGGACCGGCCGGACCTGGCCCGGCGGCTGGCCGCGCTGTCCCGGTCGACCGGCGCGGACGTGCTGGTGAACGTGGACGCCCGCCGTTCCGACCGGCCCGGCATCTACAAGAGCGCGGTGCTGGTGGGCCCGGACGGACCGACCGGCGACCGGTACGACAAGATGCGGCTTGTTCCGTTCGGCGAGTACATACCGGCCCGTTCGCTGCTCGGCTGGGCCACCTCGGTGGGCCGGGCGGCCGGCGAGGACCGGCATCGCGGCACCGGGCAGACCGTGCTGGACGTCGGCCACGGGCTGCGGGTCGGCCCGCTGATCTGCTTCGAGACCGCGTTCCCGGACCTGGGCCGGCACCTCGCCGCGGACGGCGCGGACGTCCTGCTCGGCCAGTCCTCGACCTCCACCTTCCAGCACAGCTGGGCGCCGGAGCAGCACGCCTCGCTGGCCGCGCTGCGCGCCGCCGAGACCGGCCGCCCGATGGTGCACGCCACCCTCACCGGCGTCTCGGCGGTGTACGGCCCGGGCGGGCGGCGCCTCGGCCCGTGGCTCGGCACCGGCACGAGCGGCGCGCGGGTCTACGACGTGCCGCTCGCGCACGGCGTCACGCCGTACGTCCGCTACGGCGACTGGCCGGTGTACGGCGCGCTGCTGGTGCTGGCCGCGCAGGGGGTGACGGAGGGGGTGCGGGCGGTCAGGCCGCGCCGTTCCCGTCCTGAACCGCTCGTACCACCCGCTCGCACAGCTCGTGAGTCGCCAGCGCGTCACGGGCGCTGAGCACCCGTCCGGCGCGTACGGCGTCGAGGAAGGCGAGGGCCGCCTGCTCGATGCCGCGCTGGCGGGCCACCGGCACCCAGTCGCCGCGCCGGCGCACGGTGGGCTGTCCCTTGTGGTCGACGACCTCGGCGAGGTTGACCACCTGCCGCTTGGTGTCCTGGCCGGACACCTCCAGGATCTCCTCCGTGGAGCCGCTGCGCCGGTTCATGACGCCGAGCGCGGTGAAGCCGTCGCCGCCGAGCTGGAGCACGACGTGGTGGAGCAGCCCGGCCTCGGCCCGGGCGCGCACCGTCACCTCGTCGACCGGGCCGGGCACCAGGAAGCGCAGGGTGTCGACGACGTGGATGAAGTCGTCCAGGATCATCGAGCGGGGTTCCTCGGGCAGCCCGGTCCGGTTCTTCTGCAGGAGGATCAGCTCGCGGGGGTGGTCCAGGCACTGCGCGTAGCCGGGGGCGTAGCGGCGGTTGAAGCCGACGGCCAGCGAGACGCCGCGCCGCTCGGCGAGGTCCACCAGCCGCTCGGAGTCGGCGAGTTCGTAGGCGAGCGGCTTGTCCACGTACGTCGGGACGCCGGCCTCCAGCAGGCGGGCGACGATCTCGGGGTGGACGGTGGTCGGCGCGTGCACGAAGGCCGCGTCCAGGCCGGCGTCGAGCAGCGAGTCGAGGGTGGTGTGCCGCTGGGCGCGCGGCAGGTGCAGGCCGTCCCCGACCCGGTCCAGGGTGGCGGGGGTGCGGGTCTGCAGGTGCAGGTCGATTCCCGGCTGCGTGCCGAGCACCGGCAGATACGCCTTCTGCGCGATGTCCCCGAGTCCGATGCAGCCGACCTTCACGTGCTCTCCCCTATCGCTGGCCTGCGGGTTGCCTGCCGGAAGCATACGGGGGCCGCCGGCCGGCGGTACCGGCGAAGCCGCGCGGGAAGGAGCGCCGGTCCGGTGACCGGCGGGGCCGCGGCGTCCGCGTCCCGTACGACGCTGCCGGCCCGGCCGCCGGCCATGCCGAGGCGGGCGGCGCGGCCGGCCCGGCGGGTGATCGTGGTGGTGCGGCACGAGCCGGCCGGCGGTGCGGGCGGGCGGGCGCCGGCGGGCGGGCGGACGCCGTCGCCCGCGGCCTGATTGCCGCCCACGCCGAGGGCGGCGGCGGGGCATGGGCGGGAGCGTCGGGGAGGGCGACGTCTCATGTCCGAGGGGAATCCGCCCGGGTCCGCGGCAGCGGCCCCGCGCCCCGCCGGGGGACGCGAGCCGGTCGCACGACCCCTGACCGGCCGGGCGCTACCGGAGCAGCGGCTCGCCCTCCCCAACGGGGAAGGCGGCGTCTCATGACCGAGGGGATCCGCCCCGGTCCGCGGCAGCGGCCCCGCGCCCCGCCGGGGGACGCGAGCCGGTCGCACGGCCCCTGACCGGCCAGGCGCTACCGGAGCAGCGGCTCGCCCTCCCCAACGGGAAAGGCGGCGTCTCATGACCGAGAAGGTTCCGCCCGACTCCGCGGCAGCGGCCCCGCGCCCCGCCGGGGGACGCGAGCCGGTCGCACGACCCCTGACCGGCCAGGCGCTACCGGAGCAGCGGCTCGCCCTCCCCAACGGGGAAGGCGGCGTCTCATGACCGAGGGGATCCGCCCCGGTCCGCGGCAGCGGCCCCGCGCCCCGCCGGGGGACGCGAGCCGGTCGCACGACCCCTGAGCGGCCAGGCGCTACTGGAGCAGCGGCTCGCTCTCCCCGTCGGGTCCGTCGTCCTCCCCCAGCCGCAGCGCCAGCCGGCTGATCGCGGAGCGGATCCCGTCGCCGTAGCGGTCGTCGGCCAGGGCGGACGCGGTGCCGCGGGCCCGCCGCAGATGGCTGCGGGCGGCCTCCGCGCGGCCCAGCTTGACGTAGTCGGCGGCCAGGTTCAGGTGCAGGGACGGCAGGAAGCCCCGCACGCTGCCCGGGTCGGCGCCCGGGCGGCCGTCGGCCAGTTCCTCGGCCGCCGACAACGCCCTGAGGTCCCATGCCAGTTCGTCCGCCGGGTCGTCCTGGGTGTCGGCCAGATAGTGGGCGAGGGTGCAGCGGTGCAGCGGGTCGCCGTCCTCGCCGACCTCCGCCCACAGGCCGAGGAAGCGGCTGCGGGCCTCCTCGCGGTCGCCGCCGTGGTGCAGCATCACGACCTGTCCGATCCGCGTCAGCACGGTGTCCGGCGCCACCCGCTCCTGTCGCTTCGCCACGGTGCCCTCCGGGCTGTCGGCAATGGTCCGCTGCCGACGCTAACCGGCGGCGCCGGGATTCCCGGTCAGGCGGCGCCGGTGTCCCGGACGGGGTGCGGCCGTCAGCCGAGGTTCGGGATGCGCCAGTCGACCGGCTCGTGCCCCTGCGCGGCGATCGCCTCGTTGATCTGCGTGAAGGGGCGGGAGCCGAAGAACTTCTTCGCGGACAGCGGGGAGGGGTGCGCGCCCTTGACCACCACGTGCCGGCTCTCGTCGATCAGCGGGAGCTTCTTCTGCGCGTAGTTGCCCCACAGGACGAAGACCGCCGGGTCGGGACGGGAGTCCACCGCGCGGATCACGGCGTCGGTGAACTTCTCCCAGCCCTTGCCCTTGTGCGAGTTGGCCTCGCCGGCCCGCACGGTGAGGACCGCGTTGAGCAGCAGCACGCCCTGCTCGGCCCACGGCATCAGATAGCCGTTGTCCGGGATGGGCAGGCCCAGCTCCTCCTGCATCTCCTTGTAGATGTTCCGCAGGGAGGGCGGGGTCTTCACCCCGGGACGCACCGAGAAGCACAGACCGTGGCCCTGGCCCTCGCCGTGGTACGGGTCCTGGCCGAGGACGAGGACCTTCACCCGGTCGTACGGCGTCGCCTCCAGCGCGGCGAAGACCTCCTCGCGCGGCGGGTAGACGGGGCCCTTCGCCCGCTCCTCCTCGACGAACTCGGTCAGCTCCTTGAAGTAGGGCTGCTGCAGTTCGTCGGCCAGAACCCCGCGCCAGGACTCGGGCAGCATGGCGATGTCGGTCACGTCAACGTCCTCACGATGTCGATCAGGTACCGCGTGCGGTCACTTCCAGGATCCCGAACCTACAGGCGGCCACTGACAACCGGTGCCGTGAGGGGCCTCACCAGCTGGTCTTGCGGTGCAGCGCCCACATCGTCATGACCGTCGACGGGTCCAGGGCCTGCTCGCCGCCGGAGATGTCGACGCTGGCCGCCACGAACTGCCGCCCCTGCCACAGCGGGAGCAGCCGGGCGTCGTCCACCATGATCTGCTGCGCGGCCTCCATGTCCTTGACGGTCTCGGCACGGTCGCCCTCCGCGCGCGCGTGGGGCAGCAGCCGGCCGGTGATCTCCTTGGCCGGGTAGGGCGTGCCGAGCGCGTTGTGCTCGCCGACGAACGGGGCGATGAAGTTGTCCGCGTCGGGGAAGTCCGGGAACCAGCCGCGCCCGAACACCGGGTACTCGCGGTTCTGGAAGCCGGTCACGTAGCTGTTCCAGGGGCGGCTTCGGAGGGTGACGGTGAACAGGCCGGAGCCGTCCAGCTGCCGCTTGAGCTCCCGGAACATCAGGGCCGTCTCGGAGCCGTAGCGGTCGGTGGTGTACCAGAGGGTGAGCGGGACGCGCCGGGTGATGCCGGCGTCGGAGAGGATCTTGCGGGCCTTGGGCACGCTGGGGTCGCCGTAGGTGTCGAAGAAGCCGGTGGCGTGGCCGGTCAGGCCCTTGGGGACCATCGAGTACAGCGGGTCGACGGTGTCCTTGTACACCTTGTGCGCGATCGCGCCCCGGTCCACGAGCTGGGCGACGGCCCTGCGGACGGCGGTCCGTCCGGCCCAGCGGTCCTCGGGGTTGAACACCAGGTAGCTGATGTCGGTGCCGGCGCCGTCGACGAGTTGCAGGTGCTCGTCGTCGTGTTCCTGGAGGGCGACGATGTCGTCGGCGGCGAGGCCGCGGTAGGTGACGTCGATGTTCCGGTCGCGCAGCGCCTCGACCATGCCGGCGGAGTCCTTGAAGTAGCGGATGGTCACCGCGTCGTTCCGCCGCTCGGCGAAGCCCTGGTAGTGGTCGTTGCGGACCAGGACGGCCTGCTCGCCCTGCTCGTAGGACCGGAGCCGGTACGGGCCGGAGCCGTGCACGTCGGTGCCCTCGCGCAGGGAGTGGGCCGGGTAGTCGTCCGGGTCGACGATGGACATGGCGGGGGTGGCCAGCACGAAGGGGAAGGTGGCGTCGGGCTTGTCGAGGTGGAAGACGATGTCCCGGTCGCCGTGGGTCTCCACCCGGTCCAGGCTGCCGAGCAGCCCGGCGGGACCGCCGGGGGCGGCGATGGTGCGGATGCGGTCGATGGAGTGCCGGACGGCCTCGGCGGTCAGCGGGTCGCCGTCGGCGAACTTCAGGCCGGGGCGCAGCTCGCAGTGGTAGGTGCGGCTGGTGGAGTCGGTGAAGGCGCAGGCCCGGGCGGCGTCGGGCTGGGGGGTGGTGGCGCCGTTCGGGTAGGCGAGGAGGGTCTGGAAGATGTTGCGGTACAGCTCCCAGGAGCCGTCCCAGGAGCCGGCGGGGTCCAGCGTGCTCGGGGCGCTGGTGGTGCCGACGACTATCGGCCCCTGGTCGTCGGGGTCGCCGTCGGACAGCAGGCCGCAGCCGGCGACCAGCGACAGGGACACGACCGCCGCGGCCTTGCGCAGGCATCGGTTCCGGTTGAACACGCGCACGCTCCTCGATCCGCCGTACCAAGGGTCGGCAGACCATACCGCAGCGCCCGGTCCCCTGAACCTCCCCTGGAACAGGGGCACTTGATCGATCCGGCGATGACGACGTTGTCAGTCCGCCGAGCGGACGCCAGGGGGGCTTCCGGGCGCCGGTCCGTCCGGGGACCGGACGCCCGGAAGAGGCGTCAGACGCCGGCGTTGAGGAAGATGCCGCCGTCCACGACGAGCGTCTGGCCGGTGATCCAGTCGGACTGCTCGGAGGTGAGGAACGCGGCGGCGCCGCCGATGTCGGAGGGCACCCCGAGCCGGCCCAGCGGGTAGGGGGCCGCGGCCTCCTCCTCGCGGCCCTCGTACAGGGCCTGCGCGAACTTGGTCTTGACCACGGCCGGGGCGATCGCGTTGACCCGCACCCGCGGCGCGAACTCGTGCGCGAGCTGCTGGGTCAGGTTGATCATCGCGGCCTTGCTCACGCCGTACGCGCCGATGAAGGGCGAGGCCGTCAGGCCCGCGATCGAGGCGATGTTGACGATCGCGCCGCCGTTGTCCTTCTGCCAGGCGTGCCAGGTCTTCTGGGCGAAGCCGAGGGCGGAGATCACGTTGGTCTCGAAGACCTTGCGGGCGACGTCGAGGTCGACGTCCGCGATCGGGCCGAACACGGGGTTGGTGCCCGCGTTGTTGACGAGGAAGTCGACCCGGCCGAAGGCCTCCATGGTGCGCTCGACGACCTCGCTCTGGTGGCCGAGGTCGTGCGCCTTGCCGGCGACGCCGATGGCCCGCTCGGTGCCGAGCCGCTCGACGGCCTCCTTCAGGGCGTCCTCGCCGCGGCCGGTGACGCAGACGCGGTCACCGCGGGCGATCAGCGCCTCGGCGACGCCGTAGCCGATGCCGCGGCTGGCGCCGGTGACGATCGCGACCCTGCCGGAGAGCTCGGGGAGTTCAGTCATGTCCGTGCTACCTCTGAATCCCTTAGTTGAGCGGTCCGCCGGCGACGTACAGCACCTGACCGGAGACGAAGCCGGCCGCCTCGCCGGTGAAGAAGGCGATGGCGTTGGCGATGTCCTCGGGCTCGCCCACGCGCTGCACCGGGATCTGGGTGGCGGCGGCCTTCTTGAAGTCCTCGAAGTCCATCTTGACGCGCTCGGCGGTGGCCTTGGTCATCTCGGTGGCGATGAAGCCCGGGGCGACGGCGTTGGCGGTGATGCCGAACTTGCCCAGCTCGATGGCGAGGGTCTTGGTGAAGCCCTGGAGACCGGCCTTGGCGGCCGAGTAGTTGACCTGGCCGCGGTTGCCGAGCGCCGAGGAGGAGGAGAGGTTGACGATCCGGCCCCAGCCGGCCTCGACCATGTGCTGCTGCACGGCCTTGGTCATCAGGAACGAGCCGCGCAGGTGCACGTTCATGACGGTGTCCCAGTCGGACACGCTCATCTTGAACAGCAGGTTGTCGCGCAGCACGCCCGCGTTGTTGACCAGGATCGTCGGAGCGCCCAGCTCCTCCGCGACGCGGGCGACGGCGGCCGTGACCTGCGCCTCGTCGGAGACGTCCGCGCCGACCGCGACGGCCTTGCCGCCGGCGGCGGTGATCTTCTCGACGGTGTCCTTGCAGGCGGCCTCGTCGAGGTCGATCACGGCGACCGCGCGGCCCTCCGCGGCCAGCCGTACGGCGGTGGCGGCGCCGATGCCGCGCGCCGCGCCGGTGACTACCGCGACCCGCTGTTCGTTGGTGGACATGCTGTTTCTCCTCGCCCTCGAGAGAACCTGCCGGACCCTCGGAGAGGGTCCGCTCATGCGGTGAGCGACCGCTTAGTACCTTCTCCACCCGTGACGCTAGAAGCCCTGGCACGCGGTGTCAACGGCAACATCGGCCGGTGTGATCCATTACCTCACCAGGAGGTTGAGCAGGCGCTCCGTCTCGGCGGCCGGATCGGCGGTCAGGCCGGTGTGCACGGGGCCGGGCTGGACGATGGTGGAGCGGGGCGCGACGAGCCAGCGGTAGCGGCGCCCCGCGTCGTCGCCGGCCGCCTGTCCGGCCTGCTCGCCGCCCGCGCAGTGCCGTTCGATCGCGGCGAGCGCGGCGCGCACCCCGGCCACGTCGGCGGCCGGGTCCAGGGCGCGCAGCCGGGCCTCGTCCAGGTGGGTGCGGGCGCCGAGGTAGCCCTGGGCACGGCAGTAGAGGACCAGGCCCGCGTTGACGCACTCCCCGCGCTCCAGCCGGGGCACGACCCGCAGCAGCGCGTACTCGAACACGTCCCGGTCGCCGCCCTGCCCCGCGCGGGTGATGTGCCGCTCGGTGACGTGGCCGGCCATGTGGATGTGACGCTCGCTCACTTGCCCTCCTCCGGTCCGGTGCCGAGACCGGTGATCCGCTCGGCGATGACGGCCGCGCGCGCGAGCAGCGGCCCTGCGTAGGCCCGGCGCAGGTCGTCCGGGGTGTCGAAGCCCGGCTCGCCGTCGAGCCAGACGTCCGGGATCTCGGCGGTGACCTCCGCGAGCAGGTCCTCGGTGACCTTGGGGGCGAGGTCGGCCGCGGCGGCGCGCACGTTCGGGGCGAAGCGGGCGAGGGCGTGGTCCGAGGCGTCGTAGGGGCGGTCCGCCGAAACCTTGGCGCCGGGCCAGTTGTGGTGCCAGATCATCGTGGCGCCGTGGTCGATGAGCCACGGCTCGCCCCGGTGCACCAGGAGGTTGGGGTTGCGCCAGGAACGGTCGACGTTGTTGATCAGCGCGTCGAACCAGACGATCCGGCCGGCCTCCTCAGGGCTGACCGGGAAGGCGAGCGGGTCGTAGCCGAGGGCGCCGGACAGGAAGTCCATGCCGAGGTTGGTGCCGCCGCTGGCCCGCAGCAGGTCCTGCACCTGCTGCTCGGGTTCGCCGAGCCCGAGGACCGGGTCCAGTTCCAGGGTGACCAGCGGGGGCATGCGGAACCCGAGCCGCCGGGCGAGCTCCCCGCACACCACCTCGGCGACCAGGGTCTTGCGCCCCTGTCCCGCGCCGGTGAACTTCATGACATAGGTGCGGAGGTCGTCGCCCTCCACCAGCCCCGGCAGCGATCCGCCCTCACGCAGCGGCGTGATGTAGCGGGTCGCGGTGACAGTTCGCAGCATTTCGCCAGGCTATCCGAGCGGTTGACCCCGGCTTCGGCGGCCGCGACCGGGCAGGCGCCCGCCCGCGCCGGCGGGCCCGGGCTGAACGGTGGCGGCCGTCCGCCCGTACCCCGGGGCGGACCGCGCAACGCTCTCCGTCGAAGGGATACGCCCTATGTCCAGTACCTCGCCCCACCCCACCGCCGGCCCGGGCCGTCGTGCCGTCGTGGCGGCGGCCGGAGCGGCCGGGCTCGCCGCCGCGCTGTCCGCCTGCGGTTCGGGCGACGGCTCGTCCGACGCCGGCTCCGCCGCCACCGGGGCCGCGCCGGACGGCGGGGGCACCGCGCTCGCCAGGACCGCCGACATCCCCGAGGGCGGCGGCAGGATCCTCGAGGACCGGGGTGTCGTGGTCACCCAGCCGACGGCGGGCGCCTACCGGGCGTTCTCCACGAAGTGCCCCCACCAGGGCTGCGCGGTGGGCAGCGTGGCCCACGGCGTGATCGTGTGCCCGTGCCACGGCAGCGAGTTCTCCGTGGCGGACGGCAGCGTGCGGAAGGGACCCGCGACGCGGGGGCTGTCCGCCGCGCGGATCACCGTCACCGGCGACGAGATCACCCTGGCCTGAGGCCGCTCACCGTCCCCGTGGCCGCCTCGTCCGGGCTCCGGCGAGGCGGCCGGGCGTCCCGTCGGTCGTCGTGACCGTGGCGGCCGGCGCCCGTCGTGGCCGTGGCGGCCGGCGCCAGGGTCGCCGGGGAACGGCGCGGCGGCGTGGCCCGCGGGCACGCCCGCGACGGTGTCGGCCCGGACCCCAGCGGTGCGGCCAGCGGTGCGGCCGGGGTCGACGGCGTCGCGCACCGCGTCGAGGACGCCACGTCGGCCGGCACCCCGGTGCCGTGCGGCGGGGACGGCCCGTCCGGCCGCCGCACGACGAAGCCTTCCCCGGCGGCCCCGATCGGCGGCGCGCCCCGGACCGCCGGGCCGGCGGGACCGAGGAGTCCGCCGAGCCGCTCGCGCGACGGCCTGGCACCCCCCCCCCTTGAATCCGACCGGCTTCTTTTCCTGACGTAAGGTCAGGGCATCAGTACCGGCAGGACAGTTCTCTGACACGACCTGGGAGAAGAGGGGACCGCATGTCCGTCACCCAGCAGCGCCGGGGCCGGAGGATCATGATGACGCCGGCCGAACTGGACGAGTTCCTCGCCACCCAGCGCACCTGCCGGGTCGCGACCGTCTCGGCCGACGGCACACCGCACGTCAGCGCGCTGTGGTTCGCCTGGGACGGCACGTCGCTGTGGCTGTACTCCGTGGTGCGCAGCCGGCGCTGGGCCCAGCTGCGCCGCGATCCCCGGGTGGCCGTCGTGGTCGACTCCGGGGAGGAGTACGACGAGCTGCGCGGGGCGGAGCTGTCCGGCCGGGTGGAGTTCGTGGGCGAGGTGCCGCGCCGGGGCGAGCTGTGCGCCGAACTGGACACGGCCGAGACGCTGTTCGCGCGCAAGAACTTCGGCCTGGACGAGATGCCCCACGACGGCCGGCACGCGTGGGCCCGGCTGACCCCGGAGAAGATCGTGTCCTGGGACTTCCGGAAGCTGGGCGGGGCGTAGGGCTCAGCCGAGCCGCCGCGCCGCCGTCCGCAGGGCCTCCACCGCGGCGCGGATCGAGGGCCGGCGGTCCGCGTCCGCCCGCCAGACCACGTACACATGGCGGCGCACGCGCTGCCGGAGCGGCACCAGGACCACGCCCTCGGGCACCGGGTGCCGGCCCAGCAGCGGCGCTATGCACACCCCCAGCCCGGCGGCCACCAGGCCGAGCTGCGTGTGGGTCTCACCGGCGCGGTGGCCGACGATCGGCTCGACGCCCTTGGACCGCAGGGTGAACACCAGCCACTCGTGGCAGAACTCGCCCTCGCCCCAGGTGATCCACTCGTCCTCGGCGAACTCGGTCAGGTCCACCTCGTCCCGGTCGGCGAGCCGGTGCCCGACGGGCATGGCGACGTCGGCGGGGTCGTCCAGCAGGGGCGCCTTGACCAGGCCGTCGGGGACGGGCATCGGCTTGTTGTACCAGTCCAGGACCACCGCGAGGTCGAGATCGCCGCGGACCACCCCGGCGATGCCCTGTTCCGGTTCCAGCTCGCTGGAGCGCACCCGCAGCCCCGGGTGCTCGGCGCGCAGCGCGCCCAGCGCGGCCGGGAACAGGCCCCGCGCGGCGGTCGGGAACGCGGACAGCCTCAGCTCGCCGACGACCTGGCCGCGGTGCGCCTCCAGGTCGGACTCGGCCAGCTCGACCTGGGACAGGATGCGCGCCGCGTGCTCCGACAGCAGCCGGCCCGCGTCCGTGAGCCGCACGCCCCGGCCGTTCCTGGCGAGGAGCCGCTGACCGATCTCCCGCTCCAGCTTGCCCAGCTGCTGGGAGACCGCGGACGTCGTGACGTGCAGCGCGTCGGCGGCGGCGCTGACCGAGCCGTGCCGGGCCAGCGCGTCCAGGGTCCGCAGGCGCTCAAGGTTCAACATGTAAGCAAGTCTAAGAGATACCAGGTGGGAAATCTCGATTGTGCTACGAGGTGGCCTCCCGCATCGTTGAGGTCATGAGCACGGTCAGCGCATCCTCCCGCACCCGATCCCGAACCCGGTCCCAGTCCCCCGCGCCCGGCGGCGCCCGCGCCCGCCTGGACTGGCGGCTGCGCTTCGGCCTGCTGTCCCTGATCTGGGGATTCAGCTTCCTGCTGATCAAGGTGGGAACCGACGGGTACGCGCCGTTCCAGGTCACCCTGGGCCGGCTGGTGTTCGGCACGGCGGTGCTGGTGGCGGCGATGGCCGTAAAGCGGGAGCGGCTGCCGCGCGGGGCCCGGCTGTGGGGGCACATGGCGATCGCCGCGTTCCTGCTGAACGCGCTGCCGTTCTCCCTGTTCGCCTACTCCGAGCTGACGATCCCCTCCACCCTGGCCGGCATCTGCAACGCCACGTCCCCGCTGTGGGGCATGGCCCTGTCCCTGGTCGCGCTGTCCGAGGACCGGCCGAGCCGGGTGCGCGTGGCCGGGCTGGGGCTGGGCTTCCTGGGCGTGCTGACCGTGCTCGGCGCCTGGCAGGGCTTCCACGGGCTGGACGCCCGGGGCACGGCGCTGGCGCTGCTGGCGTCGCTGAGCTATCCGGTGGGGTGGATCTACGTCCGGCGGACGCTGGCCGGCACGGGCAACTCGCACCTGTCCATGACCGGCGGGCAGTTGCTGCTGGCCACGGTCCAGCTCGCGGTGGTGACGCCCCTGTTCACCAGCGTGCCCGAGCACGTCGCACTGGTCCCGCTGCTGGCCGTCGCGGCGCTGGGGGCGCTGGGCACGGGACTGGCGGTGCTGATCCAGTACGGCCTGGTCGACGAGGTGGGACCCACCACCGCGCAGATGGTCACGTACTTCATCCCCGTCATCGCCACGGCGGCGGGGGTGGCGATCCTCGGGGAGTCGCTGCGGTGGACGACGCCGGTCGGGGCGGCCGTCGTCCTGGCGGGTGCGGCACTGACCCAGGTGCGGGGGAAGAGGGCGTGAGGGGAGCGGGGCCTGCGCGAGACTGCCGTGGCCGGCCGCGCGATTTCCCGCGCCCCTTTCCCGGTCGCCGTCAGCCGTAGACGCGGGCCGGGGACGGGCGTACCGCCGCCGCCACCGCGTCGGCCAGCGCGGTGACGTCCTCCTCGGCGAGCGGTGAGACCGTGATGCGCACGCCCTGCGGGGAGGCCAGGCGGAAGCGGGCGCCCGGGGCCACCGCCCAGCCGCTCTGGAGCAGGCGGGCGATGGCTCCCGTCTCGTCGGGGACCGGCACCCAGACGTTCATGCCGCTGCGGCCGTGGGCGGTGACGCCGCGTTCCGCCAGCGCGCCGACCAGGGCGTCCCGCCGGGTGCCGTAGGACCGGGCCACCGCCGCCCGGTCGATCGCGCCGTGCGCCCACAGGTGGGCCACGGCCCGTTGCAGCAGCAGGCTCACCCAGCCGGGGCCCAGGCGCTGGCGGCCGCGGAGCCGGTCGACGGTGACGGCGTCCCCGGCGAGGACGGCGAGGCGCAGGTCGGGGCCGTAGGCCTTGGCGGCGGAGCGGACGAAGGCCCAGTGGCGGGTGACGCCCGCGAGGGGGTGCAGCGGCAGGTCGACGATGCCGTGGCCGTGGTCGTCCTCGATGAGCAGGGTGCCCGGGTGCTCGCCCAGCACCGCGCGCAGGGCACGCGCCCGCGGGGCGGTCACCGAGGCGCCGGTCGGGTTCTGCGCCCGGTCGGTGACGATCAGCGCGCGGGCTCCGGACTCCAGGGCGCGGCGCAGGTCCTGCGGGCGCGGCCCGTCGTCGTCCACGCCGACCGGCGCCGTGTGCAGGCCGAGCGCGGGGACGAGGTCGAGGAGGCTGCCCCAGCCGGGGTCCTCGACGGCGACCGTGTCTCCGGGCCTGAGGTGCGTGGTGAGGACGCGTTCGATGGCGTCGAGGGAGCCGGAGGTCACGGTCAGCGGACCCGGGGGGACGCCGTCGGCGTCGAGTTCGGCGCGGGCGAGGCGGGCGAGGTCCGGGTCCACGGGGTCGTCGCCGTAGCGGACGGGCCGCAGGTCGCCCCGCTCGGCCGCCGCGGCGAGGGCCGGGGCCAGGCGGGGCAGCAGGACCGGATCGGGGTTGCCCGTGGACAGGTCCCGGCCGCCGGGGGGCGCCTCGACGCGCAGTTCCTCCCGGCCGGTGGTGGCCGGCTTGGGGCGGACCCGGCTGCCCCGGCGGCCGGCCGTCTCGATCACCCCGCGTTCGCGCAGGATGCGGTACGCGGCGGCGACCGTATTGGGATTCACCCCCAGGCGGGCCGCCAACTCCCGCATGGGCGGCAGGAGTTGCCCCGGCTCCAGCCCGCCCGACCCGACCGCCTGTTCGACGCTGGCCGCGATCTCGGCTGCGCCGCGCCCTTCGATCCGATACTCTCCTAGCACAAAGCCTATTATGCACTAGTGCAATAGAGATCGCCATGGAGGGGACCATGCAGGGCACCACCGGGGAAACCCGCGCCGCCGCCTACTCGCCGACCGGCCGGACCGTGCCGACGCGCTCCGCGGAGCGCGCGTCGTACGACAAGGAACTGGTGCACGCGATCCTGGACGAGGGGTACGTGTGCCACCTCGGCTTCGTCCGCGACGGCGCCCCGGTGGTGCTGCCCACGCTGTACGGCCGGGTCGGCGAGCGGCTCTACGTCCACGGCTCGACCGGCTCCCGGCCGCTGCGGATGACCGGCCAGGCCGACCCGGGCCTGCCGGTGTGCCTGACGGTCACGCACGTCGACGGGCTGGTGCTGGCCCGCTCCGCCTTCCACCACTCCGTCAACTACCGCTCGGTCGTGGTGCACGGCACGGCGCACGAGGTCACCGACCCCGAGGAGCGGCGGCTGGCCCTGGACGCGCTGGTCGACCACGTCGTACCGGGCCGGGCCGCCGACTCCCGGCCCGCGAACAAGAAGGAGCTGGCCGCCACCGCGGTGATCCGCCTGGACCTGGAGGAGGTCTCGGCCAAGGTCCGCACCGGCGACGCCAACGACGAACCCGAGGACCTCTCCCTGCCGCACTGGGCCGGCGTCGTCCCGCTCCGCAAGGGCTACGAGGCCCCCGTCCCCAACGGCGACCTGGCCCCCGGCATCGGCCTGCCGGACTATCTGGCGGCGCGGTAAGGGCACCCACGGGAGCCGGGGCGCGGCAGTGGCGGGTTCGCCGGGGCCGACGGCTCGGCACCGGCGGCCTGCCGCGCCGCGGGAGCGGTGCGGCGACGGCGGCCGGCACCGGGTCGTACCGCCGTCGCCGCGCCGGCGGCCCGTCACGCCGAGGCCGGCTCCGGACGGGCGGCTTCCCTGGCCTCGCTCACGGCCAGGCCCCCGACGGCGCCGAGCATCAGCAACGTGCCGGCCGCCGTGGCCGCCGTGAGCCGCTCGCCGAGCAGCAGGACGGCGAGCACGGCCGCGGTCACCGGCTCCAGCAGCATGATCACGGAGACCGTGGCGGACCGGACGACCGCGGCCCCCGCGAAGTAGAACGCGTACGCCAGCGCCGTGGGCACGGCGGCGATGTAGAGCAGCAGGCACAGCAGCCGGGCGGGATGGGCGGTGTGCGGGAGCAGCCCCTCCTGGGCGGCGAACGGCAGCAGGCACAGGCTGGTCACGGCGAAGGCGCCCACCGTGGTGCCGGCGGTGTCGCCACCGCCGCCCCTCCCCCACCAGCGGGTGAGCAGGGTCATGGCGCCGTAGCCCGCCGCCGAGACCACGGCGAGCAGCACCCCGGCCGGACGGACGGTCGCGGCCGAGCCGCCGAGGGCGAGCACGGCCAGCCCGGCGAGCGCGCCGGCGACGGCCAGGGCGCCACCCGCGCCGAGCCGCTCGCCGAGCAGCGGCCGGGCCCCGAGCGCTATCAGCACGGGGCCCGCGCCGAGCGTCACGACGGTGGCGACGGCCAGCCCGGTCGACGCCACCGCCGCGAAGTAGGCGGTCTGGAACACGGCGAGGGCGACCCCGGTGGCCAGGACCCTCGTGATCGCGTGGCGCGACGGCCGGGCCGGGGCCGCGCGGCGGGCGCGCGGGCGCAGCAGGCGGCCGGCCGACAGGAGGGCGAGCCCGAGCGCACAGCGCCAGAAGGAGAGGGCGAAGGGGCCCAGGTCGCTGGTCCGGTAGACGAGCGAGCCGGCGGCGCCCGCGGTGCCCCAGGCGGCACCGGTGACGATCAGGTAGAGCAGGCCACGCCCGACGGGCAGGCCGGAGGAAGTGTTCGACAACAGAATCTCTCCGCAGAAGCGCGCGTGGAGGCGCGGAAGGTCGAAGGCGTCCCGTCTCGGCGGGGCGCGCTGACTTCATCTGCGGGCAGCACCGTCCGGCCCGGCGCGGATGCGCCGAGCGGGTGTCCCGGGGGCCCGCCTCAGGCGGCCGGGGGCGGAAGGACGAGTGTCTGCGGCATGTTCCGGACTCTAGGCGGCGGTGCCCCGGGCGGACAACTCCCTTTCCGCGCCGTCGGCGGCGGCCGGCCGCGGGGTGCCCTCGCCGGGTGCGGCGGACTGGGCGATGAACGCGCCGACCAGGACGATCGCCCCGCCGGCGACCTGCGGCGCGGAGAGGTGCTCGCCGAGCAGCACCCAGGCCAGTACGGTCGCGATGACCGCCTCCAGGCAGGCGACGACACCGGCGACCTGCGGCGACAGCCGGCGCACGGAGAGCACTCCGGTGACGTAGGCGATCACGGTGGCGACGAGCACGATCCAGGCGAGCAGGGCGAGGGCCGGCACGGCGGTGCCGTTCAGGTCGGCGGAGCCGCCCAGCACCGACCAGTCCATGCGCCAGGGGCGGGCCACCACGGTCAGTACGGCGGCGCCGACGAGCAGGCCGTAGGCGATGACGCCGAGCGGATCCGGCGCGGTCTCGCCCTCGTCGCCGCCCTGGTCGGCGAGGACGAAGTAGCCGACCTGGCAGCAGGCAGCGCCGAGGGCGAGCAGCAGGCCCAGCGCGTCGAAGCCGAGTCCGGACCACACCTCCACCACGCAGGCGAGGCCGCCGGCCGCGAGGACCACGCCGAGCGCGGCGGCCCGGGTGACGGGCCGCCGCTGCACGAACCGCACCCAGCCCAGCACCAGGGCGGGGGCCAGGTACTCGATGAGCAGGGCGACGCCGACCGGGATCCGGGAGAGCGCGGCGAAGTAGCAGGCCTGGACGCCGGCGACGGCGAGCAGGCCGAACCCGGCGAGCAGCGCGGGCCGGCGGCGCGGCAGGGCGCGGTGCCGTACGGCGAGCGGCAGCATCACCAGGGCGGCGCCCGCCACCCGCAGCCACACCACGTGCAGCGGGTCGAGGCCCGCCTCGATCAGCGGCTTCGCGGCCACGCCGGACCCGCCGAAGGCCAGGGCGGAGGCGAGTGCGAGGCCGAGCCCGGCGCCCTTGCCGGGAGTGTCCTGACTGGTCACAGACGTATGCACCGGCACATGATGACAGGAGCCGACAGGAGCGTCACCCCTGTTGACACCTGTCTCAGCTGATGGACGGTTCCGCGCGCCGGCACTCCGGCCGGCCGTCGTCGGCGCGTGCCTCGGCGGACTCGATCCGCGCGACGAGTTCGGGTGCCGCGATGCCGGCGCGTTCGAGGACCTCCACGGCCCGGGACCGGGGGTCGGCGGCGAGCGCGGCGAGCAGGTCGGTGCCGCCGACGCGGGGCGCGCCCCGGCGCCGGGCGCGGGTGCGGGCGTCGGCGAGCGCGGCGGCAGCGGCGGGCGACCAGCGGTCGGCGTCCCTGCCCACGGCGTGCCCGGCCGGCCGCTCGGGGCGGCCGGCCGGGGCGGTGGCGAGGGGGATCGCGCCGGAGTCCTCCACGCCGGCCTGCCAGCGCAGGCCGTAGCCGATGCTGCGCTGCACGAGGTAGCCGAGGAGCCGGGCCAGGCGCCGCGGTTCGCCCACGGCGGCGCGGACCTCGGGGTCGTGTTCCAGCAGGGCGTGGAGCAGATGGGCGGTGTCGGTCTGCCGGTCCCGGTCCCGGACGGCCCTGCGGCGGGCACCGGCGATCACCGCCGCCAGCTCGGCACCGAGCCCGGCAGCGCCGTCGTGGTGCCGGGCCGCCGGGTCGACGGCGGTCCGAGGGGCTGTACGGGGTTGCACATCCCCTACCTCATCAGCCGCAACGGGACGGGACATCGCCGAGGGGAACCATCTTCGCGTCCCACGCGGAGTGGACATCGCCGACCCGGATCTCATCCCTGCGGAGGAGATCCGGCCGAAGTGACGCAAGAGCACGCGCGCCGCCTTGCCGCACGCGGACGGTCCCTCCCGCGCGAGGGAAGGTGCGGGTCCGGCCCACCGGCCTCCGTACGGGGCGCGGGGCGCGGCCGCCGGGCGGAGCCACCGCGCCCTCCTCCCCGGCCTCAGTGCTCGTCGGCGAGGATCAGATACAGCTTCCTGCGGGCGTCGTTGACGACGGCGAGCGCCTTCTCGCGCTGTTCCTTGCTGCCGGTCTTCCAGACCTGCCCGAAGGCCTCCATCAGACCGAAGCCGGCCTGGCGGATCTCGCCCAGGGCCTCCCAGTCGACCCCGCGCGAGGCCTCCTCCCAGGGGGCGTCCGGACCCTCCTCGGCGGCGGTACGCCCGCTCTCCGTGAGCGCGAACAGCTTCTTGCCGCCCTCGCTCTCGCTGGCGATCAGGCCCTCGTCCTCCAGCAGCTGGAGGGTGGGGTAGACCGAGCCGGGGCTGGGCTTCCAGGCGCCGCCGCTGCGTTCGGCGATCTCCTGGATCATCTCGTAGCCGTGCATGGGGCGGTCCTTGAGCAGGGCCAGGATCGAGGCGCGCACATCACCGCGCCGCGCCCGACCCCGCGGACCGCCCCGCCCTCGCGGCCCCCAGGGTCCGGGCCCGAACCCCGGCCCCCCGGGACCGAATCCCGGCCCGCCCGGCCCGAACGGCCCGAAGGCGGCCCGCCGCCCGTCGAACCCGCCCCTCCCCCGCCGACCGGGCCCGCCGTGCCGGTGCCCGTGCTCGAATCCATGGGTACGCATCGCGATCACTCCATCCCGTCACCGATCACTCACGTATGCATCGCGTATCGTTCGCGATGCTTCAACGATATATCGGAATCGATCGCCTGACAACGTCCGGAGCGGATGCGCGGGCGCTCGGGCGCCGTTTTGCCGGAGCGGCAACAGGAGTGGCGTGACCGGGCCGGGATGGGTGACGTTGGGCCCCGTGAGCGACGACATCACCGCGGGACCGCCCGCGTTCGACACTTCCCTGCCCGGCGACGGATACGTCGGAGACCCCGCGGTGCGGGCGGAGTGGGACAGCCGGTACGCCGACCGGCACCAGCTGTGGAGCGGCCGGCCCAACGGTGCGCTCGTGGACGGGGTCGCCGGGCTCACGCCCGGCCGGGTGCTGGACGTCGGCTGCGGCGAGGGCGCGGACGCCGTCTGGCTCGCGCGCGGCGGCTGGGACGTGACCGCGCTCGAGGTCTCGGGCGTGGCGCTGGAGCGGGCGGCCGGGCACGCGCGGGACGCGGGCGTCACCGTTCGCTGGGTGCACGCCGAGCTGACGCGAGCGGCGCTCCCGCCGGCCTCCTTCGACCTGGTCTCCGCTCAGTACCCGGCCCTGCCGCGCACCCCCGACGCGGCGGCCGAGCGCGCGCTGCTCGCGGCCGTCGCGCCCGGCGGCGTGCTGCTGGTCGTGCACCACGCGGGGATGGACACCCGGCACACGCACGACAGCGGCTTCGACCCGGCCGACTACGTCTGGCCCTCGATGATCGCCGCCCGGCTCACCGACGACTGGAAGGTGGAGGTGGACGAGCAGCGACCGCGCGTGGCACCCGACGGCGGCGCCGGCGCGCACCACACCGACGACGTCGTGCTGCGTGCGCGACGCCTGCGCTGAGCCCCTCCGCTCGCGGCAGCCCGACCATCGGCATGGCATCCGGCACACGCCAGGGGCCGCGGGAACCACGCCGGTCCGTTCGTGAGGGCGGTGGACGCGGTGTGCGGCCCGGAAGAGCCGGTCTGCCGATAGCGTGATCCTCATGACGGTCGGAGACGAGGCGCTGGTCGGCGGGATGACGAACGTGGGGGCGGTCTTCCGCCGGGGAGGGTTGGTGGAGCGACCGGCGCCGCGCAACGCGCGCGCCCTGCATGCCCATCTCCGCGCGCTGAGGGAGCACGGCTTCGACGCGGCACCGGCCCCCGCCGGTCTCACCGCGGAGGGCCGTGAGCGGCTGACCTTCATGCCCGGAGACGTGCCCCTGCCCCCGTTCCCCGACTGGGCGATGACGCGTTCCGCCCTCGCGTCGGTGGGGGGCCTGCTGCGGCGTCTGCACGAGGCCGGCGCGGCCGTCGCCGTCGACACGCGTGCCGAGTGGCCCCGGGACCTCGCCGACCCGGAGGGGGGAACGATGGTGTGCCACAACGATGTGTGCCCGGAGAACGTCGTCTTCCGCGACGGCCGTGCCGCGGCCCTGATCGATTTCGACCTGGCGGCCCCGGGCCGTGCCCTCTGGGACGTCGCCATGACCGCCCGCTACTGGGTGCCCATGCTCGACCCCGGGTCCGCGGCCGCCCGCCACCCCCACGGGCTGGACGCGGCCGCACGGCTGCGCACCCTCGCCGACGGCTACGGTCTCTCGGCGGAGGACCGCACCGAGTTGCCCGGCGTCGTCGAGCAGGCCACGGAGGTCTGCCGGGCCTTCGTCGCCCGCCGCGTGGCCGACGCCGACCCCGTCTATCTCCGGGCGCTGGCCCGAAGCGGTGGATGGGAACGCTGGGACCGCGTGCAGACCTGGCTGGTGGACCACCGCGAGACCTTCACGGCTGCCCTGCTCGACCGGCCCCGGTGACGACAGGGCGGCGGAGGCGGCCCCGCCGCGGACCCCCGGCGCCGCGGACCGGGACCTCGGCCGGGGTACGTCCCTGACGCCCTCGGCTCCGTGCCGCGTCACTTCAGGAGGAGGCCCCGCCGCCTGGCCGCTCATGGGCGCGTGTACGGGTGGACCCCCCGCGCCGTGCACGAACCGGGCGCCGTCCGGGCCCTGCTCGACGCGGCGTCCCGCCGGTGCCGGCCCGGCCTCGCGGCGCCTCCCCCCCTCGGGGCGCGGTCGGGCGCGGGACCCTGGGGAAATCAGTCCGGCGCCCGCGAATTGGCCTTGGTCCGGCCGGCCCCGCGGCCGCTAGCGTCGGTGCCATGCGCATTCGAATCGTGGACGCCTTCACCGACCGCCCGTTCACCGGCAACCCGGCCGGAGTCCTGCTCCTGGACGACGTCTTCCCCGACGACGACTGGCTCCAGAACGTCGCCATGGAGGTGAACCACGCGGAGACGGCGTTCGCCCACCCGCTGCCCGAGGGTGGTGAGGCGGACTGGGCGCTGCGCTGGTTCACGCCCGTCACCGAGGTCGCCCTGTGCGGGCACGCCACCCTCGCCACGGCCCACGTCCTGCACACCACCGGCACCCACGAGGGACCGGTGCGGTTCGCCACCCGCAGCGGCGTGCTGATCGCCACGTCCGCCGCGGACGGTTCGATCACCCTGGACTTCCCGACCGCCCCGCTCACCCCGGCCGAGCTGCCGGACGGGGTCGCCGAGGCGCTCGGGGCGCAGCCGCTCGCCTCCTTCGACACCGGTCCGAACACCGGCGACCTGCTGCTGGAGCTGGCCGACGAGAAGACCGTCCTCGGGCTCTCCCCCGACCACAGGGCGCTCGGCGCCTACTCCTGGCGCGGCATCATCGCCACGGCCCGCGCCGCTGATCCCTCCCGGGGCTACGACTACGTCTCCCGCGGCTTCTTCCCGAACGTCGGTATCGACGAGGACCCGGTGACCGGCAGCGCGCACACCGCGCTCGCCCCGTACTGGTCCCCCCGGCTGGGCCGCGACGACCTCACCGGTCTCCAGGCATCCCGCCGCACGGGCCTGGTCCGTACCGGCCTGCGCGGGGCGCGGACGCTGCTCACGGGCCGGGCGGTGACGGTCATCGAGGGCGAACTGCGCGCCTGAGCGGCCGGCGGCCGCCCGGTCAGGCCGTCGGCAGCCAGCCCACCTTGCCCGCGAGGAGGGCGTAGCCGACGAACGCCCCGATGTCGAGCAGGGAGTGCGCGACGACCAGCGGGCCGACGCGTCCCCAGCGGCGGTACAGCCAGACGAACACCACGCCCATGACCAGGTTGCCGAGGAAGCCGCCGATGCCCTGGTAGAGGTGGTACGACCCGCGCAGCACCGAGCCGGCCAGCAGGGCGGCGCCCGGGGACCAGCCCAGCCGGTCCAGCCTGCGCAGCAGGTAGCCGACGACGACGACCTCTTCGAGGACCGCGTTCTGCACCGCCGACAGGACCAGCACCGGGTACTTCCACCACACGTCCGGCAGGGCCTCGGGGACGACGGTGAGGTTGAAGCCGAGGCCGCGGGCGGCCAGGTAGAAGGCGATGCCGGTGCTGCCGATCACGGCCGCGACCCCGGCGCCCCGGCCCAGGTCGGACCAGGGGCGGGTGCGGTCGAAGCCGAGGACGCGCAGGCTGGTGCCCTCGCGCAGCAGCAGGTGGGCGACGAGGGCCACGGGGACCAGCGCGGTGGCGATGCCGAAGAGCTGCCAGGCCAGGTCCAGCCAGGGGCGGCCCGGGGCGGCGGAGGCGTTGAGGGTGGCCGCCTGGTCCTTGAGGCCGCCGGGCTTGGTGACCGAGCCGATGAAACTGATCAGCGCGGACACTCCGCTCGCCCCGAGGGAGAGCGCCAGCACGAGCAGCGTCTCGTCCCGCAGCGTCCGCCGCGGAACGCCCGCCCCCTCCGGGGAACCGGCCACCACGTCAGCCTCCACCCGCACTCCCGCCTCCAGCCGGCTCGTGGGCCCCTGGCCCGCCTTCGCCCGGCAAGGATCGCAGAAGCGCGCGGGAAGCCCGCACCCCGCCCCGCCCCGCGCCGGACCTCAGCCGAGCGGTACCGGCTCCGGCAGGCCCACCGGCCAGGTGTGCACCGGCTCTCCCCCGTGCATCAGCTCGGCGTACCGGCGCGTCGTGGCCGCCAGGGCCGCCTCCCGGGACAGGCCCTGTTCCAGTGCCCGGTGGAAGGTGGCCGCCTGCCAGGACGCCCCGTTGACCCGGCGCCGGCAGCGCTCCTCGATGACGCCCAGGTAGAGGTCCCGGTCGGCGGCCTCCACGCCCCACGCGTCCAGCCCGGCCGAGGCCAGCGGCAGCAGCTCGTCACGGACCAGCGTGACCGCGTCGACCTCGCCCGTGCCGCCGTAGCGTCCCCGCCGGGGCCACGTGAAGCGCGCGTCGATGCCGTACCGGCACGCCGCGTCGAAGTTCGCCTCGGCCGCGGCGAACGGCAGTCGTGTCCACACCGGCCGGGGTTCCTCGGCGAGCGCGCGGACGAGACCGTAGTAGAAGGCCGCGTTGGCGATGACGTCGGTGATGGTCGGCCCGGCGGGCAGCACCCGGTTCTCCACGCGCAGGTGCGGAAGGCCGTCCGAGACGTCGTACACCGGCCGGTTCCAGCGGTAGACGGTGCCGTTGTGCAGCACCAGTTCGGCGAGCCGGGGCGCCCCGCCGGCCTCGATGACCTCCAGCGGTTCCTCGTCGTCGCAGATCGGCAGCAGCGCCGGGAAGTACCGCAGGTTCTCCTCGAACAGGTCGTAGGCGGAGGAGATCCACCGCTCGCCGAACCAGGTGCGCGGCCGTACGCCCTGAGCCTGGAGCTCGGGCGGGCGGGTGTCGGTGGACTGCAGGAACAGCGGGGGCCGGGACTCGCGCCAGAGCTCGTGCCCGAAGAGGAACGGCGAGTTGGCGCCCACGGCGATCTGCGCGGCGCTCGCCACCTGGGCCGCGTTCCACACGTCCGCGAACCGGTCCGGGGTGACCTGGAGGTGCAGCTGGACGGAGGTGCAGGCGGCCTCGGGCACGATCGACTTGGACGTGCAGACGAGGTGCTCCACGCCGTCGATGTCGAGCCGGAAGTCCTCGCCGCGCGCGGCGACGATCTGGTCGTTGAGGAGGGTGTAGCGGTCCGCCTCGGAGAGGTTGGACGAGACCAGGTCGTCCCTGCCGAGGGTGGGCAGGATGCCGATCATCACGATGCCCGCGTCCACCTCCCCGGCCTTGCGGTCGGCGTAGGCGAGCGAGGTGCGCAGCTCTTCGGCGAGCTGGTCGAAAACCCGGCCGCCCAGCCGGTGGGGCGCTATGTTCACTTCCAGGTTGAACATGGCGAGTTCTGTTTGGAAATCACGGCTGGCGATACGTTCCAGCACCTGCTCGTTCAACATTTTCGGCATGCCGTCGTTACCGGCGAGATTCAATTCGATCTCGACTCCCATGAGATTCTTCGGGCGATCGAATCGCTTCTCCCGCAACAACCGCTCCAGCCCCGTCAGACACTTCTGGAGCTTTTCGCGGTAGCGCTGGCGATCGGACAGGTCGAACTGCCCCGCCACGACCTTCTCCCCCATCGAAGTGTCCCTCCTCGGATGGGCGGGCCGGCGCTCCGGCCGCTGGGCTCCCGGGTCAGGTGGGATGATGCCCAGCCGAAGCGATCGATAACGTCCCGCTCCGGCCCGCCGCCCATTACTCTGTCGGTATGTTCCCGGCGGCACATTCACTAGGCATGCCGCAGGTTGCTCCCTCGGGTGCCCCGAACACCTCGTGAAAAACGCCGACGACATTCGGCCGTCCACTACCGAAGCGTAACGCGAGGTCAGCGGCGGCGGTCCGGACCAGGAATCGGGAGGAGTTCGGCAAATCGACGACTTAATTCGGCCTTGTCCCGGGAACCGGAAGCGGATAGCCGAAACATCGGCCGAACAAACGTCGTATAAACTGCGGCGCAAGGCAGAGGTGGCACCCTCGGACCTGGTTTCCGAGGGGTTCCTGCCGTCCCGGTCGACGGGCGGCGGGCCGAGCCGCACCCTCGTTCACACCCGACCCGGGCCCCACCTCTCCGGCCTTCCGTGAGCAGACAGCGCCGTCCGCCCCACCCCCTCCTCGCGCCGCCGCGCCTGTCGAATGAGAGGCGACCCACATGCCGCTGCACGTCCCTCCTGCCCCCGCGCCCGCCCTGCGCTCCGTCCTCGCCGCCCTCGGTTCCCCCACCGCGGTCCGCGAGGCGCGCACTCCTTCCCTGCGCGCCGCGCAGGGGCCCACCACCCCCGAGCTGCCGTTGCCGGTCCACGTCTGGGACCGCATCTCCGAGCAGGGCCTGTCCGCCACCCGGCTGGCCGGCTGGCGGTTCCTGATCCGGTCCGGCGACCGTGCGGTGGCCGCGGCCGAGACCATGCTCACCCCCGACGGCTGGACCTTCTCGCACTTCTTCGAGGGCCCGTACGTCACCTCCACCGAGCGCGCCCTGGAGCAGGCCGAGGCCCTTCAACTGCCGTACCAGGCAAGGCTGTTGTCCGTCCCCGGCCTGTACATGCTCACCCTGTGGCTGCACGGCGACTGCTCGGGCGACGGCACCGGGGGCCACCCGGCCGCCACCGACCTCCTCGTCCCGCTGGCACCGGCCCCGCCGGGCATTCCGGCGCACCGTCCCTTCCGCGTCGCCGAGTTGCTTCCGGTGCTGACCCATCGGGCGACTCCTCTCCCACTGCTCGGCCCGACGGCGCTCGGCTCGCCCGCCGCCTGACCGACACCCGCGTACCCCGCTTCCCGCCCGGGAAGCGGGGTACGACTGCTTTCCGGGCCCGGCGAACCCGGGATACGGCGGTCGCCGGCGGTCGCATCGTCCGGACTAGTCCCTTCCGGCCAGTGCGAACCACCCGAAGTGACCGTGGAGTTGGAATGAACCGCCCGTGCGGGTGACGCGTCATGAACCTGTGAGAAGCGGTGGTGGGAAAACCCTGCGGAATGACGCGCGGGAGAGAACACTGGACGCAGACCGACTCTTTCATCACGGGGGACGGACATGATCACGACAGACCGAGAGATCCCGCCCATGTGCCAGCACCAGCCGCCGTGCCCGCCAGCCGAATCCGCCGACCGGGAGTCCGCCCGCCTCGTGGCGCACCACCCGGAGCAGGGGTGGAGCCTGCTGTGCAACGGCGTCCTGCTCTTCGAGGACACCGGCGAGCTGCTGCCCGACGGCCGCATCATCGACCCGCACCGCCCGCTCGGTGCGGACCAGGTGATGACCGCCGCCTGAGCACGGCACGGCAATCCCAGGGGCCGGCCGCACCCACCGGTGCGCACCGGCCCCGACACGTGCCCGCGCCGCACGCCCCGGGTCCCGTGCCGGCCGAGGAACCCGCGCCGGCCCGCCCCACGACATCCGCCCGCCACGAGCCGGCTCCGTTCGAGGCGGTGCGGGCAGGGGCGATACGGTCCCGTCAAGAATGACTCCCGGGCCGTCAGGGCGCCGTCAACGAGGGTCACCACCGGCCGCCGGCCGGTCTACCGTCTTTCCCATGGAGCACCGCGACGACATCCGCCCCCGGGCGACCGGCCCGTCCCCGACCGGCACGGCGGCCGTGGCGTACGACCGGGCCTGGGCCGGGGAGGTACGCGGCGCGGTCCGCTACGCGCTCGCACTGCTCGCGCTGCTGCTGTGCCTGGACACGGCGGCCGGCTCGCTGACCTGGTGGCGCGGGGCGCTGTGGCCGCCGACGGCCCTGCTGCTGTTCCTCGTCCTGTACCCGGCGCGCGTATCGGCGGGTCCGGGCTGGCTGGCCGCCCGGCGCCTGGGGCGCACCCGCCGGGTCCGCACCGATCTGCTGACCGCGGTGCGCCCGGTGGACGGCGCCGGCCTGCGGCTCGTGCTGCGGGACGCGCGGGGCGGCCGGGTGGAGATCGACCCCGAGGTGCTGATCCGCAACCCGGACCTGTGGTACCGGCTCGACGAGGGCGCCCGTCACGCCGAAGCGGCCGGACTCCTGCTGACCGGTACGACCGCGCTGCACGCCCTCGCCCGCCGAGTGGACCGCGAGACGGCGCGGGGCGTGTTCCGGGCATCGGGCATGGAGTGACCGCCGGACGGCCCGACGCGTAACGGACCGCCCGACCGGCAGGGATCCCGGCGTCGTACGCCGCGACGGGCGACGGCACGCCCCGGCCGCCAGGGCCCCACACGCCGTGCGCCACGCCGCACCACGCCGCTTCCCCGGCCCGCGAGGTCCACGCCACCCTCCCGGCACGCTCGCCCGGCCGGTGGCCGTCCAGCCGCGTACGCCCGCCGCCCGAGCCGCCGGTCCGCCCGGGCGGCGCCCGCCATGACGCTCGGTGTCCGTCACCCCCGGCTGCCCGGCCCGGCCCGCGACCGGCCCACCCGCCCGGCGCCCACCCGGCACACCGCCCCCGGCCTCCGCTTCTTCGTGCGGCCCGCGCCCTCCCGGGCCATTCTTAACGCAAGCTTGACGCCGTCGGCCCGCCGATCCACGGGCCCGAGCATCACTCTCTGCTTACGCTGGTGCCGCCGTCCGGGTGATGGCCGGAAAGAGCCGCCGCATGTCAGGAGCACACCGATGGCCGCGACCGAACATCCTCCCAGTACCGGCCGCCTGCGGGCCTGGCTGCTGGAGGGCCTGTCCGACCTGGCCAAGCAGCATCCGGGACCGCACGCCGAGCCGGAGCCCGCGCACCGGGGCCAGCGCTGGTGGCGGGTGATGTGCCTGACCGGCGTCGACTACTTCTCCACCCTCGGCTACCAGCCCGGCATCGCGGCCCTGGCGGCCGGCCTGCTGTCACCGGTGGCGACCATCGTGCTGGTCGTCGTCACCCTGGCCGGCGCCCTGCCGGTCTACCGCCGCGTGGCCGAGGAGAGTCCGCGCGGCGAGGGCTCCATCGCGATGCTGGAGCGGCTGCTCTCCTTCTGGAAGGGCAAGCTCTTCGTCCTCACCCTGCTGGGCTTCGCGGCGACCGACTTCCTGATCACCATCACGCTCTCGGCGGCCGACGCCTCCACCCACCTGGTGGAGAACCCGCACCTCACCGGTGCCCTGCACGGCCACCAGATGGTGATCACCCTGTTCCTGGTGGCGCTGCTCGGCGCGGTCTTCCTCAAGGGCTTCCTCGAGGCGATCGGCGTCGCGGTCGCCCTGGTCGGCGTCTACCTGCTGCTCAACGTCGTCGTCGTGATCACCGGCCTGTGGCACGTCGTCACCGCCGGGCACGTGATCACGGACTGGAGCGGCGCCCTGACCACGGAGCACGGCAACGTCTTCGCGATGATCGGCGTCGCGCTGGTCGTCTTCCCGAAACTCGCCCTCGGCCTGTCCGGCTTCGAGACCGGCGTCGCCGTCATGCCGCACGTCCAGGGCGACCCGGGCGACACCGACGAGCGACCGGCCGGCCGCATCCGGGACACCAAGAAGCTGCTGACCACCGCCGCGCTGGTGATGAGCTGCTTCCTGATCGCCACCAGCTTCATCACGACCCTGCTCATCCCGGAGCGGGAGTTCGAGCGGGGCGGCGGCGCGAACGGCCGCGCGCTCGCCTACCTCGCGCACGAGTACCTCGGCAACGTCTTCGGCACGGTGTACGACGTCTCGACCATCGCCATCCTGTGGTTCGCGGGCGCCTCCGCCATGGCCGGCCTGCTCAACCTGATGCCGCGCTACCTGCCCCGCTACGGCATGGCCCCGCACTGGGCGCGGGCGGTGCGCCCGATGGTCATCGTCTTCACCCTGGTCGCCTTCCTGGTGACCTGGATCTTCGACGCCGACGTCGACAAGCAGGGCGGCGCCTACGCCACCGGCGTGCTGGTGCTGATCAGCTCGGCCGCGATCGCGGTGACCATCGCCGCGCGCAGGGCGGGCCAGCGGGGCTGGACCCTCGGCTTCGGGGCGGTCTCGGCGGTGTTCCTCTACACGACCGTGGTGAACGTCATCGAGCGTCCGGACGGTGTGAAGATCGGTGCCTGCTTCATCGTCGGCATCATGCTGATCTCACTGCTGTCCCGGCTGGCCCGCGCCTTCGAGCTGCGCGTGACGAGCGTGACGCTGGACCCGCTGGCGGAACGATTCGTCCGGGACATGGCCCACCGGCGCATCCGTTTCATCGCCAACGAGCCCGGCCGCCGGGACAAGGCCGAGTACCGCGACAAGGCCGAGCAGACCAAGGCCGACAACGACCTGCCGGAGCAGGAGGACTTCGTCTTCGTCGAGGTCACGGTCACCGACCCGTCCGAGTTCGAGGCGGGGCTGACCGTGCGCGGAGAGGTGCTGCACGGCCGCTACCGGGTGCTGACGCTGGAGTCCGCCTCCATCCCGAACGCCCTCGCCGCGCTGCTGCTGCACGTCCGGGACCTCACGGGCCGCACCCCGCACATCTACTTCGAGTGGACCGAGGGCAATCCGTTCGCCAACTTCCTCCGCTTCTTCCTCTTCGGCCAGGGGGAGGTCGCCCCGGTCACCCGGGAGGTGCTGCGCGAGGCGGAACCGGACCGGGAACGCCGGCCCCGGGTGCACACCGGCTGAACCGGTCCGCCGGTCCCGCACCAGAGGGTGTCACGCGGGGCGCCGCGGCCGACCCCGCGTCCCCCTCACCGGCGGGCGGGCCTATCGTGACCGGCATGCAGTCCTACACGATCGGCCAGGCCGCGCGGCTGCTCGGCGTCAGCCCCGACACCGCCCGCCGCTGGGCCGACGCCGGCCGCGTGGCCACGCACCGCGACGAGTCCGGGCGGCGGCTCGTCGACGGCAGGGACCTCGCCGCGTTCTCCGTCGAACTCGCCAAGGGCGACGGCGGCGAGGAGGAGACCTCCCGCACCTCCGTCCGCAACGCCTTCCCCGGCATCGTCACCGCGATCAAGCTCGGCGATGTCGCCGCCCAGGTGGAGATCCAGGCGGGACCGCACCGGCTCGTCTCGCTGCTGACCCGGGAGGCCGTGGAGGAACTGGGCCTGGAGGTCGGCATGGAGGCCACCGCGCGCGTGAAGTCCACGAACGTCCACATCGACCGCGGCTGACCGGGCGCGCCGGGCTCCGAACGCGCCACGAGAACGCACATGCAAGCTACAAACCGCAACTTCCCGGCTCATGCGATGCGACAGGAGACTTCTGCCTGGCAAGTGCGGCAGTATCATCGCCGCACGGCCGGGCCACGGGCGTGCCAGGGCGCGACCGTTGTCCCCAGAACCGAGGAGTAGCTCCGTGATGACCCGTTCCGTGCGCCGCACCCGGCGGTCGCTGCGACTGGCCGGTGCGGGCGCCGTCGCCGTACTGGCCCTCAGCTCCTGCTCCTCCTCGTCCGGCTCGCCGGACACGCAGGGGTCCGGCTCCTCGGGCGCGTCGGGCTCCCCGAAGCCGTCCGGCACGGTCACCGTGTTCGCCGCCGCCTCCCTGAAGGAGAGCTTCACGGCCCTCGGCGAGGAGTTCGAGCACCGGTACCCCGGCACGAAGGTCGGCTTCAGCTTCGGCGGCAGCGACACCCTCGCCGCGAGCATCACCAGCGGCGCCCCGGCCGACGTCTTCGCCGCCGCGAGCCCCGGCACGATGAAGACCGTGACGGACGGGGGAGAGGCGTCCGGCACCCCGGTCACGTTCGCGCGCAACCAGCTGGAGATCGCCACCCCGCCGGGCAATCCCGACAAGGTGTCCTCCCTGAAGGACCTCGCCCGGTCCGGGCTGAAGGTCGTCCTGTGCGACGCGACGGTGCCCTGCGGTTCCGCCGCCCACAAGGCCCTGGACGCCGCCGGGGTCGAGCTCACCCCGGTCTCCTACGAGCAGGACGTCAAGAGCGCCCTGAACAAGGTGGAGCTGAAGGAGGCGGACGCCGCGGTCGTCTACAAGACCGATGTCAGGGCCGCGGGTGGCAAGGTGGAGGGCGTGGAGTTCCCCGAGTCCGCGGGCGCCGTCAACGACTACCCGATCGCCGTCCTGAAGAACGCGGGGAACCCCGGGGCCGCCAAGGCGTTCCTCGCCCTCGTGCGGTCCGCCGAGGGGCGGAAGGTGCTCGGCGAGGCCGGGTTCCTCCAGCCGTGACCCCGCCCGACGAGCCCGGCGCCGCGACCGGCCTGCGCACGGGCCGGCCGCGGCGCCGCCGCACCGGCGCGGGGGGCCGGCGCGGGGTGCCGCTGCCGCTGCTGCTGCCGGGCCTGCTGGCGCTGGCGTTCCTGCTGCTGCCGCTGCTCGCGCTGCTGGTCCGCGCGCCCTGGCGCGGTCTGCCGGAGCAGCTGGGCAGCGCCGAGGTGTGGCAGGCGCTCCAGCTGTCGCTGATCAGCGCGACCGCGGCGACCGCCGTGAGCCTCGTCCTCGGTGTGCCGCTGGCCTGGCTGCTGGCCCGCACGGACTTCCCCGGGCGGGGCCTCGTACGGGCCCTGGTCACCCTGCCGCTCGTGCTGCCGCCGGTCGTCGGCGGCGTGGCCCTGCTGCTGGCCCTCGGCCGCAACGGGGTGGTGGGGCGGTGGCTGGACGCGTGGTTCGGCATCACCCTGCCGTTCACCACCGCGGGGGTCGTGATCGCGGAGGCGTTCGTGGCGATGCCGTTCCTGGTGATCAGCGTCGAGGGCACGCTGCGGGCCGCCGATCCGCGCTTCGAGGAGGCGGCCACCACGCTCGGCGCGTCCCGCTTCACCGCGTTCCGCCGGGTCACGCTGCCGCTGATCGCGCCGGGCATCGCGGCCGGCGCGGTGCTGGCGTGGGCGCGGGCGCTCGGCGAGTTCGGCGCGACGATCACGTTCGCGGGCAACTTCCCCGGCCGGACCCAGACCATGCCCCTCTCGGTCTACCTCGCCCTGCAGAACGACCCGGAGGCGGCGATCTCCCTCAGCCTGGTCCTGCTCACCGTCTCCATCGCGGTCCTGGCCGCCCTCAGAGACCGCTGGATGACCACCCCATGACCCACAGCACCCCCCGCCCCGGCAGGCCGGCCCCCTCCCCCCACGGCGCTCCGCCCCCGCAGGGGCCGCCCGCACCCGACGACGAGAGCCGCACGGCCGGCGCGGCCAGGAACCCCTCTCCGGCCACCGGCCTGGACGCCCGCCTCGTGGTCGACCGCCCCGGATTCCGCCTGGACGTGACCTTGACGGCGGCGCCCGGGGACGTCCTCGCCCTCCTCGGCCCCAACGGCGCCGGCAAGACCACCGCCCTGCGCGCCCTCGCCGGCCTCACCCCCCTCACGGACGGCCACCTGCGCCTGGACGGCACCGCCCTGGAGCACACGCCCCCCGAGTCCCGGCCGGTCGGCGTCGTCTTCCAGGACTACCTGCTCTTCCCCCACCTGTCCGCCCTGGACAACGTCGCCTTCGGCCCCCGCTGCCAGGGCGCGGGCAAGGCCGAGGCCCGGGCCCTCGCGGCGGCCTGGCTGGACCGCATGGGCCTGGCCGACCACGCGGGTGCCAAGCCGCGCCGGCTGTCCGGCGGCCAGGCCCAGCGCGTGGCCCTCGCCCGCGCCCTCGCCACCCGCCCCCGCCTGCTCCTCCTGGACGAGCCGCTGGCGGCCCTGGACGCCCGTACCCGCCTGGAGGTCCGCGCCCGGCTCCGCCGCCACCTGGCCGAGTTCGAGGCGGTCTCGGTCCTGGTCACCCACGACCCGCTGGACGCCATGGTGCTCGCGGACCGCCTGGTGGTCGTGGAGCACGGCCGGGTCGTGCAGGAGGGCAGCCCCGCCCACATCGCCCGCCACCCGCGCACCGACTACATCGCCCGGCTCGTGGGCCTCAACCTCTACCGGGGACAGGCCGCGGGACACACCGTGCGCCTCGGATCCGGGCCCGCGATCACCACGACGGAGGAGCTGTCCGGCCCGGCCTTCGTGGCGTTCCCGCCGTCCGCCGTGACCCTGTTCCGGGACCGGCCCTCCGGCGCCAGCGCCCGCAACCTGTGGCGCTGCGAGGTCGCCGGCCTGGAGACGCACGGCGACCAGATCCGCGCCGACCTCACCGGCGAGCTGCCGCTCACGGCGGACCTGACGACGGTCGCCGCCGCCGAGCTGGACCTGCGTCCCGGCGCACCGGTGTGGGCGACGGTCAAGGCGGCCCAGACCCACGCGTACCCGGCCTGAGCGGATCCGCGCTCCACGGTGGGTGCCCGTGCCCCCGGGCATCCGCCCTCGCCACCCCGTAGCGAGCGCGAACGGCTCCGCCCGGGAACCCGGGCGGAGCCGTTCGGCGGTGGTTCGCTCAGTCCTCGTAGGCGTCCAGCGGCGGGCAGGAGCACACCAGGTTGCGGTCGCCGAAGGCCTGGTCGATGCGGCGCACCGGCGGCCAGTACTTGTCGGCGGCCGGGACACCGGCCGGGAAGACGGCCTCCGCGCGGCTGTAGGCGTGCGTCCACTCGCCGCCGAGCGCGGCGGCGGTGTGCGGGGCGTTGCGCAGCGGGTTGTCCTCCGCGGGCCACTCGCCCGAGCCGACCTTCTCGATCTCCGCGCGGATGGCGATCAGCGCATCGCAGAAACGGTCCAGCTCCGTGATGTCCTCGGACTCGGTCGGCTCGATCATCAGCGTGCCGGCCACCGGGAACGACATGGTCGGCGCGTGGAAGCCGTAGTCGATCAGGCGCTTGGCCACGTCGTCGACGCTCACGCCGGTCGCCTTGGTGAGCGGGCGCAGGTCGATGATGCACTCGTGCGCGACCAGGCCGCCGGGGCCGGTGTAGAGCACCGGGAAGTGCGGCTCCAGGCGCTTGGCGATGTAGTTCGCCGACAGGACGGCCACCTGGGTGGCCCGCTTCAGGCCCTCGCCGCCCATCAGCCGGACGTACGCCCAGGAGATGGGCAGGATGCCCGCGCTGCCCCACGGGGCCGCGGAGATCGGGCCCACGCCCGTCTCCGGGCCGGCCTCCGGCTGGAGCGGGTGGTTCGGCAGGTACGGCGCGAGGTGCTCGCGGACCGCGACGGGGCCGACGCCCGGGCCACCGCCGCCGTGCGGGATGCAGAACGTCTTGTGCAGGTTCAGGTGGGAGACGTCACCGCCGAAGTGGCCGGGCTTGGCGACGCCGACGAGCGCGTTGAGGTTGGCGCCGTCGACGTACACCTGGCCGCCGGCCTCGTGCACGGCCGCGCAGATGTCGGCGACGTGCTCCTCGAACACCCCGTGCGTGGACGGGTACGTGATCATCAGTACCGCCAGCTCCTCGCGGTACTGCTCGATCTTGGCGCGCAGGTCCTCGACGTCGATCTCGCCGTCCTCGGCGGTCTTGACGACGACGACCTTCATGCCGGCCATCACCGCGCTGGCGGCGTTGGTGCCGTGCGCGGAGGACGGGATCAGACAGACGGTGCGCCGGTCGTCGCCGTTGGCGCGGTGGTAACCGCGGACGGCGAGCAGACCGGCCAGTTCGCCCTGGGAGCCGGCGTTCGGCTGGAGGGACACCTTGTCGTAGCCGGTGACCTCGGCGAGACGGTCCTCCAGCTCACGGATGAGGGTCAGGTAGCCCTGCGCCTGCTCGGCGGGCGCGAAGGGGTGCAGCTGGCCGAACTCGGGCCAGGTGACCGGCTCCATCTCCGTGGTCGCGTTGAGCTTCATGGTGCAGGAGCCCAGCGGGATCATGCCGCGGTCGAGCGCGTAGTCGCGGTCGGCCAGGCGGCGCAGGTAGCGCAGCATCGCGGTCTCGGAGCGGTGCTGGTGGAAGACCGGGTGGGTGAGGTAGTCGTCGGTGCGCAGCAGCGCCTCGGGCAGGGTGTCCTCGGCGGCCCGGTCCAGCGCCTCGATGTCGGCCTCGGCGCCGAAGGCGGCCCAGACGGCGGCCAGCCCGGCCCGGTCGGTGGTCTCGTCGCAGGCCGCGGAGACGTGGTCGGCGTCGACGAGCCGCAGGTTGACGCCCTTGTCCCGGGCGGCGGCGACGATCCCGGCGGCCTTGCCGGGCACGCGCGCGGTCACGGTGTCGAAGTACGCGCCGTGCACGATCTCCACGCCGGCGGCCCGCAGGCCCGCGGCGAGGAGGGTGGCGTAGCGGTGCGTGCGCCGCGCGATCGTCTTCAGGCCCTCGGGCCCGTGGTAGACGGCGTACATGCCGGCCATGACGGCGAGCAGCACCTGCGCGGTGCAGATGTTGCTGGTGGCCTTCTCACGGCGGATGTGCTGCTCACGGGTCTGCAGCGCGAGCCGGTAGGCCTTGTGGCCGTCGGCGTCGACGGAGGCGCCGACCAGGCGGCCGGGCAGGCTGCGCGCGAACTTCTCGTGGACGGCCATGTAGCCGGCGTGCGGGCCGCCGAAGCCCATCGGCACGCCGAAGCGCTGGGTGGTGCCGACGGCGATGTCCGCGCCCAGCTCGCCGGGCGAGGTCAGCAGGGTCAGGGCGAGCAGGTCGGCGGCCACGGTGACCAGGGCGCCCAGCTCGTGCGCCTGGTCGATGACGGGCTTGATGTCCCGTACGGCACCGGAGGCGCCCGGGTACTGGATCAGCACGCCGTTGATCTCGCGCTCGGCGATCCCCGCCGGGATGCCGGCGGACAGGTCGGCGACGACGACCTCCACACCGGTCGGCTCGGCACGGGTCCGGATCACGGCGATGGTCTGCGGCAGCGCGTCCGCGTCGACCAGGAACAGGCCCTTCTTGTTCTTGCCCATGCGCCGGGACAGGGCCACCGCCTCGGCGGCGGCCGTGCCCTCGTCCAGCAGGGAGGCGCCGGAGGTGGGCAGCCCGGTCAGCTCGGCGACCATCGTCTGGAAGTTCAGCAGGGCCTCCAGGCGGCCCTGGGAGATCTCCGGCTGGTACGGCGTGTAGGCCGTGTACCAGGCCGGGTTCTCCATGACGTTGCGCAGGATGACGGGCGGGGTGAAGGTGCCGTGGTAGCCCAGGCCGATCATGGAGCGCAGGACCTGGTTGCGGCCGGCGAGTGAGCGCAGTTCGGCGAGCACCTCGGCCTCGGTGCGGGCGCCCGGCAGGTCCAGCGAGTCGGCGTTCTTGATCACATCCGGGACCGCGGCGGCGGTCAGCTCGTCCAGCGAGCCGTACCCGACCTGCGCGAGCATCTTGGCCCGTGCCTCCTGGTCGGGCCCTATGTGGCGCTGCTCGAAGGGGATGCCCGCTTCGAGTTCGGAGAGCGGAATGCGAGGGGCGGTCATGTGCGGAGGCCTCCTGGTCTGGCGCGACCTGCGAGGGGCGCCCCGGCACGGGCACCCCGACGGCCTCCCCCTCTGTCATCTGCACCTGAGAGCTTCACCGGGGGCCCGCGGGCCCCGGCTTTCACCGTCGGTGAGGGCGGGAGCCGTCGACACCCGCCCTGCTTTCCAGAGTGACCTCGTCCGTGCGGTACGTGAGCCTGAGAGATTCCGGGGAGGAGTTGCTCCTTCGGCGCCTCCGAGGTGGTCGGAGGACTCTCCCGCGCGGGGTCAGCAGCCGCTTGTCAGCCTACCAGCGAGGTCAATGGTGCGGTCTTCGAGTGGCCGCCTCCCCGAATGTGCTCTTTGGTAGTGCTTACGGATGAGTTGCGACCACGTGGAGGGAGAGGGACCGTGCAGACCGACATCGATCCGCGCAGCCTGATCGGCCGCAAGGCGTTCGACCGCAAGGGCACCAAGATCGGCACCATCGACGAGGTGTACCTGGACGACGCGACCGGTGTGCCCGAGTGGGCGGCCATACGCACCGGCCTGTTCTCCCGGGACGCCTTCGTGCCCCTGGAACCCAGCGAGCTGGTCGACGGCACCCTGCGCGTCCCCTTCGACCGCGCCCTGATCAAGGACGCCCCGGATTTCGGCGTGGGCCGCCACCTCTCCCCCGAGCAGGAACTCCAGCTCTACCACCACTACGGCCTGGACACGGCCTCCCCTTCCGCGCTGCCGGACCACGACTTCGGCAAGCTGGCGGGTTCGGAGGAGGGCTGAGAGGACCCTTCCCGCCGGTCGCGCGCGTCCTCCCGGTCCCCGGTCTCCGTGACGCACGGCTCCTCCGCGGCCCGGGCGCCTTCCGCGGCCTGGGCGCCTTCCGGGATGCGGGGAGGGTCCGTGACCAGCGGCAACGGGTCGGCGGACGCCAGCGCGGGATCGTCCACGAAGAACGTCCGCACCCGGCCCGGCCCGGACTGCGGCGTCTCGAACCGCACCGTCACCCTGCCCACCCCGCTGCCCTGGACCCAGCCGGGCCCGTGCTCGGCGTGCCGCACATCCTGCCCGGCCCGCCAGTGACGTTCGGCGGCGTCCGGCCCCTCCCCCTCGGCCTCGGCGGCGTCCTCCTCCGGCTCCTCGTCCACCGGCACCGGCATCGCCTGCGCGAACAGGTCCTCCTGCGTGTAGTCGGCGAGCCCGGACACGCCGACGCCGAGCAGCCGTACCCCGCCGGTGGTGTCCACGGAGTCCAGCAGCCGCGCCGCCGCCTCCCGGATGACCACGGGATCGTCGGTCGGCCCGCGAAGCGTCTCGGAACGGGTCAGGGTGGAGAAGTCGTACCTCCGTACCTTGAGCACGATGGTCCGCCCGGACAGCCCGGCCCCGCGCAGCCGCCGCACGCACCGGTCGGCCAGCCGCCGCACCTCCAGGCCGACCCGCAGCCGGTCGTGGATGTCCACGTCGTAGGTGTCCTCCACCGACACCGACTTGGCCTCCCGCTCGGCCACCACCGGCCGCTCGTCCCGGGCCAGGGCCATGGCGTACAGCGCCTGCCCGTGCGCCTTGCCGAGCAGCCGGACCAGCTCGTCCTCGCCGGCCTCCGCCAGTTCCCCGACCGTGGTGATCCCGGCTCTGCGCAGATGGTCCCCGGTGGCCGGCCCGACCCCCGGCAGCGTCCGCACCGGCATCGGCGCGAGCAGTTCCCGTTCGGTGCCCGGCTCGATCAGCACGAGGCCGTCCGGCTTGGCCTGCTCGGAGGCGATCTTGGCGAGCATCTTGGAGGCGGCGAGCCCCACCGAGCCCGTGAGCCCGGTGACCGCCCGGATGTCCGCCCGCAGCTCCTCCCCGGCCCGTCGCGCCGACTGTTCGTCCCAGGCCGCGCCCCCGGCCTCCAGGTCCACGAACGCCTCGTCCAGGCTCAGCGGCTCCACCAGCGGCGACAGCTCCCGCAGCAGCCTCATCACCTGCTCGCTGACCGACCGGTACAGAGTGAAGCGCGGCACCAGATAGGCGGCGTGGGGGGCCAGCCGGCGCGCCTGGGCCATGGGCATCGCCGAGTGCACCCCGAACACGCGTGCCTCGTACGACGCGGTGGCCACCACACCGCGTGGTCCGAGCCCGCCCACGACGACGGCCTTCCCGCGCAGGCTCGGCTTGGACGCCTGCTCCACCGAGGCGAAGAAGGCATCCATGTCGAGATGCAGGATCGTGGGCGCGTTTCTCACATGTCCGATGCTGCACCACGGCACTGACAATCCGCCGGTGCCGCGGGCCCGGGCGGAACCGGACGGTCAGACCGCCCGGTTGCGGCGCCGCGCCAGTTCGTCCGCGGGGTTGTGCCCGACCAGGGTCTCACCGGTGTCGATGCGTTCGCCGTGCAGCTGGGAGAGGGCGCTTTCCACGTCCCGCCACACCACGCCCACGGCGATCCCGAAGATGCCCTGACCGCCCTGGAGCAGGGCGTGGACCTCGTCCGGCGAGGAGCACTCGTACACGGTGGCACCGTCGCTCATCAGGGTCATCCGCTCCAGGTCGCGGAAACCGCGTTCCCTGAGGTGCTGCACCGCCGTACGGATGTTCTGCAGCGACACACCGGTGTCCAGGAACCGCTTCACGATCTTCAGGACGACCACGTCACGGAAGCTGTACAGCCGCTGGGTACCCGATCCGTAGGCGGGCCGCACGCTGGGCTCGACCAGGCCGGTGCGGGCCCAGTAGTCCAGTTGCCGGTACGTGATGCCGGCGGCAGCGCAGGCCGTGGGCCCGCGATAGCCGATCTGCTCGGACGTCATGGACGCCACCCCTCCGCCGTTCGGCACCGCCGTCGGCAGCTGCGGAGCGTGCTCCACCGCGCCGCCGGGATGGGCATGTCCCCCGCCTGGGCGCAGCGAACTCGGGGGCGGGTACGGACCGCTTTCCCCGAAACCGCGTCCCGGGGCACCCCCAACCGTACCGTCGCCGCTGGTTCTCACGCCGACCTCCGTCCTTGACCTGCCTTCTCGACGGTAGGCAGTCACCAGGGGTGCGTCAACGATCGCCACACTCGGCACGCCGAGTGATAATCACCCTAGGAGTGGTTTCCCGTGTCCCACCGCGGGGAAAGGCTAGCCGAATGCGCTCGCGGCGAGCCGTAGGACGCTCTCCGTGCCGGGGGCAATCGCCGGGGGCCGGCCGTGTGGAGCCACCGGTCCCGCCGGGCACAACCGCTGGTCCGGGGGGCCGGCCGCGCCGCTCACTGGCTGCTGGTGCCGAAGTCCTCGGGGGAGATCTGGTCGAGGAACTCCCGGAACTTCTCCACCTCGTCCTCCTGCTCGTCGGGGATGGCGATGCCCGCGTCGTCCAGCACCGTGTCACTGCCGTAGATCGGCGTGCCGGTGCGCAGGGCCAGCGCTATGGCATCGGAGGGGCGGGCACTGACCTCGACCCCACTGGCGAACACCAGCTCCGCGTAGAAGACGCCTTCTCGCAGATCGGTGATGCGCACTTCGGTCAGCTCCTGGCCGACGGCCTCCAGCACGTCCTTGAACAGGTCGTGGGTCAGCGGTCGCGCGGGCGCCATGCCCTGCTGGGCGAAGGCGATCGCCGTCGCCTCCCCCGGCCCGATCCAGATGGGGAGGTAACGGTCGCCTCCCACTTCGCGCAGGAGCACGATCGGTTGGTTGGAGGGCATTTCGACCCGGACACCTACGACATCGAGCTCGTTCACACAGCAACCCTAGGCCGTGCCCGGGACGTTTGGGTAGTCGGGCCGGGAACAGGTGCCCGATCCGGCCGCCCGGCGACCCCCCGGTTCAGGGGATCCGGACCCCGAGGGCGCTCTTCACGAGGGCCGCGTGCAGCTTCATCGTGAGGTCCGCCAGCTCCTTCGTGCGGGCCTCGGCGTGCGCCCTGGTCTGCGGGTTGCGGTGGCGCTTGAGCGGGGCCACCACCTGGTCGACCAGGCCCGCCTCGCGGTCGGCGGCGGCCTTCATCACCCGCAGGTGGCGCGGCTCGATCCCGAACCGGCCCAGTTCGGCGACCAGCGAGGCCACGGTGACGGCCTCGGCGTCGTAGGCCCCGTCCTCCAGGGGAGCGATGAGCCCGTAGGACTCCCACTCCTTCAGCTCGCCCTCGTCGATGTCGGCGGCGGCCAGCAGCTCGGCCCGGCCCACCCTGGCCACCGTCGGTCCCTCCACGGGCACCGGCCCGTCCTGCGCGGTGCGCTGGCGCCCGACCAGGGGCAGCGGGACGGCCTCGCCCCGCTCCATGGCGTCCAGGTGCTCCCGGATCACCTTGAGCGGCAGATAGTGGTCCCGCTGCATCCGCAGGATGTGGCCGAGGCGCTCGACGTCCCCGGGGCTGAACTTGCGGTACCCCGACGGGGTCCGCCGCGGCTCGACGAGCCCCTCCGACTCCAGGAAGCGGATCTTGGAGATGGTGACTTCGGGGAACTCGTCGCGCAGCACGTTCAGCACCGTGCCGATGCTCATCAGCCCACTGTCCCTGGCGGCGGTACCGCTTCCGGCACCGCCGCTCGGTGTTTGAAGCATGGACCTTCCCTCTGGGGGTCCCCCCGGACACCGGTCCGGGGGCGGGTCAGTAGCCCTGCCGGCTCGCGTGGAAGACCAGCCGGTACTTTCCGATCTGCACCTCGTCACCGTTCGACAGGGCGACCTGGTCGATGCGCTCGCGGTTGACGTACGTGCCGTTCAGGCTGCCCACGTCGGCCACCGTGAAGGAGCCGTCCGGGGAACGCCGGAACTCCACGTGCCGCCGGGAGACCGTCACGTCGTCCAGGAAGATGTCGCTCTGCGGGTGCCGGCCGGCCGTCGTCAGGTCGCTGTCCAGCAGGAAGCGGCTGCCCGAGTTCGGCCCCCGGCGCACGACCAGCAGCGCCGAGCCCGGCGGCAGCGCGTCCACCGCGGCCTGCGCCTCCGGGGAGAGCATCGGCAGCGGCGTCTGGCCGGTCGCCTCGGAGTCGTACGCCTCCAGCCCGGAGATCGAGATCGTGGACGTCGTCTCGGAGGCCCGCTCGGGCGTCAGCCCGGGACGCAGCGGCGCCCCACAGTTGGAACAGAACCGGGCGTTCTCCGCATTGCGGTTACCGCACCTCGTACACACCAGGACCGACATCGACGGATCCTCCTGCCGCGGCTGCCCCGCCGGGGCGTTGGACGCGTACGGGCCGGAGGGGAACCCTCCACCCGTACCTGAGGTTGACGGTTGCCCGAAACCTATGCCGCCGGACTGGGCAGGGTCAACTGACGCCGCGCCCTGACCTCCCGAAATGTCACCGCCCGGACCAGCGACCTGGTCCCGGAACAGCGGGCGCTGGCCCTCCGCGTCAGGCTGCGCGCGATGACGAGCGGTCGCGTTGTCGCGGCCCTCTCGCGCGCTCTTGCCGAACAACTTCGCAAACAACTTCACGGGCGATTCCCCTTGACCGAAACAGACCCGCCCGTGGGGCAGGACGAACCCTGATTGCCTACACCGGCCGAGCCGGACATTCTCACAACGTCCGTATGCACCAGACAGTTTCCACCACGCACCACCCCTTCGGTGCGCCGACCCCCCGCAACCTCATGCCCCTGCCCGACGACCGCCATGCACCGCCGGTTCACTGGGAGGACGACCGAGCGTAGTCAGGCCGCTCCGCCCGCCGCAAGGCGTCCACGACGATCTTGTCGGAGTGCTCGACGGTCACCGTGGCCTGCTCTTTCTTCAGAGTCTGCACCACGCCTCCAGGGATGTTCAGCGCCGGCTCGAGGTCCTGCGGCTTGCCGATGACCCTGAAACGATACGGTGCGTTGATCTTGTTCCCGTCGACGCTCACACTCCTGTCGGAATCGGCGAAGTAGGTGCCGGCGACCACCCGGACCCCGTTGACCTGGATCGCCTCCGCACCGGCCGCGCGCAACTCCTGGATCGCGTCGAGCAGCATGTCCGCCTTGACCGTCCCCTTCGTGTCCTCGATCGTCATGGTGATGCCGGGGCCCTGTGCCGCCACGGTGCCCGCCAGGATGCCGAGTTGCCTTGCCTTCTCGGCGGTCTGCCGGCGCGCCTCCGCGGCCTGGTCGGAGCTGCTCTGCAGTTCCTGACGCTGCTTTTCGAGTCCCTGCTTCTCGTCCTCAAGACGCTGAGTACGCGAATCCAGTTCATCGAGGATGCGTACGAGATCTTCCTGGCGCGCGCCGCGCAGCGCGCTGTCGGTGTCGCTGTTGGACGCCACCTGCACGGCCAGGCCGAAACCGAGGCCGAACAGCAGCACGGCGACGATGAGTTGCGCCCGGGTGAAACGGGGCGGCCACAGGCCCTTGACGAGCCGCTGCCGGCCCGTCAGCGGCTGCCGGGGCCGCTCCCCGTCCGGCTGCCCGGTCCCGGGCGCGGGCACCGGCACCTCGGCCGGCAGCTCCCTGCGCAGGTGGCCCGCCGGCTGCTCGCCCCGGTCGGTGCGGATGTTCTGTTCCTCGCGGTCGTTCTGCTCGCTCATGGATGTCACGCCCGGAAGACGTGCCGCCGGATCGCCGCGGCGTTGGAGAAGATGCGGATGCCCAGGACCACGACGACGCCCGTGGACAGCTGGGCGCCCACGCCCAACTTGTCGCCGAGGAACACGATGAGGGCGGCGACGACCACGTTCGACAGGAACGACACCACGAAGACCTTGTCGTCGAAGATGCCGTCCAGCATGGCCCGCAGACCGCCGAAGACGGCGTCCAGCGCGGCGACGACGGCGATCGGCAGATACGGCTCGACGACGGCCGGAACCTCGGGCCGGACCAACAGGCCGGCCACGACTCCCACGACGAGGCCCAGTACGGCGATCACGATGTGCCCTTCCCGGTTTTCTCGGACTTCGGCTGTGCTGTACGTACGATCACGCTGGGGGCGGCGGGCAACCGGACGTCGTCCTCCGTCGAGATGGTGGCGCGGATGCCGTAGTTCTCCTCCAGGGCGTGCAGATACAGGCCGTCGGCGCTGTTCTGGAACCTGGTGCTCAGCCTCTTCCCGTCCCCCACCGCCAGCACCGTGTACGGCGGCACCAGCGGTCTGTTGTCGACCAGTATCGCGTCACCCGCGGCCCTGATCGCGGACAGGGCGGTCAGCCGCTGCCCGTTGATGGAGACCGCCTCGGCCCCGGACGCCCACAGTCCGTTGACCACGCGCTGCATGTCCCGGTCCCGCACCCGGCCGGTGTCGGAGAACCCGGAGGTCTCGCGGGGGCCCGCGCCGTCCCCGCCGCCGGCGGCCTCCTTGGCGTCGTTCACGACGAGCCGCACTCCGGGGCCGTGCACCGCGGTGGCACCCGACAACAGGCCCACCAGATCGGCCTCGGCGCTGCCGCCGCTGGCTCTCAGGGCCGCCCGGCGGCTCGCGTCGACGTCGTCGCGCAGCTCGTCGACGGTGTTCTCCAGCTCGTCCGCGTCGTCGGTCTCGCTGTCGATGCGGTCGATCAGCTCCTGGCGCTCCTTGGCGACCACGGGCGCCGTCACCCGCGCCTGGGCCGCCCCCACGGTCACGACCAAGGCCGCGAGGACGAGACCGGCGGCCAGGCCGAGTTTGGCCCGCAGGGTCTTCGGCAGACCGCCCTCGCCCGCGGACTTCCTCCGGGCGGCGGCCTCGGCGTAGCCGTCGTCGAGGCTGTGGTCCATGACGTTGGTGATCAACGACATGGAGGCGTCCGGGCGCTGCGGCCGCGCGGGGCTGCTCCGAACGGGGGGTTGCTGCGGCATGCCGCACATCGTCGCATGTCGCGAGCGGTACCTCCGAACGGCCCCACCGGCGTGCCGGACAGACCCCTTCGGGGGACACCTGTCCACCACGCGCGCGTGCGGCGGCTTGCGCCGCCGCACGTTGTCCGGTAAGGCCCGGGGACGCCGACCGACGGCCCCGGGCCCGTGGGAGGTCTACCGGCCGGCGCTGTCCACGACGGCCGACCACTCGTCCAGCAGGGCCTGCGCGGAGGCGTCGTCGGGGCCCTCCGCCCACAGGTGGGTGACCGCCTCGGCCGGGTCGGGCAGTACCATCACCCAGCGCCCGTCGGTCTCCACGACCCGCACACCGTCGGTGGTGTCGACGAAGCGGTCCCCGGCGGCCTCGACCACGCGCCGCATCACCAGTCCCTTGACGGCCCACGGCGTCGCCAGGTCGCGCTTGAGGACGTGGGCCCGCGGGATCCGGGCGTCGATCTGGCTCAGCGTGAGCTGGGTGCGTGCCACCAGCCCGATGAGCCGTACGAAGGCCGCGGTGCCGTCGTACACGCCGCTGAACTCGGGGACGATGAATCCGCCCTTGCCGTCGCCGCCGAAGATGGTGCCCTCTTCGCGCCCGACGCGCGTGAGGTCGTCCGGCGAGGTGGTGGTCCACTCGACCTGGGTGCCGTGGTAGGCGGCGACCTGCTCGGCGATCCGGGTCGTGGTGACCGGCAGGGCCACCCGTCCGCTGCGCCGTTCGGCGGCCACCAGGTCCAGCATGACCAGCAGCGCCCGGTCGTCCTCGATGATCCGGCCCTTCTCGTCCACGAGCGACAGCCGCTCGCCGACGGGGTCGAACCGCACACCGAACGCGGCACCCGAGGAGGCCACTATCTCGCCGAGCCGCACCAGCCCCTTGCGCCGCATCTCGGCGGTCTCGGTGGGCCGCGTCTCGTCCAGACCCGGGTTGATGGTCAGCGAGTCCACGCCGAGCTTGCCGAGCAGGCTGGGCAGCACGAGCCCGGCGCTGCCGTTGGAGGCGTCCACGACGACCTTGAGGCCCGACTCGGCTATCCCGGTCGTGTCGACGTTGCGCAGCAGCGACCCGGTGTACGAGTCGAAGACGCTCGCCGGGAAGTGCAGGTCGCCGATCTCGCCGGGGAACGCCCGCCGGTACTCCTGGCGCGCGAACACCCGGTCGAGCTTGCGCTGGCCGCCCTGCGACAGGTCCCCGCCCTGGCCGTCGAAGAACATGATGTCGACCGAGTCCGGGACACCGGGCGAGGTGCGGATCATGATGCCGCCGGCGCTTCCCCGCGCGGTCTGCTGCCGGGCCACGGGCAGCGGCACGTTCTCCAGGTCGCGCACGTCGATGGCGCTGGCCTGGAGCGCGGAGATCACCGCGCGCTTGAGCGCCCGGGCGCCGCGGGAGTGGTCGCGGGCCGTGGTGACGGTGGCGCCCTTCTTGAGCGTCGTCGCGTAGGCACCGGCGAGCCGTACCGCCAGCTCGGGGGTGATCTCCACGTTCAGGATGCCGGAGACGCCGCGGGCGCCGAACAGATGCGCCTGACCGCGTGACTCCCAGATCACCGAGGTGTTGACGAAGGCGCCGGCCTCGATGGTCTTGAAGGGGTACACCCGGACGTTGCCCTGGACGATCGACTCCTCGCCGATCAGGCACTCGTCACCGATGACCGCGCCGTCCTCGATTCTGGCGGCGCGCATGATGTCGGTGTTCTTGCCGACGACGCAGCCGCGCAGGTTGCTGTGCTGGCCGACGTAGACGTTGTCGTGCACGACGGCCTTGTGCAGGAAGGCACCGCTCTTGACGACGACGTTGGAGCCGACGACGGTGTGTTCGCGGATCTCCGCGCCGGCCTCGACCTTCGCGTAGTCGCCGATGTACAGCGGTCCGCGCAGTACGGCGTCGGGGTGCACGTCGGCGCCCTCGGCCACCCACACGCCCGGCGAGATCTCGAAGCCGTCGATCTCGACGTCGACCTTGCCTTCGAGGACGTCCGCCTGGGCCTTCACGTAGCTCTCGTGCGTGCCGACGTCCTCCCAGTAGCCCTCGGCGACATAGCCGTAGACCGGCTTGCCCTCCTTCATCAACTGCGGGAAGACGTCACCGGACCAGTCGACGGGGACGTCGGGGTCGACGTAGTCGAAGACCTCGGGCTCCATGACGTAGATGCCCGTGTTGACGGTGTCGGAGAAGACCTGTCCCCACGTCGGCTTCTCCAGGAAGCGCTCGACCTTGCCTTCCTCGTCGACGATGGTGATGCCGAACTCCAGCGGATTGGGCACGCGGGTCAGGCAGACCGTGACGAGCGCGCCCTTCTCCTTGTGGAAGTTGATCAGCTCGGTGAGGTCGAAGTCGGTCAGGGCGTCGCCGGAGATGACGAGGAAGGCATCGTCCTTCAACGCCTCCTCGGCGTTCTTGACGCTTCCGGCGGTACCGAGTGGCTTCTCCTCATTGGCATAGGTGAGCTCCATGCCGAGCTCTTCGCCGTCACCGAAGTAGTTCTTTACGAGCGATGCCAGGAACTGCACGGTGACGACGGTCTCGGTGAGCCCGTGCCTTTTGAGCAGCCGTAGCACATGCTCCATGATCGGGCGGTTCGCCACGGGCAGGAGCGGCTTGGGCATGCTAGAGGTCATGGGGCGCAGGCGTGTGCCTTCGCCCCCGGCCATCACGACGGCCTTCATGTCGGAAGCGTCCTCCTCCAAGAGACGACGGTCTAGCCGACTTCACCCGTCCGATTGTCCCGCACTTTTACACCGCAGGCCATCGAGGCGTTATGTCTGGACAATCGCCGAGATCAATCGGCCATGGTGTCCGCTCGAACCAATCGGCGGACCTGTACCACGTAGAGCACTCCTGCCCACCAATACAGGGTTGTACCCCATCCGGCGAAAGCCCATCCGAAAATAGCGGCGAGTGACGAGATCCAACCACTTCCGTCACTGAGCAGCAGGAGCGGGAAGGCGTACATCAAGTTGAACGTGGCGGCCTTCCCGAGGAAGTTCACCTGGGGCGGCGGATACCCGTGCCGGCGGAGGATGCCCACCATGACCAGCAGAACCAGTTCTCGCGCCAGCAACAGCGCGGTCAGCCAGAGGGGGAGGATCTCCCGCCAGGTGAGCCCCAGGAGCGTGGAAAGCACGTACAGGCGGTCCGCAGCGGGGTCGAGGAGCCGGCCGAGGCTGCTGATCTGGTTCCAGCGCCGGGCGAGCTTGCCGTCGAGATAGTCGCTGACCCCGCTGAACGCCAGCACGAGGAGGGCCCAGCCATCGCTCTTCGGACCGCCGAACTCCGGCCTGAGGATCAGCCACAGGAACAGGGGGACGCCGACGAGCCGTGCCATGCTGAGGATGTTGGGGATGGTGAGGACCCGGTCCGTCTGGACACGGGTCTCCTGGACCTCCACCCGGGGGCCTCCTGTGCGAAACGAGCCGATGATGCTCACTGACTTTACCTCAACGCAAAAAAGCTCCGGCCCCTGGGCAGTGCCCAAGAGCCGGAGCTTCAAAAGGAGTTCGGCGGTGTCCTACTCTCCCACAGGGTCCCCCCTGCAGTACCATCGGCGCTGTGAGGCTTAGCTTCCGGGTTCGGTATGTAACCGGGCGTTTCCCTCACGCTATGACCACCGAAACACTATGAAACAATCAACCGGAACGCCCCCACAAAGAGGCGACATGGTCGTGGTTTCAGAACCAACACAGTGAACGCGAGCATCAATGGACAAGCCCTCGGCCTATTAGTACCAGTCAACTCCACCCGTTACCAGGCTTCCATATCTGGCCTATCAACC
>NZ_JBVJOT010000005.1:0-84825 GCF_055583025.1 Streptomyces sp. NPDC104831
AACCAAAAGAACAGCCCACACCCACCGCTCCCCCTTGCCCCCCCCCCCCCCCCCCCCCCCCCCCCCCCCCCCCCCCCCCCCCCCCCCCCCCCCCCCCCCCCCCACGCCGTTCCCGGCCGGCCGTCAGCCCCGTAGTTCCCTCGGCGGGGTGCGGTCGGCGTCGACCTTCTGCACGCGCACCAGCTCGCCCCAGACGACGTAGCGGTAGCGGGAGGTGTAGACGGGGGTGCAGGTCGTCAGGGTGATGTAGCGGCCGGGCTTGCTCCTGCCGGACTCCCCGGGGACCGCGGAGAGGACCTCGACGTCGTACTTCGAGGTCTCGGGGAGGATCGAGTAGACCTTGTAGACGTACCAGTCGTCCCGGGTCTCGAAGACGATCGGGTCGCCCTTCTCCAGCTTGTCGATGTTGTGGAACTTCGCGCCGTGGCCGTCCCGGTGGGCGGCGACGGCGAAGTTGCCGTCTTTGCCCGAGGTGGGCAGCGTGGCCTTGACCGGGTCGGTGTAGTAGCCGGCCACGCCGTCGTTGAGGACGTCCGTGCCGGTGCCCTTCTCGACCAGCACCTCGCCGTTGCGCATCGCCGGCACGTGCAGGAACCCGATGCCGTCCTTGGTGTCGAGCGCGCCGGGACCGGAGTCCTTGTCCTTCTGCCGCGCCCAGTGCTCGCGCACCTCGTCGGCCTTCCGGTCGGCCTTGCGGTCCGCTATGACGTTCGTCCACCACAGCGAGTAGACGACGAACAGACCGAGCAGCACGCCCGCCGTGATGAGGAGTTCCCCGAAGACGCTGACCGCCAGCGCGATCCGGCCGGGGCGCCGGCGGCGCGGGGCCGGATCCGGTTCGGGCGCGTCCGTGGTCTCTTCGGTCTCGTCGGCGGTCGCTGCCACAGTTCCTCTGCCCTTGACTCGGTGAGCTCTACTCGATGAGCGCGTCCGGTTTGCCCTTGCTGCGCGGGCGTTCCTGGACCATCTTGCCCCAGACGATCAGCCGGTACTTGCTGGTGAACTCGGGTGTGCAGGTGGTGAGGGTGATGTAGCGGCCGGGGCCGGTGAGGCCGGAGCCCGGGGGGACCGGGTCCAGCACGCTGATGTTGGACGGCGGGGTCACCGGGAGCGTCGAGGTGACCTTGTACACGAAGTACGTGTCCTGCGTCTCGACCACGACGGGGTCGCCGGGTGCGAGGCGGTTGATGTAGCGGAACGGCTCGCCGTGCGTGTTGCGGTGCGCGGCGAGGCCGAAGTTGCCGGTCTTGTCCTGGGGCATCGCCGTCTTCAGCGGGGCCTCGCCGTAGTGTCCGACCATGCCCTTGTCGAGGACCCTCTTGTTGCCGGTGCCCTCCGCGATGGGCGCGACGACGTCCAGCTTGGGGATGTGCAGGATGGCGAAGCCCTGTCCCGGCTCGAAGACGCCCGGGCTGCGCTTGCCGCTGGCCCAGTCGTCCTGGAGCCGGTGCGTGGCGCTGCCGGCCTGGGCGTGCGCGCGGACGTTGGTCCACCACAGCTGGTAGGTGACGAACAGCAGCATCAGCACGCCGGTGGTGATGAAGACCTCGCCGACGGCCCGGCTCGCCAGGGTCGCCGCGCCGGGCTTGCGCAGCCGCGCCTGACGCCGGGCCTCCACCCGGGTCAGGGGGCGCCGCGGGTCGTGTTCCGCCGGGGCCGCCGGCGCCGTACGGGACGCGCCGCCGGTCCGGCGCCCCCCGCGCCGCTTGGCGGCCTTCCTGCGGGCCGCGCGGCCGCCGGCCGCGGCGGGGGAGGCCCCGGCGGCCGGGGAGCCCCCAGTGGCCCCCAGGGGCCCATCAGCCGCCCCCCGCACCACCCGCAGGGCCATCGTCTCGTCGTCGACGGGCGGCAACGGAGCCGTCGGAGGATCGTCCCCGATCCGCGGCAACCGCGCGGTACGGGGCTCGTCCACGATCCGGGGCAGCGGGGTCGTCAGGGGGTCACCCGCCCCCCGGGAGACCGGCGCGCTCCCCCGGGCACCGCCCACCGGGGCCTGCGGCCCCTGGGACGAACGGGCGGACGGAGGACCCCCGGTCACCCGGGGCAACGGCGCCGTCAGAGGGTCGCCCCCCGGCGCCTGGAGCGGACGGGCGGACGGAGGACCCCCGGTCACCCGAGGCAACGGGGTCGTCAAGGGATCGGCCGCACCCCCGGACACCGGCGCACTCCCCCGGGCACCGCCCACCGGGGACTGTGACCCCTGGGACGAACGGGCGGACAACGGCCCCCCGGTCACCCGGGGCAGCGGCGCCGTCAGAGGGTCGCCCCCCGGCGCCTGGAGCGGACGGGCGGACGGAGGACCCCCGGTCACCCGGGGCAACGGGGTCGTCAAGGGATCGGCCGCACCCCGGGTGGGCGGTGTGCTTCCCTCGGCCGGGGCCGCCGGGGGGTGCTCGGGTGTCCGGGGGCCGGCCGGTGGCGGGGTGGTGGGGCGGGGGCGCGCGCCGGTGGAGGGCTCGTGCGGGCTCTGGGCGCCGTACAAGTCCTCGCGCTCGGGGCGCAGCGCGGTCACGCCGTGGCCCTGCCCACCACCGGGGCGAGCCCCGCCGACCGCGCCACGGCATCGGTGTCGCCGCACTCCACGAGCCAGTTGGCCAGCATCCGGTGGCCGTGCTCGGTCAGCACCGACTCGGGGTGGAACTGCACGCCCTCGACGCGGTGCTCCCGGTGCCGCAGGCCCATGATGATGCCGTCCTGGGTGCGGGCGGTCACCTCCAGCTCGGCCGGGACCGTGGCCGGTTCGGCGGCCAGGGAGTGGTAGCGGGTCGCGGTGAACGGGGAGGGCAGGCCGGCGAAGACGCCCCTGCCCTCGTGCTCCACCAACGAGGTCTTGCCATGCAGCAGCTCGGGCGCCCGGTCGACCACACCGCCGTACGCCACCTGCATCGACTGCATGCCGAGGCACACCCCGAAGACCGGCACCCCGGTGGCCGCGCAGTGCCGGACCATGTCCACGCACACGCCCGCCTCCTCCGGCGTCCCGGGCCCGGGGGAGAGCAGCACGCCGTCGAAGCCGTCCTCGGCGTGCGAGGTCGTCACCTCGTCGTTGCGCAGCACCTCGCACTCCGCGCCCAGCTGGTACAGGTACTGCACGAGGTTGAAGACGAAGCTGTCGTAGTTGTCGACGACGAGAATCCGCGCACTCACTGGTTGTCCACCGTCACATCGTTGAAGGGCAGCAGTGGTTCGGCCCACGGGAAGACGTACTGGAAGAGGACGTAGACCACGGCCAGGATCAGGACGAGCGAGATCAGTGCCCTCACCCACGCGTTGCCCGGCAGATGCCGCCAGATCCAGCCGTACATGCCGTCCCTTGCCGTCCCTTCCGTATCCCTACGGCACCAGACCCACGCCGTACGTCACCAGACTAGCGGCGCGGGGCCTCCGGGTGGCCTGACTCCACGGGCTATCCCACCGGCTTCGCGTAGTGCAGATCCACCGTGCCGGAGTAGCCGGGGAGGGTGACCGTGCCGTCGTCGGCGACGTTCCAGCCGAGGCCGTAGACGTTGACGTAGACCATGTAGGTCTGGATCGCCTTGCTGTCCGCGAGGGCCTGCTTGAGCCGGTCCGGGTCGCCGACCGCCGTGATCTTGTACGGGGGCGAGTAGACGCGGCCCTGGAGGATCAGGGTGTTGCCGACGCAGCGCACCGCGCTGGTGGAGATCAGCCGCTGGTCCATGACCTTGATGCCCTTGGCGCCGCCCTGCCACAGCGCGTTCACCACGGCCTGGAGGTCCTGCTGGTGGATGACCAGGTAGTCGGGCTGCGGCTCGGGGTAGCCGGGGAGCTTGGCGGTGGCGTCGGGCGGGGCGTCGTTCAGGGTGACGGTGACGGCCCGGCCGGTCAGCTCGTCGGTGCCCGCGCTCCTCTCCAGCCCGGTGAGCTTCTCGTCCTCGGCCCTGGTGCTGCCGTCGTCGCTCTCGGCCAGCGACTCCACGCTGTCGCGCAGGGTCGCGTTGGACTCGTCCAGCCCCTTGTTCTTGCGGCTGCGCTGCTGGATGAGGTCGGACAGCTTCAGCAGGGAGCCGTCCTGGCGGATGTCGGTGCCCTTGGCCGTGTCGAAGCTGGTGAAGAAGATCAGACCGGCCAGGGCGAAGACGGCCGCCGTCAGGATCCGCACCGGACGCAGGCGCGGGCGCGGCCGGCGGGCGGGGCCGGAGCCCATTGCTCCCGTCCCGGGAGAGTCGGCAGAATTGCTCAACGTACCCTTATCTCCTTCGGCGCCACGGAAGCACTACGCTAACGGACGCCCGGGGGAGCACACAGAGTCGTCGTGTTGGCCCCTTGTACGCTGCCCCGAGCCCGACCCAGTTCCCTGCGCGGCCACGCAGCGCATCGACAGGAGAGACCCTCGTGCCGAAGTCACGTATCCGCAAGAAGGCCGACTTCACGCCGCCGCCGGCGAGGCAGGCGCAGGCCATCAGGCTGACCAACCGGGCCTGGGTCGCACCGGTCATGCTGGCCATGTTCCTGATCGGCCTGGCCTGGATCGTCGTCTTCTACGTGACGGACGGCTCGCTGCCCGTCGACAGCCTGGACAACTGGAACATCGTGGTCGGCTTCGGCTTCATCGCCGCCGGGTTCGGTGTCTCCACGCAGTGGAAGTAGCCCCGCGCACACCTCGGCCCGCACCTCTGCCCAGGGCTATCCACTGAGTTATCCACAACCGTTGTCCACAGTGGGGAAAAAGAACGACGATCTGTGGATAACTTGTCGGGTGTTGACGCCGGTGTGACTGGTCCAACACGCCTCAGACATCTGTTCGCCCCCTGTCCGACCTGCGGAAACACATCCGAGCGACAGGGGGCACAGCTGTGCCCGCACCGTGTGCACAAGAGCGGGCACAAGCTGTGGACAACGGTTCGGGGACAGCGTGTTCCCCACCCCCGTCAGGTGAGCTGGGCGGTCCTGATCAACGCGAGCGCCAGGGCCAGCGCCAGCACCACCGCGCAGGTTCCGTACTGCACCAGCGCCCGCCGCTCGCGCGGGGCGTGCACCATCGCGTAGCCGGTGACGACACCGGCGACGAGCCCGCCGATGTGCGCCTGCCAGGCGATGTGCAGGGACCCGTTGAAGGTGAAGATCAGGTTGATCACGAGCAGCGCGAGGACCGGCCGCATGTCGTAGTTGAGCCGGCGCATCAGCACGGCGGTGGCGCCGAAGAGGCCGTACAGCGCGCCCGAGGCACCGAGCGAGGGGACCGTCGGAGCGACGAGCAGGTAGGTCAGCGCGCCGCCCGCCAGCCCGGAGACGAAGTACACCGCCAGATAGCGGGACCGGCCGAGGGCCGCCTCCAGCGGGCCGCCGACCCACCACAGGCTGAGCATGTTGAAGCCGATGTGCCAGTACTCCTGGTGGGCGAACATCGCCGACACGAAGCGGTACCACTCGCCGCCCGCCACACCCGAGGTCGGCGTGAACGGCTTCTCGGGCAGACCGCCGTAGAGCACGACGTCGTACAGGAACGAGGGGTCGGCCTTGATCGCGACGAACATCGCGAGGTTGATCCCGATCAGGATCTTGGTGATCAGCCGGGGGTCCGCCGTGACCGTGCCGCCGGCGAGCGTGCGCGGCCGGGACGCCTGCGGGGCGGGACCCCCACCGGCCGTGCCGCGGACGCAGTCCGGGCACTGGAACCCGACCGAGGCGCTGACCATGCACTCCGGGCAGATGGGCCGTTCACAGCGGGTGCAGCGCACGCCGGTCTCCCGGTCCGGGTGCCGGTAGCACACGGGCACGCTGTGGGCGTCCTGCGCGCTCCCTGCGGACTGCTCCATCGGATCCCCTTGCTCGTCGTGTCCGTGGCTGACGGGCACCATCCTGCCCCCTTCATCCTTACGGACGAGCGCGGTGCCGGTTCCCGGCGCGGGGAGGGCGCCGTGCGCCGCATCAGCCCTCGCGGGACTCGACGAGCACCGTCTCGAGCACGACGTCGACCAGCGGCCGGTCGTTGCGTCCCGTCGGCACGCGCGCGATGGCGTCCACGACCTTGCGCCCGGCCGGGGTGCTGACCTCGCCGAAGATGGTGCGCTTGCCGTTCAGCCAGGTGCTCGGGGTGACCGTGATGAAGAACTGGGAGCCGTTGGTGCCCGGGCCGGCGCTGGCCATCGCCATCAGGTACGGCGCGTCGAAGGCCAGGTCGGGGTGGCACTCGTCCTCGAAGCCGTAGCCGGGGCCGCCGAGCCCGTTGCCCAGGGGGTCGCCGCCCTGGATCATGAAGCCGCCGATCACCGCGTGGAAGACCGTGCCGTCGTAGAGCCGGTCCCTGCTGCGCACGCCGGTGCGGGGATGGACCCACTCGCGTTCGCCGCGCGCCAGTTCCACGAAGTTTCTGACCGTGACGGGCGCGTGCAGCGCGAAGAGGCGGATCTCGATGTCGCCGAGGGTGGTCTTCAGGGTGGCGTAGAGCTGCTCGGCCACGGTCCGCCTTCCGTCGTCGTTCCGCCGCGGTCCTTCGATCCTTCCACGCCCCCGGCCCGCCGACGCCCGGCGGCGACCGCCCGGACCGGGCCGGGGCGGCCGCCGGCACCCATATGCCCGCCCGCGCGTGCCGCGCCGGCCCTCGGCAGGCATGATCCGTAAAAGGGTGGAAAGTCGAAATACCGTACGCCACCGAGGAGGAGGAACCCGTGACCCGCATTGACAGCGTGCGCGCCGCGACCGGCTCGGCGAAGGACAGCGTGCTGCACGCCGCGGAAGTGGTGGCGCCCTACGCCGACACGGCCAAGGAACGTGCCGCGTACTACGCGCAGGAGGCACGCGTACGGCTGGCGCCCGTGGTGTCGCAGGCCGCGGAGCAGGCCCGAGTGCAGTACGACGCCCGGCTCGCCCCGCGTCTCGAACAGGCGCTCTCCCATGTGCCGCCGAAGGTGGACCTGGCCGCGCAGGAAGCCGCCCTCCGCACCCGCAAGGCGGCCCGGCAGGCCGCCCTGTACTCGCGTCCGAAGATCGAGCAGGCGGTGGCCGCGGCCGCTCCCGTGCGCGACGAGGCCGCCGCGCGCGGCGCCGCCGCGATGGCCGCGCTGCGCGGCCAGGTCTCGGCCGAGGACGTCCAGAAGCTGATCCGGCGCCAGGAGCGGCGGTCCCGGACCGGGCGCACCGTGAAGGTGTGCGCGGTGCTGACCGTCCTGGCGGGCGGCGCCTTCGCCGCCTGGAAGTGGTGGGACAAGCAGGCCAACCCCGACTGGCTGGTCGAGCCGCCCGCCGCGACGGAGGTCCCCGACTCGCCCCGCCTCACCTCCGTGGACGGCACCGGACCGGCCGGACTGGACCCCGAGGTGCGGGCCAAGCAGGACGAGACGGACGCGGAGGACACCGGCCGGGACGACCGGCCCTGAGCCCCGCGCCCCCGAAGGAGCCCACGCCGGGCCGGCGGGGGCTCCTCAGCCCGCGCGCGCGTAACGGCTGGCGGGGCGCGGCAGACGCAGGTGGCCGCGCAGGGTCGTCGCGTCGTACGCCGTGCGGAACGCCCCGCGCCGCTGGAGCTCCGGCACCAGAGCGCGGGTGATCTCCACGAGGTCGTGCGGGAGCGTGCCCGGGCGCAGCCGGAAGCCGTCCAGACCGGCCTCGCGCCAGTCCAGCAGCAGGTCGGCGAGTTCACCGGGGGTGCCGGTGAACACCTCGGCGTCGGAGGCGAGCGGGGCGCCGTCCAGGTCGTCCAGGCGGGCCTTGCGGCGGGCGGCGGCGCCCGGCTCGGCGTCCAGGAAGACCAGCACCTCCGCGAACCTCAGCAGCGGCCTCTCCCGGGTGTCCCGGCCGGTGCGCCGGACGGCCGTGTCCACCTGGGCGAGGACCGCCTCCGCCCCCGCCCGGTCGTGCGGGGTGATCCACACGGCGTCGGCGGCGCGCGCGGCGAACTCGTACGGCACGCTGGCGTGCGCCAGGCTCATCACCGGCGGCTGCCCCTGCGGCGGGCGCGGGATGATCGCCGGGCCCCGGACGCTGAAGTGCTCGCCCTCGAAGTCGATGTGGTGGATCCTGTCCCGGTCGATGAACCGGCCGGTGGCGGCATCCCGGATCTCCGCGTCGTCCTCCCAGCTGTCCCACAGCCGCCGCACCACCTCCACCGCGTCGGCGGCCTCGTCGAACAGCGGGCTCAGGCGCCGGCCGATCCGCTCCGGGTCGCGCGCGTCCTCGTCGGTGAGCTGCGGGGTCGTACGGCGCCCGAAGTGCTCGGCGTCGGCGGCGCGCGAGGCGATCTGCGGGCGCAGGCCCGCCCGGCCGGTGCTCGCGTGATCGAGGGTGGCGATGCCGGTGGAGACGTGGAACGGCTCGGTGTGGGTGACGTTCGCGGTCGGGACCAGGCCGATGTGCGTGGTCAGCGGCGCCACCCGGGCCGCGACCAGGACCGCGTCCAGGCTGCCGCGGACCTGGTCGACGCGGTCGTCGGGCCGGTGGAAGGCGGCCGACTGCACGCCGAGCGCGTCCTCGATGGTGACGAAGTCCAGCAGGCCGCGCTCGGCCTCGGCGACCAGGTCCGCCCAGTAGTCCGCGCGGAACAGCTCGGCGGGCCGGGCGTCCTCGGCGCGCCAGGCCGCCGGGTGCCAGCCGGCGGCGTCCAGGGCGACGGCGAGGTGCAGCGGGGGCGCGGTCACGGGGTCTCCTTCGGTACGGGGGCGCGCGGCGCGTCGTGGCGCAGGCCCAGGTGGTCGCGCAGGGTCGGGCCCGTGTAGTCGCGCCGGAAGACGCCCTTCTCCTGGAGCAGCGGCACCACCCGGTCCACGAAGTCGTCCAGGCCGCCGGGGGTCAGGTGCGGGACCAGGACGAAGCCGTCGGCGCCGTCGCTCTGCACGAAGTGGTCGATGGCGTCGGCGACGGTGCCCGGGGCGCCGACGAAGGTCTGCCCGCCCGAGACCTCGACGACCAGTTCGCGGATGCTCAGTCCGCGTTCCTCGGCGAGGGCCCGCCAGCCGCGGGCGATCTCGTCGCGGCCGCGGCGGAAGAGCGAGTGGCCCTTGAGCATCTGCGCGTCCGGCTCCGGGTCGATGTCCGGCAGCGGCCCGTCGGGGTCGTAGCCGGACAGGTCGCGGCCCCAGACGGCCTCCAGGTGCGCGATCGCGGTCTGCGGGCTCACCTGGGCGCGGGTGATCTCGTCGGCGTAGGCGGCGGCCTCGGCGTCGCTGTCGGCCACCACCACGGTGGCCGTCGGCAGGATCTTCAGCTGGTCCGGGGTACGGCCGTGGCGGGCCAGGCGGGACTTGACGTCCCGGTAGAAGGCGCGGGCCTCGTCGAGCCGGTTGTACTTGCTGAAGACGACGTCGGCCTCGGCGGCGGCGAACTCCCGGCCGGGGCCGGACTCGCCCGCCTGGATGACCACCGGGTGCCCCTGGGGCGGGCGCGGGGTGGTGAAGCGGCCGGAGACGGCGAAGTGCTCACCGTGGTGGGCGAAGCGCCCGGCGCCAGGCCGGACGAACGCGCCGGCCGCCCGGTCGGCGCGCACGTCCCCCTCGGCCCAGCTGTCCCACAGCTCGCGCGTGGTGGCCAGGAACTCCGCCGCGCGCGCGTACCGGTCGGACTCGGCGAGGAAGCCGCCCCGCCGGAAGTTCTCGCCGGTGAACGCGTCGAAGCTGGTGACCACGTTCCAGGCGGCGCGGCCGCCGCTGAGGTGGTCCAGGGTGGCCAGCCGGCGCGCCACCTCGTAGGGCTCGTTGAAGGTGGCGTTGACGGTGGCGGCCAGCCCCAGCCGGGTGGTGACCGCGGCCAGGGCGCTGAGCTGGGTGAGGTTCTCCGGACGGCCCACCACGTCCAGGTCGTACAGCTGCCCCTTGTGCTCGCGCAGCCTCAGTCCCTCGGCCAGGAAGAAGAAGTCGAACCGGCCGCGTTCGGCGGTCCGCGCGAGGTGGCGGAAGGACTCGAAGGCGATCTGGCTGCGCGAGCGCGGGTCGGACCAGACGGTCACGTTGTGGATGCCGGGCAGCTGGGCGGCGAGGTGCACCTGCTTGCGGCCCGTGGTCTCGGGGCCGCTCATTCGGCGGGGAGCACGGCCGCGGGGGCCGGGGAGACGTAGCGCACGGTGTTCTCGAAGGCGATGCCGTGGCTCTTGACGTCGATCGCGATGCGGTCGCCGTCGGCGATCCGGAACCCGTCGTGGAAGCTGGCCTCGTCGGCGCCCAGCAGGACGTAGTTGACCAGGCCGGGCCGCCGCACCGCCGGGAAGGAGAACAGGTGCTCGGCCATGTCCCGGACCCGGAAGTACAGCGCGTCGCCACCGCAGTCGAAGCTGCCCTCCCAGGCGGTCGCGCCGTCCCGGACGATGGTGACGCGGCCGGTCGCCGAGCGCGGCGGCGCCCCGAGGAACAGCCAGGGCGCGAGCGCGGTGTCGCACAGCTTGCAGTACGGGTTGTAGCCGGGGTCCTTGCGGTGCAGGCCGATGTCGCACAGGTCGTTGCCGAAGGTGTAGCCGGCGTAGTGCGGGGTGCCGTCGGCGTCGTTGACGTAGACGAGCGCGACCTCGGGCTCCTCGATGAGGGCGATGGGGCGGGCGGGCACGGTCAGGTCCTCGCCGGGCAGCCGGGCCCAGTCGCCGAAGCCCTTGAAGAACCACTTGGGCGGGACGAACTCGCCGTCCTCGGGCTGGCTCCGGCCGTTCCACTTCTTCTTGTGGGTGCCCATGAAGCCGCTCAGCAGCGCGGTGCCGGGCGCCTCGGGCAGCAGCGGCACCACCGGGCGCACCCCCGGGTCGCCGGACGGGACGACGACCGTCTCGGCGCCCTCGGTGACGGCGGCCCGGACGGCGTCCGCGGAGCCGTCGGTCTGCGTGAACGCGGCGGCCAGCGCGCCCTCGGCCACCCGGTACAGGGTCTGCGGCTCGCCCGGCTCGGGCAGGCCGAAGGTGACGTGACGGCGGCCTTCGTGGACCACCTCGGTGAGGACGGGCGGCAGGGACTGGGACATGGGAAGCCTCCGTGTGCGGTCAGGGTCGGGGGGCGGTCAGGTCGGTCAGGGCGTCGCCGAGGTGGTCCAGGGCCTCGCGGATCCACGGCAGGGCGAGCGGGTCGGCGGCGGTCAGCGCGGCGGCGCGCCGCTCGTCGGTGTCGCCGTACAGGCGGCTGGTGGCGGCCCGGATGCGCAGGGCGCCGTCCGGTTCGCCGAAGGCGCTCGCCGGCAGCACGCCGACGCCGTGCCGCTCGACGAGGAACCGGACCAGGCCGGCGGCGTCGGTGATGCCGTGCGCGGCGCCGAGGCGGGCGCGCAGCGGCTCGAAGTCCGGGTAGAGGTAGCAGGTGGCGGTGACCGGGGCGAGGCGCGCGCCGGCCTCGGTGAAGCGGGCGGCCGCCGCGCTGGCCACGGTGGCGTGCAGCCGGCGGCTCGCCGCGATCCGCTCGGTGATCTCCGGGGGCTCGGCGAAGGCGTAGGCCGCGGCGGACTGCACCGGGGCCGGCGGGCTGGACCAGATCTGGCTGGCCACGGAGAGCAGCGTGGTGCGCAGTTCGCGCCCGGCGGGGCTGTCGGGCAGCCGGGCCACGCCGGTGCGCCAGCCGCCGACCGCCAGGTTCTTGGTCAGGCCGGTGGTGACGACGGTGCGCTCGGGGGCGTAGGCCGCCGGGGAGACGGCGGGCCGGGCCGGGTCGTGGACCAGGTCGCCGTAGATCTCGTCGGAGATCACGAACAGGTCCAGGTCGCGGGCGACCGCGGCCAGCCGCCGCACGGTCGCGGCCGGGGCGACGGTGCCGGTCGGGTTGTCCGGCACCGTCACGACCACCGCGCGCGGGTCGCGGCCGGCGGCGCGGGCGGCGGTGACCGTCTCGCGCAGCCGGGCGGGGTCCGGGACACCGCCCTGGCCGGGCAGGATCGGCACGGGCAGCGGCTGCCCGCCGGCGAGCCGGGCCTGCGCGGCGTAGCTGACCCAGCTCGGCACGGGCACCACCGCGTCCCCGCCGACCGCGAGGAGCAGCGCGTACAGCAGCGCCTTGCTGCCCGGGCCGGCCACCACCAGCTCGGGGTCGGTGGGCAGGCCGCGGCGGTCCCAGTAGCCGGCGGCGGCCGCGCGCAGCGCGGGTCCGCCGGCCACGGGGCCGTAGGCGTTCTCCCCGGCCGCCGCGGCCAGCCGGGCCCGCAGCTCCGGCAGCACGGGCAGTCCGATCTCCCCGCTGGTCATGGCCAGCACCCGCTGCCCCGCGCGCCGCCGCGCCTCCAGCGCGGCATCGGCGGCGAGCGTCGCCGACATGGGGACGGCGGCGGCCCGGCGGGGGGCCGTGCCGGGGGTGGCCTGCGGGTCCGGGCGCGGGGCCGGATCCCCGGCCGCGGGCGGGGTCGCCCCGGAAGCCGGGGGCCCGGCCGGCTGCGGAGCCGGGCGGGAGATGCCCTGCGGGGCCGGTTCCCCGGCCGGCGGCGCGGCCGGGGAGGCAGTGGTGTGCGGGGCGGTGGACACCTGGGTCACCCCGTTCCGTAGCGGTGGCGCAGTTCGGCCTTGCGGACCTTGCCGGTCAGGGTCTTGGGCAGGGCGGGCAGCAGCTCGACGCGGTCCGGGAGGAAGCGTTCGTCGTGCCCGGACTCGCGGACCCGGTCGCGGATCTCGGCCAGGGTCGGGGTCTGGCCGTCGCGCGGGACGACGACCGCGCAGATGACGGGGTCGGCGCCGGCGGCGGGCGTAAGGCCGACCAGCGCCGCCTCGACGGCCTTCGGGTGGCTGCCGACGACCGCCTCCAGCTCGGTCATCGGCGCCACCTGCCCGTCGCGGACGATGGCGTCCCGGGCCCGGCCGACGATGCGGATGCCGCCGCGCCCGTCGTCCCGGGCCAGGTCCCCGGTGTCGAACCAGCCGTCCGCGTCGAACTCGGCGGCGAAGACCTCCTCGCGCCGGTAGTAGCCGAGGGCGAGGGAGGCCCCGCGCACCTTCAGCCGGCCCGTGCCGTCGGCGCCGGGCGCCTCGATGCGGAAGCGCATGGCGTCGATGGGACTGCCGTTGCTGTACGCGGCCCAGTCCTCCGGGTCGGCGGGCCGGGTCATGGTGACGGGCCCGTTCTCGGACATGCCCCACAGCGAGTACGTCCGCGCCCCCAGCGTCGCGTGCACCTCGTCGGCCAGCTCCTTCAGCACCGGCGCGGAACCGATGACCACGTGCCGCAGGGTGCCGGTGTCCCGCTTCTCCACCCGCTGGGAGGCGGCCACGTCGGCGAGCGTGGCCGGCGGCCCGTACAGCAGCGTGGCGCCGTAGCGCTCCACGAGGTCGAGCAGCGCCTCGTTCTTGCGGACGTCCTGGAAGGCGACGGTGCCGCCGAGCATGACGCCGCCGAGGACGCCCTGCGCGAAGCCGGAGTAGTGCACCAGCGGGGTGGACACCGCGGCCACCCAGTCCTCGCCGGAGGCGAACGCGTCGACATAGCCGCGCACGGCCGAGTGGACGGTGTTCTGGCTGTGCAGCACGCCCTTGGACTCGCCGGTGGTACCGGAGGTGAACAGCACCACGAACGGCTCGTCGGGCCCGAGGGCCAGGCCCTCCAGCCGCGCCTCGGCGCCGGGCTCCTCCTCCCGGGGCACGGCCACGAAGTGCTCGTGGAAGGACATGGCGCCGTCCGGCACGGGACCGTCCACGACCGCCACGTGGGCGAGCGTGGGCAGCTCGGCCCGCAGCCCGGTGACGATCTTCGCCAGCGGGGTGCCCGACCACTCGGGGAGCGTGACGGCCACCCGGGCCTCGGTCAGCCCGAGCCGGTGCCGCAGCTCCTCCTCGGGACAGATCGGGGAGATCGGGCAGATGACGGCGCCGACGCGCATGCACGCGAACATCAGCGGCACCATCTCCCACCGGTTGGGCAGCTGGACGGCGACGACGTCACCGCGGCGCACGCCGAGCCGGAGCAGGGCGAGCGCGAACCGGTCGGTGAGCCGGGCCAGTTCGGCGTAGTCCAGGGTGTCGGTGCGGGACTCGGCGACCCGCCGGCCGGCGATGGCCAGCCGGTGCGGGCGCTCGCGGGCCTGGCGGCGCAGGTCGTCCAGGAAGGTCTCGGTGCGCCACCAGCCGCGGCGCAGGTACTCGGCGGCTTCCCCGGGGGTGGCGGCCGGGTGCCGGGTCTCGGCCGGGGCGGTCATCGCAGCAGCTCCCCCCGGCGGGTGGCGAGCAGTTCGGGCAGCGGGTCGCCCGCCCGGCCGGCCGCGATCTCCAGCAGGGCCCGGGTGTTCTGCCGCACCCGGTCGCCGATCCAGTCGAAGACCCACGCCTTGCGGGCGTCGGCGGCCAGGTCGAAGGGGACGACCCGGGTGACGGCCAGGGCGGCCGCGCCGGCCCCGCCGATGTTGGCGATGACCCCCGGCACCAGCGTGGCGCCGGCCGCCCGGGCCTTCTCCCGCGCCTCGGCGTCGGAGGCGAGGTTGGCGCCCTCGACGACCAGGGCGGCGCGCAGCCGGTGGACGTTGCCGGCGTTCAGCGCGTGCTTCTGCGCGGCGAGGACCAGCACGTCGGCGTCCACGTCGAGCCAGGCGTCCGGCTCGCCGGAGGTGGTGACGTGCTGCGGCAGCCGGGAGCGGTCGATCCGGCCGAACTCGTCGGTGATGGCGACGAGGTCGGCCACCGGCAGCCGGTCGGCGCTGATGGTGCCCTGGACGTCGGCGACGGCCACGACGGAGTGGCCGCGCTCCTCCAGGAACCGGGCGACCGCGCGGCCCACGGCGCCGAAGCCCTGCACCACGACCCGGGCGGCCTCGCTGCGGCCGCTGGTCTCCAGCGCGGTGAGCGCGGCGACGCCGACGCCGTGCCCGGTGACGTCGATGAGCGGCTCGTAGTAGGTGCGCCAGTCGACGGGCATGTCCGGGGCGCCCAGGCGGTACCGCGGGTCGTAGCCGGCCTCGGCGAAGAACACGGCCCGGTCGGCGGGGGTGACGCCCATGTCGATGCCGAGGTGGATGCCGCCGTGCAGCAGGGGCTTGACGGTGCGGCCGAAGGTGCGGAAGGTCTCCTCGCGGTCGCCGCCGTCGGAGACGATGCCGCCCTTGGCGCCGCCGATGCGCAGGCCCGCCAGGGTGAACTTGTCGGTCATGTCACGGGCGAGGCCGCGCACTTCCTCCTCGGTGACGTGGGGGGTCATCCGCACGCCGCCCATGGCCAGGCCGTCGACCAGGCTGTCGACGACCACCCAGCCCTTGACGGCGCCCCCGCTGCCGTTCAGGTGGACGACGAACGCGGGCTCCTGGCTGTCTTCCGTGAAACTCATGGCAACTGCCAACTCCTCGGGTCGGTGGGTGGTGCGGCGGGGGTCACTGGTAGAGCTGGGTGAAACCGCGCAGGATCTCCCGGCCGTCGCTGCGGAACTCCAGGTGCGCCTGGGAGCCGTAGACGCGTCCGTCGTCGGAGCGCAGGAACTCCACGGGGGCGTGCTCGGAGCGTCCGATGGAGCGGTAGCCGGCCGGCGCCTGCCGGAGGTAGAGGGTGTGCCGGTGGAACACCGTCACGGTCGGCTTGACGTAGGTGAACAGCGGTTCTTCCTTGTCGACCTGGGCCTCGTGGCCGCCGACCCGCTGGGGGCCCTCGACCAGTTCGCCGCCGGCCGCGACGGCGAGGATCTGCATGCCGCCGCAGATGCCGAACACCGGCACGCCGGAGGTCATGACCAGGTCGATGAGCGGCTTGTAGTGCTCCTGGTCGAACGCCCGCACCTTGGTGCCGCTCAGCACGATCGCCTGGTAGCGGCCGTCGAGCCGGGCGGGGACGGACACCGCGTCGACCGCGTCGGTGGCCGAGCCGAGCTCCTCGAAGCGGCGGCGCAGCTGGGGCAGGGACAGGGTCCCGTTGTTGACGACCAGGACACGGGGCTGCGCCACGTGCGTCCTCCTCACGTTCGCGTGATGACGGTGCCGGTGCGGGCGGCGAGCAGGTCGGAGACCGGCGCGCTGCCGATGACGACCCGGTCCACCCCGCGTTCCAGGGCCTCGCCGGCCGCCCGCAGCTTCTTGCGCATGCCGCCGGTGGCGCCCTTGTCGCGGAACGCGGCGGCGGCCTCGGCGCTGATCTCGCGCACCGGCTCGCCGTCGATCAGCAGATGGGTGACGTCGGTGACCAGCACCAGGTCGGGCGCGCCGACGGCCCCGGCGAGGGCGGCGGCGGCCCGGTCGGCGTCGGTGTTGACCTCGCGGCCCGCCGTGTTGCGGGCCAGCGGGGTGACGAGCCGGGCCCGGCCGGGCTCCAGGTCCTTCAGCTGGGCCGGGTCGGCGTCCGTGACCGGGCCGACCAGGTTCTCCAGCTCGACCAGCTGCTTGTCCTGCCACCACCAGCGCTCGGCCACGCCGGCCGCGAGGATCCCGTCGCTGCCGAGGAGGCGGTCGGCGTCCAGGCCGCGGTCGCGCAGCCGCTGGAGCACCTCCTCGCCGAGCCGGGCGCTGACGGTCTTGATGTCCTCGATGACCTCGGGCGTGGTCCAGCGGCTCTGGTTGCCGTACCGGTCGCGCAGGATCGCCGAGGGCTCGCGGTAGCGGGCGCTCAGCTTCTTCAGCGGCTTGGACCAGCCGTGCACCAGGACCAGCGGGCGCTCGCGGCCCAGCCGGGCCAGGTCGTCCCACCAGGTCCCGTCGAGGTCGTCCACGGCGCTGCCGCCGAGCTTGACGACGGCCGGGGCGTCCTTGGGAGGGGGTGCGCTGCTCATGCGGGCATCACCGGGTGCATCGTCAGGCCCGTCTCCTCGGGCAGTCCGAATCGGAGGTTGACCGCCTGGACGGCCTGGCCGGCGGCGCCCTTGACCAGGTTGTCCAGCGCGGCGAGGACGACGATCCGGCCGCCCTCCTCGTCGTACATGGGCGTCACGTCGCAGTAGTTGGAGCCGAGGACGGCCTGCGGGTCGGGCACCGGGATCAGCGTCTCGGTGTTGCGCCGCACCCGCACGAACCGGTGCTCCTTGTAGAAGCGCAGGTACGCCCGTTGCAGCGTGCGCTGGTCGATCTCGGCGTCGGTGAAGACGTAGCTGCTGGTGAGCAGGCCGCGCACGTGCGAGACGCCGTACGCCGACATGCTCAGCGAGCCGACCGAGCCGGGCTTGCCGCGCTCCAGGAAGTCGCTGACCTCGGCCGCGTGCCGGTGGCCGGTGGGCGCGTACGGGGCGATGGCACCGTTGCGGAAGGGGTGCAGGTCGGCGGTGCGCAGGTGCAGGCCGCCGCCGCTGGAGCCGCTCTTGCCGTCCACCACCACGGTCTTCAGGTCCAGGCCGAGGCCCAGGGTGAGCGGGGCCAGGCCCAGGGTGATGGCGGTGGCGTAGCAGCCCGGCAGCGAGATCAGCGCCGCGCCGGCCAGTTGGTCGCCGATCAGCTCCGGCACGCCGTAGACGAACCGGTCGGCCAGGTCGGTGCGGCGCTCCACCTTCGGGTACCACCGGGCGTGCCGCTCGGGGGTGCGGATGCGGAAGGCGCCGCTGAGGTCGACGATGGCCGGGACCCGGTCGGCGAGCAGCGCGGCCAGCTCCGCGGAGACCGGGGCGGGGGTGGCCAGCAGCAGGACGTCGACCTGGCCGGCGACGTCCTCGGTGACCGGCTGCACGGTCAGACCGGTGTCGATGCGCAGGCCGGGGTGCAGCTCGGCCGGCCGCCTGCCGACGTTGGAGGAGCCGCCGAGGAAGGTCAGCTCCAGGTCGGGGTGCTGGGTGATCAGTCGGATGAGTTCGCCGCCGGCCAGCCCGGAGGCGCCGACGACTCCTACGCGGATCATGCGAGCAGCTCCTGCACGTAGCGGGCGATGGCCGAGGGGACGTCCGCGCCGGTGGCCGTGGCCACGGCCCGGAAGCCGGGCGCGTGGTTGACCTCGTTGACGACGTAGCCGTCGCCGGTGCGGAACAGGTCGATGCCGTAGATCCCGGGGCCCAGCTCCGCCGTCACCGCGTCGGTGATCTTCACGATGTCGGGGTCGTGGGCGAGGGCGCGGCTGTCGTTGCCGAGGGCGGCGTTGTTGCGCCAGTCGGTGCCGCCGCTGGCGAACTCGGCGGCGCCGACCAGTTCCCGGCCCACGACCAGGCAGCGCACCGAGGTGCCGCCGCCGATGTACGGCTCCACCAGGCAGGCCTGCTCGAAGGCGTGGCCGAGGTCCTCGACGTAGTCGTAGACGGACTGGGCGGTGTCGGTGTGGCGGATCAGGGTGACCCGCTTGCCCATCCCGCCGAAGACCGGCTTGAGGACGACGGGGGTCTCCAGCTCCGCCAGGGCCTGGGTGAAGTCCTTGCGGGACAGCACCAGCCGGAAGTCCGGCACCGGGACGCCGGCGGCGCGCAGCACGGTGCGCAGCGCGGCCTTGTTCTCGCAGGCGTGGATGGCGCGGGCGGTGTTGACGGTGCGGGCGCCGGCGGCCTCGGCGAGGCTCGCGACGAGGCCGCCGCGGGTGTAGCTGCGGCTGCGGACGAGCAGCACCTCGTAGTCCCGTACCGAGGGGGCGTCCGGATCGCCGAGGCACAGGGACTCGTCGTTGACCCAGTCGACCGACAGCCCGAAGGCCCCGGCCCGCTGGATCAGCTCGCGTTCCTCCCAGGCGATCCGGTCCGCGACGACGGCGACCTTGGTGCCCATCACTGGCCCCAGTCGCGGAGCTGGACCTCGACCGTCTCCAGGGTCAGCCGCCCGTCGGAGATGTCCTCGACCCGCAGCGTCAGCAGGCACTCGGGGCAGGACAGGGTCTCGCCCTGGACGACCGGCGGCACGGTCAGGTCGGTCTCGCACTCGGGGCAGGCGCCGGAGAGGGTGGCGGTGGTCATGGTGGGACTCCGTTTCCTGAAGAGGGGACGGTGGGAGGGGGTGGTTCAGGCGGCGGCCTGGAAGTCGACCGCGGCCTTGCGGACCGCGTCGCGGTCCAGGACGGGGCCGCCGGCGGCCACCTGGCGGTCGGTCAGCCAGGCGGTGAAGGCGTCGACGTCGACGTCGACCCCGGAGTCGGCCAGCGCCCACTTCACGAGGGCCGGGGTCAGCCGGGTGCGCACCCGCAGCTCGCGGGAGCCGCCGACGAGTTCGGCCGGCAGGGTCTCGTAGGCCTCCGGGTTGCCGAGCTGGCCGGGCAGCTCGTAGGCGAAGGCGTGCGGGGTGGTCGGGCCGGACTGGAAGGCGTCACCGAGGCCGGCGCCCCTCAGGGCGATCCGGGACAGCTCGGTGAGGTGGGTGAGGTCGAAGCGGGTGTCGCCGTGCACGACCCGCAGCGAGGTGAGCAGCTCGGCCAGCGGGGCGTTGCCGCCGCGCTCGCCGATGCCGCCGACGGTCGCGGAGATCCACCGGGCACCGGCGCGGACGGCGGCGAGCGAGTTGGCGACCGCCATGCCCAGCATGTTGTGCGAGTGGATCTCGATCTCCGACCCGTCGATCGCGGTGAGGTCCGCGATCTTCGCCTCCATCTGCCAGGGCGAGAGGTAGGCGACGGTCTCGGCGAGCCGGAACCGGTCGGCCCCCGCCTCGAAGCCGGAGGTCACGTAGGGGACGAGCCGCTCCCGGGGGGTGCGGGCGCCGTCCTCGCCGCTGAAGGTGACGTGGAAGCCGCGCTCCTTGGCCTGCGAGATCGCCGAACGGGCCAGCGCCTGGAGGAGCTTGGCGCTCGGCGTGCCCAGCTTCAGGGTGGCGTGCTGCTCCGAGGTGGGGATGGAGTACATGATGTGGCGCACGCCGAGCCGCTCGGCCTCGTCGAGGGCCCGGGCCACCTGCTGGCGGTCGCGCACCACGAGCAGCGTCATGCTGCGCTCGGGGCCCACGGCCTCGTGCACGGCCTCGATCAGCGGCGCGTCCTTGGACCCGGGGCCGGAGACCATGCCCACCTCGACCAGTTCGACGCCGGTGCGCACCAGCAGGCCGGCGATGGCCGCCGCGTCCCTCGGGCCGAACTCGACGCCCGCCATGTGCGCGGAGTCGCGCAGGGTGGCGTCGGATATCAGGGGCGGGTTCGGGAGTTTCTCGTGGTTTTCCGGTGCTGCCATTTCAGTTCACTCCTTGTTCCGGAAAGGGGTTGCCCGCAGCGTTTCCGGACGAGTTCGGTGAACCGCAATCCGGGAACGATTGCGGCTGGCGCTGCACAACAGAATCCGGCCCGGGGCGGGCGCCTGGCAATGAAAGGAGCGTCAGAAGGCCGTGGAAAAGTGTCAGGGAGTGTCAAGAACTACAGCGTCTGCAAGAAGGGTGTGGCCGTACGCAAGAGTCCGCCGAATACGGCGCCCGGGCGGGCGCGGCGCGCCTACCGTGCGATACATGGACCTTCTCTCACTGCCCCGGCTGGGGCTCGTCGTCCCGCCGGAGAACCCGACCGCCGAACCGGAGTTCGCCACGCTGCTCGCCGGCCGGGTGAACGTGTACACGGCCCGCTTCCCGACCACGCCCGGGCTCGGTCTGAAGGACATGCTGGAGACCTACAACCGGGTCCTGCCCGACACCCTCGGCCGCTTCGGCGGCATGCGGCTGGACGGGGCCGTGGTGGCGTGCAGCGCCTCCCACTACCTGCTCGGCCCGGACGGCGACCGCGCCTTCTGCGCCGAGCTGTCCGAGCGCACGGGCTACCCCGTGTGGTCCTCCACCCAGGCGATCCTCGCCACCTGCGCGGCCCTCGGCATACGCCGGCTGAGCCTGGTCTCGCCGTACCAGCCGTGGCTCACCGACACCTCCCGCGCCTTCTGGGAGGAGGCCGGCCTCACCGTCGACGGGGTCGTGACGGTGCCGGCGCGCGAGACCCCCGGCGAGGAGCCGCACCACGATCCGTACCAGGTCACGACCGCGCGGATACGCGACCGCCTCGCCGCGTCCGACCTGCCCGCGGACACCGCCCTGCTGTTCACCGGGACCGGCATGGGCACCCTCGCGGCGCTCGCCGAGCTGGCCCGGCGCGAGCCCGGCCGGACCCTGCTCACGTCCAACCTGGCGTCGGCGTGGTGGGCCCGCCGCGCCCTGGCCGACGGCGACGCGGACGCGGCGCACCCCCTGCTGCGCCGCCTGGAGACGGCGACGGTGTGAACCCGGACGGGGCCCCGTCCGCACCGTCGACCGGTGAACCGTCCGGGCTGTCCGGGGCCTACGACGCCTCGGACAGCTCGGGCGTCCGCGGCCACTCGGACTCCTCCGGGCGCTCGGCGGCGCGGCAGTCGCCGTAGCCCATCCGGTAGCCCACGCCGCGGACCGTGGTGATCCACCGGCTGGAGCCGAGTTTCGACCGCAGACTGCTCACATGGGTGTCGATGGTGCGGCTGGTGCAGGCCCAGTTGCTGCCCCACACCTTCGCCATCAGTTCCTTCCGCGACACGACCGTCTCGGAATTGCGGGCCAGCACGTACAACAACTCGAATTCCTTCGAGGTGACCGGTACCAGCCGGTCGTGCAGCCACACCTCACGGGTACGCGGGTCGATATGCAGCGGGCGCAGGGAAATCGTCTTCTCCGGGGCCGGTGCGCGGTGCGCCCGGCGCAGTACGGCCTCTATCCGCGCGCTTATCTCCCGGAATCCCCAGGTCTTCACGACGCAGTCGTCCGCACCGGCGCGCAGTGCGAGGACCCGCTCCAGTTCGTCGTCCTCGTCGGTCACGGCGATCAGGGGGATGTCGCCGGCGCTGCGCACCGACCGGCACACCTCCAGCCCGTCCATGTCCGACAGCTCCAGCGAGAGCAGCACCAGATCCGCGTCGTGGTATGTCCGCAGCGCCCGTGCCCCGGTGTGCACGCTCCGCGTGGTGTACCCCTGTCTGCGCAGATCCCGCTCGGTCGCCTCGGCCGCGGCGGCGTCCCGTTCCACCACGAGTACGTTGGTCACCCCTGCCGTCCCCTCTTCATCACTTGGCTCGCTCCCCGGTGGCCGTCAGCCCGCGGCCCTGCTCGGCTCGGCCGCGGGGGCGGCCGGCGGCGACAGGGGCGCGCGTTCCGGGACGTCGTCGAGGTACTGGTAGGCGTACGCGGCCGAGGCCATCGTCATGTGGTGGTGCCAGCCCGGGAAGGAACGGCCCTCGAAGTCCAGGACGCCGAGACGGTTCTGCAGCACGGAGACGGCCGACAGGGCGGCGGTCCGGCCCCGCACCAGCGACAGGACCTCGTCCACCGGTCCGTCGGTGAGGCTGGTGAGCCAGTACCGGGCGGGCAGCCGGCCGTCCAGGGCGGGCCGCTCCAGGATCCGGTAGGCGCGCGAGCCGCCGTCGGCGCCGGACGGCTGCGGCAGCCGGACCGTGCCGGTGTAGGTGTGGATCGTCACGGCCTTGGTGCGGCCGTCCGGGGCCTGCCGCATCATCACGTGCGGCTGCCGGGCGTGCCGTACGCCCATCAGCCCGCCGACCGTGCGCACGGTCGGCGTGTGCTGGCCGACGAGCACGATCTGGCCGGGGTCGACCTCGGCCACCACGTCCAGCCGTTCCCGGGCCAGGCCCACGAGCACACCGGCCGCGTCGTCGCACCGGCTCAGGTCCAGGACCCAGGGCAGTCCGGCCCCGTGCGGCAGCGTGACCGCGTCGGCGGCGTAGCCGAGGACGTGGCCGCCGACCGGGCGCTGCCTCTCCTCGTCCGGTATGCGGGCCCGCCGCCGGCGCTCCGGGTCGCCGGCCCAGGGGCCGCTGAGCACCAGGCTCCAGTCGACCGGGAAGGCCCCCTGGGCGCCGGCCAGGAACAGGCCCAGCGCGTGCTGGCAGTTGACGGCCTGCCGGGTCGCGGGGTCCACCCGGCGGTGCACCCCCACCGAGTGGCCGCCGTTCTTCGGGATGACCAGCTCGGCGACCGTCCAGGCGTAGGGCGCGGCCGTCGCGGCCACCCGCCGGGCGAGCCTGCGGCGCACGGGCCGCCAGTCCCAGGAGCTGGCGTTGATGAACTGGTGCAGTCCGCGCAGCGCCGCCGTGGGTAAAAAGTCCTCCCGGGCCATGCGTCGCGGGGTCTTCTTGCCGGAGCCGTGGAGCAGGGCCCACAGATAGGCCCGGGCCCAGCGGTGCTGTTCCACTCTGTGCAGTGATCGGAATATGTCCTCGACAAACCTCTGTATACGTGGATCGTCGCTGCTCGTTGCCATGCGCGTCTCACTCGACGACATAAACGCTACGTCCCCTCGTATTTCGTAACGCTCGCTGTGAGGCCGGTGCATCGTGCATGTGCCCGAGCCACAAAATACCCTCGGATCCACAATTCTGTCCGTCGCCCGTACGGCACTTCGCTACTTCCCGGGCTGAGCTGGGCAAACGCGATCGGGCGACGGGCATGGAGGGCCCTTGGCACGGGTCGGTAAATGCCGGTTGACCCAATACTGATGCCCCCGCCCGACCGAGATCGAGGGGTTGTCAAAATCATATGAACAAACCCTTTGCCGCGGGCACGCCGATGACCGCCGAAGGCCGGGGGATACCTTCGGCGGTCCGCTCGTCGGGCCCGCGTGGCGCTGATCAGTCGCGTTGTGCCGCCAGGGTGTCGAGCCAGTTGCCCAGCAGGCCGTGCACGGTGTCCGGCTGGTCGAGATGGACGTTGTGCCCGGCACCGTCGACGACGGCGTAGGTGGCGCGCGGGTAGTGGTCCAGCAGCTCCAGCTGGTCCCGCCAGCCGACCATGTGGTCCTGGCGCCCCGTCACCACCAGATGGGTGCCGTCGTGCGTGCCGAAGCGGGACTCCGGGGCCCGCCGGAACAGGTACGCCTCGCGTAACGCGGCGGCGTCCGCGCGGTGGTGGGCGCGGAAGCCGGGCAGCACGTGGTCGCGGAAGGCGTTCCAGCCGGCGTCGTCCTGGTACAGCGCGATGCTCGTGAACACCTCGCGATCGGCCGGGTCGAGCGCGGCCAGCAGCGCCTCGTCCCGGGCGAGCACCTCCCGCTCGGGCAGCGCCCGCTCCCCGTCCGGCTTGACCAGCGGCGCGATCAGCGCGGCGCCCAGCACCCGCGGGCCCCTCCCGGCGATCAGCCCGCGGGCGAGCTGGCCGCCGTAGGAGATGCCCACGACCACGAACGGCTCGGCACCGACGACCTCGTCCACGAACCGCAGCACCGCCTCGCCCATGGCCTCCGCCGTGACCGGCCCGGTCAGCCGGGGCGAGCGGCCGCAGCCGGGCAGGTCGACGTAGAGCCGCCGCCAGCCGCGGCGCGCGGCGAACACGGGCTCCAGCGGCAGCAGGAGCCGGTGGTCGACGGTGTGGCCGTGCAGCAGCACCACGGGCGTGCCGGAGCCGAACTCGACATGGTGCAGCGGCCGCTGCGCCGGCTTCGGCCTCCCGGCGGTCTTCGTCGGTCCAGTCTCTTCGGTCATGGCTCCACGGTCCGGTGATGACGATCCGGTGTCGGCGGGGATGGGGGGGACGGGGTGGTGCCACGGCGGTACGGCGGGGAGGGCGATCGTCCCCGCCGCCGCACGCCGTGCCTACGCCACCGGGCGCTTGGCGGGGAAGCCGTGGCCGCGGGCGGCCACGACGACGGCGATCACCGGCAGCATCAGCAGCAGCACGCTCCACGGCAGCGAGTCGCTGCCGGTCAGGTCGAGCAGCACACCGCCGATGACACCGCCGCCCGCCATGGCGACGTTCCACAGCGTCACCAGCATGGCCTGGGCCGCGTCGGCCGCCTTCTCGCCGCCCGCGTCACCGGCCGCGGTCTGCAGCAGGGTCGGCACCCCGCCCCAGCCCAGGCCCCACAGCACGGCCGCGAGGTAGACGAGCGCGGTCTGGTCCGCGAACACCGCCAGCACCGCGGCGGCCACCGCGACCAGCAGCGAGCTGGCGATCGTCAGCACCCGCAGCCGGTGGTGGATCTGCGCGCCGACGATCCAGATGCTGGCCAGCGAGGCGATGCCGAACACCAGCAGCACCAGGTCGGTGTTGCCGCCCATGCCGAGGTCGTCGAGGAACGTGGCGATGTAGGCGTAGATGATGGTGTGCGCGAGGACGAAGACCAGCGTCACGAACAGCACCGGCACCACACCGGGGACCTTCAGCGCGTGCAGCATCTTCGGCCGCTCGCCGCGCTCCTGGCCCGGGTAGTCCGGTACGGCGGCGGCGATCCACGCCAGCAGCAGGACGGTGAGCGCGGTCATCGCGAGGAAGGCCACGCGCCAGTCGGTCACCTTGCCGAGGAACGTGCCGGCGGGCACGCCGAGGGAGAGCGCGACGGGGATGCCCGCCATCGCCACGGCGATGGCCCGGCCCTGCAGCGGCACCGGGGCCAGCCGGCGCGCGTAACCGGCGAGCAGCGCCCAGGCCAGGCCCGCCGCGACACCGGCGACGAAGCGCGCCGCCATCGTCAGCCCGTACACGGAGGACAGCGCGGTGACGGTGTTGGCGACGGCGAAGCCGGCCATGGAGGTCAGCAGCAGCCGCTTGCGGTGCCAGCCGGCGGTCGCCGCCGTCAGCGGGATCGCGGTCAGCGCGGTGCCGAGGGCGTAGATGGTGACCGTCTGCCCGGTCGCGGACTCGCTCACGTTCAGGTCGTCGCTCATGGACGGGAGCAGACCGGCGGGCAGGGTCTCGGTGAGGCTCGTGATGAACACGGCGGTGGCGAGGGCCAGCAGGGCGAACAGGGGCAGCTTCTGCTGCTCGCCGGCGCCCGGCCGGCCCGCCTCGGCGCCGGTCCGCGCGGGCGAACCGGCCGCGGTATCGGGTGTGGTGCTCATGGGGTGTGCTCCAGGTTTTCGGGGACGGAGTGGGTGAACGCTCGGGGTGGGCCCCAGGGACGGGGCGGACCGGGGGGACCGGGCGGCCCGGGGGGATCGGGCGGCCCCACAGGCCCCGAGGGCCCGGGGCCGGCCGGCCGGGTGCGCCGGTGCGCCGGCCGCGGTCCCCGGCCCGCCGGCCGGGTGCGCCGGTACGCCGTCATGACCGTCATGACCGTCATGACCGGCTCAGGCCCCCGTCGACCGGCAGGCGGGCACCGGTGGTGAACGTGGCGTCGGTGGCCAGGAACAGCGCGGCCCGGGCGACCTCCTCGGCGGCACCGAGGCGGCCCAGGGGCGGCAGGGGCACCCCGTCGCCGCCCGGCGCCTCGATACAGCCCGGCGCCACGGCGTTGACGCGGATGCCCCGGGAGACCAGCTCGCCGGCCAGCGCGTGCACGGCGGCGGGCGAGGGCGCCGGGGTCATGAGGACGACCGCGCCACCGTCCCTGAGGCGTGCCAGCAGCGGCCGGGCGGTGGCCACGACATCCGCGAACAGCCAGTCGACGGCACCCCCGGGACCCAGGCAGGCGGTCACGTCCGAAGGCGCGACGACCCGGGCGGCGGAGCCCAGTTCGCCGCCGAGGCGGTCCCGCTCCCGCGTGGTGCGGGCGGTCAGCACGACCTGGGCGCCGCCCTCCACCAGACGCTTGGCCACGGCCAGCCCGATGGCGGTGGCCTCTCCGACGACTACGGCCGTCCGGCCCGCGTACTTGGTCATGCCGCTTCCTCTTCCTTCACCGCACCTGCCACGACGGCTCGGTGGGAACGACCATGCGCCGGGGCGCTTCGGGAAAGCTTCGGAACGGCTTACGGCCCGCTCACGGGCGCCCGGCAGCGGCTGACGGACGGCTGACGCACGACCGGCGACCGGGGAAAACCCCTGGTGGACGCCGTAGGGACCGGGCGGACACCCAACCGGACCGGCTCCGTGACGTACAGTGACGCACATGCGGTTTGGGGTGCTCGGCCCACTGACGGTGTGGGACGACGAGGGGGTGGCCGTCAGGGTTCCCGAGGCGAAGGTCCGGGCGCTGCTCGCCGCCCTGCTCGCACACGACGGCGGACCGGTCTCCGCCGACCGGCTGATCCACGACCTCTGGGGCGACCGCCCGCCGGGCCGGCCCGCCGGCGCGCTCCAGGCGAAGGTCTCGCAGCTGCGCCGGGTGCTGGGCCGGGACCGGGTGCCGCTCCAGCCGGCCGGCTACCGGCTGCGGCTGGAGGACACCGACGAGGTGGACGCCGACCGGTTCCGCGCCCTGGTGGACCGGGCCCGCGCCGTCACCGGCCCGGACGAGCGGGCCGCGCTGCTGACCGAGGCCCTCGGGCTGTGGCGGGGTCCGGCCTACGCCGACTTCGCCGACCACGACTTCGTGCGCGGGGCGGCGCAGCGCCTGACCGACCAGCGGCTGTCCGTGCTGGAGGAGCAGGCCGAGGCCCGCCTCGCGGCCGGCGAACACGTGCTGCTCGCCGGGGAGCTGGCCGACCTGGTGGCCCGGCACCCGCTGCGGGAGCGGCTGCGCGCGCTCCAGATACGGGCGCTGTACGCGGCCGGCCGGCAGAGCGAGGCCCTCGCGGCCTACGAGGACCTGCGCGCCCGGCTGGTGGCCGACCTGGGCGTCGAGCCGAGCCCCGAACTCGCCGCGCTGCACCAGGCGGTGCTCCGCCAGGACCCCGCGCTGGCCCTCGCGCCCCGCCCCGCCCCCGCCCCCGCCGACGCCGCGCCCGCCCCGGAACCCGCCGCACCGCAGCCCGCCCCGCCCCCCGCGCCCGCCCCCTCCAACCTGCCCGCCTCCCTCACCCCCCTCATCGGCCGCCGCGACGCGCTCGACCAGGTCACCGGACTGCTGCGCGCCACCCGGCTGGTGACCCTGACCGGCCCCGGCGGGGTGGGCAAGACCCGGCTGGCCGTGGCCGCGGCCGACGCCCTGCTCGGTGGCGCGTCCGCCGCCGAACCGGCCGACGGCGCCTGGTTCGTGGAGTTCTCCGGCGTGCGCGGCGGGGCCGTCGCCGACCTCGCCCAGGTCGTCGCCGCCTCCCTCGGCATCAGCGACCACGCGCCCTCCGCCGTACCCGTCTCCGGTGCCGGCACCCGCTCCCCCGCGCACCACCTCGCCGCCGTCCTGCGCGACCGCCGCACCCTGCTCGTGCTCGACAACTGCGAACACGTCGTGGACGCCGCCGCCGAACTCACCGCCCTGCTCCTGCGCACCGCGCCCGGCCTGCGCGTCCTGGCCACCAGCCAGGAACCACTGGGCCTGCCGGGCGAGGAGGTGTTCCTGGTCGAGCCGCTGCCCACCGACGACGCGGTACGGCTGTTCACCCAGCGCGCCGCCGCCGCGGCCCCCGGCTTCTCGCTCGCCCCCGACGCCTGCGACGACGGCGACCGGGCCGCCGTCACGGAGATCTGCCGCCGCCTCGACGGCATCCCGCTCGCCCTGGAACTGGCGGCCACCCGGGTCCGCGCGCTCGGCGTGCGCGAGCTGGCGGCCCGGCTCGGCGACCGGTTCCAGCTGCTGACCTCGGGACGGCGCGGGGCACCCGAACGCCAGCAGACCCTGCGCGCGGTGATCGACTGGAGCTGGGAACTGCTCAGCGCGCCCGAGCGCATCGTGCTGCGCCGGCTGGCCGCGTTCAGCGACGGCTGCGACCTGCGGGCGGCCGAGGCGGTGTGCGCGGGCGACGGCGTGGCCTGCCCCGAGGTGCCCGACCTGGTGACCCGGCTGGTCGACCGGTCCCTGGTGGTCGTCGTGACCGGACCGGCCGGCCCGCGCTACCGGCTGCTGGAGTCCGTCGCCGCGTACGCCACCGAGCGACTGCACGAGCTGGAGGACCTCGCCGCCGTACGCGACCGGCATCTGCGCCACTACCTCGCGCTCGCCGAACGCGCCGAGCCCGAGCTGCGCGGCCCCGGGCAGCGGTCCTGGCTCGCCCGGCTCGACGCCGAGTCCGGCAATCTGCGCTCGGCCCTGGACGAGGCCGTGCGCCGGGCCGCCGCCGGGCACCCGGAGCAGGCGGCCCGGCTGGCCACCGCGCTGGCCTGGTGGTGGCTGCTGCGCGGCCGGCTCGCCCAGGCGCGCCGCAGCCTGCGCGCGGTGCTGGACACCGCGACGACGGCCGCCCCGGACGGCGACCGGTTCGAACTGACCCTGCTGTACACGGCGTTCGCCCTGCTCACCGGTGACCGCGACCCGGCCGACACCCTGCCGGACGAACCCGTCGGCGCCGACCCGGTACGGCGGGCCCGGTCGCTGTGGCTGTGCGCGTACGGCCTGTTCAGCGCGGGGGCGGTGGCCGACAGCGGGGAGCTGAACGACCGGGCGCTGACCCTGTTCACCCGCGCCGGCGACCAGTGGGGCACCGCCGCCGCGCTCGGCCTGCGGGCCACGCTCGCGCTGATCCGCGGCGACCTCGCCGGGCTGGGCCGTGACGGCCGGCGCAGCGCCGCGCTCTTCCGTGAGCTGGGCGACCGCTGGGGCGAGCTCCAGACGGTGTCACCGCTGGCGGCGCTCGCGGAGATCAAGGGCGAGTACGAGGAGGCCGTGCACCGCCAGTACGAGGGGCTGCGGATGGCCCGCGAACTGGGCCTCGCGGCCGAGGTGTCGGCCCGGCTGTCCGGCCTCGGCCGGCTCGCGCTGCTGTCCCACGACTGGGACCGCGCCCGCGACCTGCACGAGCAGGCGCGGCGCAGCGCCGCCGAGCAGGGCTACAAGTACGGGGAGATCCACGCCGGGATGGGGCTCGCGCTCGGTGCCCGCCGCTCCGGGGACCTCGACGCCGCCGAGGCGCATCTGCGGCACCTGCGCGAGGGGTACGCCGACGTGTCCTCGCAGGCCGGCGACCATCTGCTGCTGGCCGAGCTGGGCTTCGTCGCCGAACTGCGCGGCGACGCCGACGGGGCCGCGGCCCACCATCTGCGCGGTCTGGAGGTGGCCCGCGCGATCGGCGAGCCACGGGCGCTCGCGCTGTCCCTGGAGGGCCTCGCGGGCGCGGCCGCCCTGCGCGGCACCGGCCCCGCCGCGGCCTGCGCGGCCCTGCTGCTCGGCGCGGCGGACGCGGCCCGCCGCAGCGTGGGCGCGCCCCTGCCGCCGGCCGAGCGCACCGACGTCGACCGTGTCGAGCGGGCCGCCCGCGCCGTCCTGGGCGACGCGGCCTTCACCCGGTCCTTCGGCGACGGTGCCCGGCTGACCCCCGAGGAGGCCCTGCGCGAGGCGGCCCCGGCGCTGGACGGCGCCCGCCGCTGACCGGGCGCGGGCCACGAAGTCCCCCGCCGTTTCCTCCGGTCCCTCGGCGACCGGGCCCCTCTTGACCCTCACACCGTGTCAGGCGGTCGACTCGGAGACATCATGTTCACCATCGGAGACTTCGCCCGGCACGGCCGCGTCTCGGTCCGGATGCTGCGTCACTACGACGCCACCGGCCTGCTGCGCCCGGCCCACGTCGACCCCGCCAGCGGCTACCGCCACTACGGCGCCGCCCAGCTCGCCCGCCTCAACCGGATCATCGCGCTCAAGGACCTCGGCTTCACCCTCCGCCAGGTCCGGGACATCGTGGACGAGAAGGTCGGCGCCGAGGAGCTGCGCGGCATGCTGCGGCTGCGGCGGGCCGAGCTGGAGAGTGCCATGGCCGCCACGGAAGCACGGCTGGTCCAGGTCGAGGCGCGGCTCCGAGCGATCGAGAGCGAGGGGCACATGCCCACGAACGATGTCGTCCTCAAGAGCGTCCCCGCCGTCCGGGTGGCGGAGCTGACCGCGACCGCCGAGAGCTACCAGCCCGAGGACATCGGCCCGGTCATCGGCCCGCTCTACGAAGAGCTGTTCCGCCGCCTGGACAGCGCGGGCATCGCCCCGACGGGTCCCGGCATCGCCTCCTACGAGGACGCCCCGGAGGGCGGCGGCAGGATCACCGTGCACGCCGCCGTCCAGGTCTCCGCACCGCTCCAGGACGGCGCCGTCCGCGTCCTCGACCTGCCGTCCCTGGACCGGGCGGCGACCATCGTGCACCGCGGCCCGATGGACACCGTGCTGCCCACGGCCCAGGCCCTGGCCCACTGGATCGACACCCACGGCTACCACTCGGCCGGCTACCCCCGCGAGATCAGCCTGGAGTGCCCGGACGACCGCGACGACTGGGTGACGGAACTCCAGGCACCGGTCCACCGCCCCTGACCGCCCGGGCGGGTCCCGGGCGGGTTCCGGGTGCCGAACGGGCGCCGGCCGTAAAAGCCCGGCATTCGGCCCTCGTGGTGGCGGAAGTCTCGTCATCATGGGGGCCGGAGCGGGCTGTCGTCCTCGGGACGGGAGGAGTGCCGGTGGGGGAAGAAGAAGAGAGCGGGGGCGTCCGGGCGGTGCGGGCCTGGGCCCACCAGGCCATCGGCCGGGCGAAGGCGCTGCTGCCGGCGCCGGACACCGTCGTCAAGGCCTCCCGCGCCCACGACGACGCGGTCGGCGAACTGGAGGCCCTCTCCCGGCTGCTGGACCACGATCCGGGGCTGCGCGGCTCGGTCACCGTGTGGCTCGGCGGCGCCCTCACCCTGCGGCACGTCGCCGGGGGCGGGGTGCCCGCGGACCGGGAGCGGGCGCACGGCCTGCTGCGGGACGCGCGGGATGCGGCGACGGAGATCGGCGCCGCGGTCCGTGCCGAGGACCGGCGGTGGGCCGCGCTGTTCCTGCTGACCCACGCGATGCCGTTGCAGGAGATGCTGGGCGGGCTGCCGCCGGAACCGGACGCCACCGCGATGTTCGACATGATCGCGCGGGAGGGCCCGGCCGGAATGGCCGCCTTCGCGGCCGGGGTGCGGGAGCTGGTGGCCGACGCGGCCGAGCTGCCGTTGCCGCCGGAGCAGCTGCGGCAGCTGCGGCAGGTGCGCGACCTCTACGACCGTCCCTCGGCGGACGGGATGACCGACCTGTTCACGAGCCTCCTGCCCGACGACGGCAGTCCGTTCACCGAGCGGATGCGGCAGATGATGACGGACCTGCTGAGGACGGCCGGCGGCGCGGGCCCGGAGACGGGGGCGGGTCCGGAGACAGGGACGGGCCCGGGCGCCGGCGGGGATCCGCGCACGGGCGCGGACCCGGCACCCGGCGCCGGTACCGGCCCGGCCCCGGCCGGCGCGGACGCCCCCCGGCCCCCCACCCGCACCGCCGCCCCACCCGGCGACGGCCCCCCGTCCCCGCTCCGCACCCCCGACGACTTCCGCCGGATGTTCGTCGCGCTGCAGGCGGTCAACACCACGTCGCTGGACTTCGTGAACGGTGCCGGCGGCGGGGATCCCGCCGCCCTGGAGCAGCAGCTCCGGCGGCTGCGCGAGGCGCTGGAAGGGCTGCCGGACGGCGTGCCGGGACGGGACGGCATCGAGGGCATGATGGCCATGCTGCTGAACGTGAGCGAGGGCGCGGGCGGCACCCTCCAGGACCTGGAACTCGGTCTCGCGCACACGCGGTCCCTCGTCGACTACCTGCGGCGCACGTCGCGGAGCCCGATCCCCATGGCCGACGGCTTCGCGGTCATGGCGGACGTGATGGAGCTGGTGACCGCCGTCCGGGTCGCCGGCCAGGCCGAGGACGTGCGACAGCTCCGCGACCTGCTGCCCCGCGCGGAGGCCCTCGCCGGCTCCGTTCCCGAGGACCACGACTTCCGCTGCATGGCCCTCATCGCCCGCGCCGCGGTCCGCCTCATGCTCGGCCGCTCCACCCTGGACAAGGAGCTGATGCTGCGCGGCTTCGCGGACCTGGACGAGGGCCGGGAGGCCGCGCGGAACAGCGTCCTGCCGATCAGGGACGAGGATCTCGACGCGATGGTCCCCGACCTCGCGGCCCTGCGCGCCTACCTCACCGACGCCCCCGACGGCCTCCCGGAGCGGGAGGTGCCGCCGCCCGACGCCCCCGCCGACCGGCTGCACTCCGCCGCGAACCGCCTCGGCATGCGCTACAGCCTGACCAAGGACCCGGCCGACCTCGACGCCGCCGTCACCACGCTGGAGCGGCTGCGCGAGCACATCCGGCAGGGCCGGGCCCCGCGCGTCGCGGCCGAGTCCCTGTGGACGCTCGCCGAGTCCTACCGCGCCCGCTGGCACCGGGAACGGAACACGTCCGACGCGGACGCCGCCACCGACGCGGCGAACGAGGCCCTGGCCACCCTCGCCGCCGACGTCCTCCTCCAGCACGGCGCCGAACACCGCCTGACGACCGCCCGCAACGGCGCCTCCCTCGGCGTGCGGGCCGCCCTGTGGGCCGCCGCGCACGGCAGGGTGGAGGACGCGGTCACCGCGCTGGAGCTGGGCCGGGCCCTCGTGCTGCACGCGGCGGCCACCTCGAAGGCCGTACCGGACCTGCTCCAGGAGCGCGGCCATGCCGAACTCGCCGAAGCCTGGCGGGACTCCGGCGCCCAGGAGACCGGGGAACTGCCCGCCGGGCTGCCCAGCACCCTGCGCCGCAAGGCCCTGGAGGCCCTCGGCTACCGGGACCGGGGCGGCCTGCTCGGCACCCCCACGCTGCGCGAACTCGCGGACGGCGTCGGCGAGTCCGGCGCGGACGCGCTGATCTACCTGGTCCCCGGTGACGGCGGCGCGGCCCCGGGCATGCTGCTCGCGGTGGGCCCGGAGATCGGCATCGGTTTCGGCGCCCTGCCCATGCTGGCCGAGACGGAGTCCGAGCCGCTGAGGCGGTACCTGGACGCGGCCGCCGCCCGTTCCGCCGGCCCGGACCACGGCGGCCCGGCGGAGCGGCAGGCGTGGGAAGAGGCCCTGGACGACCTGTGCGACTGGGCGTACGAGGTGTTCGCCCACGTGCTCGCCGGGCTGGAGAAGCACCTGCCGGACAGCGGGCCCGGCCGTCGCACGCCCCGGGTCGTCCTGGTGCCCTGCGGCCGCCTCGGGGTGGTCCCCTGGCACGCCGCCCGCTTCCCCGCCGGCGCCCCGTACGACTACCTCTGCCAGGCGCTGGTGATCAGCTACGCGGCGTCCGGAAGCCAGTTCCTGCGTACGATCACCCGCGCGCCCCGCGCCCCGGTCTCCGCCCCCGCCCTGGTGGCCGACCCGAGCCTCTCCCTGACGTTCGCCGAGCCGGAGGTCCTCCAGCTGCGCGAGGCCTTCTATCCGGGGGCGCGGCTGTACGGCGACTTCGCCACCCTGCCGCCCGACTCGGTGCCGGCCGGAACCCCGGACCAGCTGCTGGCCCTGCTCGCCCAGGACCACTCGGTGGTCCATCTGGCCACGCACGGGGTGGCGGGCGTACGGCCGACGGAGTCCGCCCTGCACCTCGCCCCCGCCGACGGCGAGGAGAGCGGCCGGCTCACCGTGACCCGGCTCCTCGACCGGCCGGGGCCCGCCGGGCCCGCGGCGCCGGACGGCCCGCTGATCGTGCTCAGCGCCTGCGAGACCGACCTGAGCACCCGGGACCACGACGAGGCCCTGACCCTCACCACCGCGTTCGTCTCCGGCGGCGCACGCGATGTCGTGGGCTCGCGGTGGATCGCCCAGGACAGCGCCTCGGCCCTGCTGATGACGGTCTTCCACCACCGTCTGCGGGCCGGGCTCAGCCCCGTGGACGCCCTGCGCGCCGCGCAGTCGTGGATGCTCGACCCGGACCGTGAGGACCCGGGCTGCCTGACCGACGACCTGCGCCCGGACGTCCGCCGGCCCGATCTGCGCCGGCCCCTGCTGTGGGCCGCGTTCATCCACCAGGGCCACCCCGGCCCGGGGAAGGAGACCGCATGACCACGGGTGAGGACGGCGGGACGAGGTTGCTCGCCCTCGTCGACGAGCACCTCGACGACATCCGCGCCCGGCTGACCGCCGAGCAGTACGAGCTGCTGCTCACACGGCTGCGGGCCCTCGCCGGCACCGCGCCTGACGACCCGAGGGCCGTACGCCGGGCCTTCCAGGCCGTACGGCTCTGCCTGGTGCCGCTGCCCTACGACCATCCGGTGCGCGCGGCCCTGGACTCCGCCCGGCTCGCCGGTGCGGCGACGGCCGGCCGGCCGGTCGTGCTGCGCACCCGGGACCTGCTGACCCGGCTCGCGGCCGGTCCGCCGCCGTCCCCCGGCACCGCGGCCGTCATCGCCGCCGTCGAACGCCGACTGCTCCACGCGCCCGCCCTCTCGGCCGCCGAGGCCCGCGCCCGCTGCCACGGCGCCGCGCCACCGCCCGAGCTGATCCGGCTCGCCGACCCCGGCCGCGGCGACCGCTACCCGGAGTTCCAGTTCGAGCCGGGCGGCGGGGCACCGTACGCGGTCGTCCTGCGGATCAACCGGGTGCTGCTGGCCGACGTGGACCCGTGGGGCGCCGCCGACTGGTGGCTGAGCCGCAATCTGTGGCTCGGCGGGGGACCGCCCGCCGCGCTGCTGGGCGTCCGGCCGGACCGCGACCTGGTGGGCGCGGCCGTGGCACTGGTGGAGGGGGACTGATGCACGAGGCAACCGTGTCGCCCTCCGGTTACCGCTTCCGGCCGCACTGGGAGCTGCTGCCCGCCGGCACCCCGCTCTGGCGGATGCACCCGTCCCGGTTCGCGCCCGTGGAGTTCAAGCCGTTCGACCCGGACGACCCCGCGCCCGGCCGCTTCCACGGCACACCCGAGGACCCGTACCCCTGCCTGTACGCGGCGACGGACCCCGAGACCGCGCTCGCCGAGACCCTGCTGCGCTCGGTCCCCTACGACCCGGAGACCGGCATGCGGCTGGTCATGTGGCGCCAGGTGCGGGGCAGGGCGCTGAACGTGGTGCGCACGCGGTGCGAACTGAAACTGGTCTCGCTGCTGTCCGGGGCGGCCCTCGCCGCCGTCTGCCAGGACAACCGCCTGCTGGAGGACGAGGGCCCGGAGCACTACGCGCACACGCGCCGGTGGGCCCGGGAGATCAGGGCCCAGGCACCCGACGCCATGGGGATGATCTGGGCCTCCCGGCGCAACCCGTCCCAGCGGTGCGTCGTCCTCTTCGGCGACCGCCTCGCGGACGACCCGCTCGTCGCCCTGCCGTACCGCAGCATCCCGGACCTCGGCTCCCCACCCGGCATCCAGGAGACCAACCAGCTGCTGGAACCCCTGCGCGCGGCCGTCAGATCCCCCCTGCACCACTGACCCCGCCGCACGGCGGGCCGCGGCGGGGTCACAGCGGGCACGCGGTATCCGCTCACCACGGCAAAAACCCCTCTCACCTGCGAACGCGCAGATCAGAGGGGTTTTGTCCGTGGAGCCTAGGGGAGTCGAACCCCTGACATCCGCCATGCAAAGACGGCGCTCTACCAACTGAGCTAAGGCCCCGGGAGGGCAGCGACCGGCCGGGTGGATCGGGTTCCGGCGGGCGCCGCAGACCAGAGTACCGGGTCACCCCCCGTATCCCGCAAAAAGATTGGGGGTCCCCGTGGATGACCACTCTCCGTAAGATGCTCGACGTGGTTCGCTACAGCGAACCGCGGTTTTCAGGGGAAGCGATGGGGAGACGCAATGGACGCCGCACAGCAGGAAGCCACCGCGAGAGCGCGGGAGCTGCAGCGGAACTGGTACGGGGAGCCGTTGGGGGCGCTCTTCCGCAAGCTCATCGACGATCTCGGGCTGAACCAGGCCCGGCTCGCGGCGGTCCTCGGCCTGTCCGCCCCGATGCTCTCCCAGCTGATGAGCGGCCAGCGCGCGAAGATCGGCAACCCCGCCGTCGTCCAGCGGGTGCAGCTGCTGCAGGAGTTGGCGTCCCAGGTCGCGGACGGCAGCGTCAGCGCCGCCGAGGCGACCGAGCGCATGGAGGAGATCAAGAAGTCGCAAGGGGGATCCGTGCTCAGCAACACCACCCAGACCACCGGCGGCTCGGGCGCGCCCACGGTCAAGCGCGTGGTCCGGGAGATCCAGTCGCTGCTGCGCTCGGTGGCCGCCGCGGGTGACATCATCGACGCCGCCGACGCCCTCGCGCCGAGCCACCCCGAACTCGCCGAGTTCCTCCGCGTCTACGGCGCCGGCCGCACCGCCGACGCCGTCGCGCACTACCAGTCCCACCAGAACTGAGCCGCGGGCCGGTTCACCACCGGGGCTGATCCGGCCGGCGCACGGGCACGGGGCACCAGCGGGGACGCACGGGGCCAGGAGGAGGAGCGGCGGCTGCCATGGGTGAGGTCTTCGCCGGCCGGTACGAGCTGGCCGACCCGATCGGACGCGGTGGCGTGGGCGCCGTATGGCGGGCCTGGGACCACCGCCGGCGGCGTTACGTGGCCGCGAAGGTCCTCCAGCAGAGCGACGCCCACTCCCTGCTCCGCTTCGTCCGGGAGCAGGGCCTGCGCATCGACCACCCGCACGTCCTCGCCCCGGCCAGCTGGGCCGCCGACGACGACAAGGTGCTGTTCACCATGGACCTGGTCACCGGCGGCTCCCTGGTCCACCTGGTCGGCGACTACGGCCCCCTTCCGCCCGCCTACGTGTGCACGCTGCTCGACCAGTTGCTGTCCGGGCTCGCCGCCGTCCACGCCGAGGGCGTCGTCCACCGGGACGTCAAGCCCGCCAACGTCCTCCTCGAAGCCACCGGCACCGGCCGCCCCCGGCTCAGGCTGTCCGACTTCGGCATCGCCATGCGGCTCGGCGAGCCCCGGCTGACGGAGACCAACCTCGTGGTGGGGACGCCCGGTTACCTCGCCCCGGAGCAGTTGCTCGGCGCCGAACCCGACTTCCCGGCCGACCTGTTCGCCGTGGGCCTGGTCGCCCTCTACCTCCTCGAAGGCGCCAAGCCGGACACCAAGGAACTGGTGCGGTACTTCCTGGAGCACGGCACGCCCGGCCCGCCCAAGGGCATCCCGGAACCCCTCTGGGGGGTCGTCTCCTCGCTGCTCCAGCCCGATCCGGCACGCCGTTTCCGTACGGCCACGGGGGCGCGCAAGGCGCTCGCCGCCGCCGCGGAACTCCTGCCGGAGCCGGGCCCGGACGACGAACTCATCGAGATCTTCGACCAACTCGGGCCCCTGCCGCCCGGCTTCGGCCCCGGCGGCCCCCACCGGCGGGCCTCCGGCGTGGCCTTGGCACCGGTCCCGGGCACCACCTCGGAGACGGCCTCCGAAGGCACCCCGGAAGAGGCCCCGCGGACCGGCACGGGCACCGGCCCGGCCCCGGGTCCCCCCACGGACACGAGCACCACCGGTTCCCTGTCGGACACCGGAAGCTTCCGTCTGCCCCCGCCCCGGCACACCCCCGCCCCCCAGCCGTCGCCCCTTGCGCCCGCGCCCGCGACCCCGCCCCCCTTCCCGGTGCCGCCACCGGTGCCGGAGCCCCCACCGGTCCCGCCCGTGGACACCGCCACCACCGCCTACACCGCACGCGACCCCCGTCCGGCGCCCCCCGCGCCGTCCCTCCCGGTGCCGTCACCCGCGCCCGGCCGGCGGCACCGGGCGCGGCGCGCGCCGCGCCCGCCCGGGCCACCGGCGAAGGCAGTGATCCCGATCCTGCTGCTGGCGCTCGTCTGCTACGCGGTGGGCTTCTGGGCCCTGACCCGCCTCTGAGCGGGCCGCCCGGCCGTCACCGGGACCGGGTGTGCGCCCGCCGGGCCGCCACCGTCCAGCCCCCGAGGGCCAGCAGCAGTGCGGTCCCCATGCCGATCCCGCCGACGGCGACCAGCCGCAGCGTCCCGTCGCCGTCGCGCCCACCGTCCGCCGGTCCCGTGTCCGCGCCCGTGGCCCCGGGCGCGAGGCCCCCGGTCAGCGCGGCGGCACGGTCCTGGTCGGTGACCGTGAAGACGTCCTTCGGCACCGGGGCGCCGTCGTACCCGGGGCCCGCGTGGGCCCGGCCGTCCACCCGCACCCGCAGCGTCACGTCGTACGGCCCCGGCCCGAACGGCTCGGCCAGCCGGGTGCTGAGGTGCAGGACGAGGTAGTAGTCACCGGCGAACCGTACGGAGGTCACCCCGGCCGGGACGGCGTACCGGTTGGCGTACTCCACCGGCGGCAGCGGCCGCAGGGCGGTGGGCCTGGCGGTGCCGGTGTAGCCGGCGGAGGCGGCGTCGACCAAGGCGCGGACGGGGTTGTGGAGGGAGAGGGTCAGGGCGCCGCCGACATAGCCGTGGCCCCGGGCGCCGCCCAGCTCGGCGGAGGCGCCCAGCCGTCGGCCCCAGTCCATCGGGACCTTGTAGAACCGGGTCTCGCCCGGTGCGAGCGCCGTCCGCCAGACGCCCGGGCCGAGGGGCCGCGCGGCCGCGAACCCGGTGCCGCCGGAGCGTTCGCGGGGCCGGCCGGCGGGGGGTTCCGGGGTGGCGGAGTCCCAGGTGCGCGGCGCGGTCGTGGCACCGGCCCGGACCAGGCCCGGTTCCGTTGCGGGCGCGATCTCCAGGTCCCAGCGCCCGCCCCCGTCCGCCGCGCCCGGGGCACCGGCGTCGAGCCGTTCGACGAGCAGGTAGTACGTGCCCCCGCCCTGGCACAGCGCCTTGCCCCGCTCGCGCTGGCCCACGGCCGTGACCGGGCGCGGGCTGATCCCGGCACCGAAGCGGGCGGAGGCGTAGGAGCAGGAGGTGCCGTCGGCGTCCCGCAGCGAGACGCGGATGCCGTCGGTGGCGGAGACGGCGGCGTCCGGCGGCGGCACGGCGGTGACGGGGACGTACGCCGTGTCCGCGGCGGTGAGCCGGAGCCGGTAGTAGAGCCTGGCGCCGCGGGGCAGGGAGCTGCGGTAGGTGTGGCGGGCGTCCAGCGGGACCGCGCCCGCGGTGTCGGGCGCGCCCGCGACGTCCCGGGCGCCGGGTGTGAAGGCGTAATCCCCCTCGGCCCGCGCACCGGCGGACGGACCCGCGGCCCACGCGCCGGCCGGCGGGGCGGCGACGGTCCAGAGCCCCAGCAGCAGGATCACCATCACGCACCGGACGGCTCCGGTGTGCCCCCGGTCCCGCACGCGCCCCACCCCCAGTCGCCCGACAACCGCGCCGCGGGCTCCATCCTGCCCCGGCCGGCCCTGCGCCATCCGGGCATCGCGTACACCCGTCCGAAACGCCCGGCCCGCCCGGCGCCGCGCCCCGCCCGGCCTACCCCGGCCCGCGGATTCCCGCAACACGGGACGGCCCCCGGCAACGCAGAACCCCGGCCGCTCGGGCGACCGGGGTCTGTACAGATTCGGTATCGGCTTCGGTACCAGGACTCACGAACCCGTGGGCACGGAGTCAGTCGCCTCCGTCCACAGGTCCTGCTCGGCGCGATCCGCCTGGATCTGGCGGTACACGAGGAGCCCGCCGATGGCGGCCAGTGCGACCAGGAGCAGCTTCTTCACCGCGCGACCTCGTCTTTCCTTGACGTAGGGGACCTCTGGCGCCCGACTATACACACCGACCGATATCGGTCGGTGACCTGCGTCGGCGCCCAACTCCCGCCCCCGGCGGCCCACTAGCCCGGGCCGGAGGCCGCCTCGGCCGGAGCGTGACCAGGCCCCCACGGACAGTGACTTTTCTCCCTCTTCACCCTCGCTCATCGCTTTTCGGGCCTTTTCCGCCCTCTTGCGTCCATACGAGTGGTGTTCATCGGAACATCGACGCGTCAGGGGCGTCGGTCCACCACATCGCGATCCCCATACACATCATGAACAAAGTACGCAAATCGCCCGACCCGAAAGTGAGGGGACCATGACCCGGACCAAGGTCATGAAGCTGTGGACCGCCATCGTCACCGCCTTCCTCGCGCTGTGCACGGCACTCGGACTCGTCTCCGCCGGCACCGCCACCGCCGCCCCGGCCGGATCCCGGACCGAGAACACCGGAACCGGCACCGGCACCGCGCACCGCACACCCGCGACGATCCCGGCACCGCACCACTGGGCCTGGTCCCACGCCAGGGCCCTGCCCCCCACGATGAAGCAGCGGATCCGGGCCGAGGCCCACGGAAAGTCCCCGAGCTGCCGGCACCGGCCGCTGGACGAGACCGAGCAGACCGAGACGGAACTCCAGAAGCAGCCCCGGGCCCGGACCCGCGACCAGAACGAGGTGCCCGCCCCCGACCACGCCCCGGCGGCCCTCGACTGCTGAGCCCCCGCCCCTCACGCAGTACCGCGACGTCTCGACGACACGGCGACTTGCGTACGCACCAGTCGACACGGAGGACCCCCGGCCGATCCGGCCGGGGGTCTCGCGCTGTTCCCGGGCCGTCCGCGTGCCCGGACCCGTCGTGGGCCATGCTGGCAGCGACCACACGCCCCGACCGCACGGAAAGGTGGTGAGCGCTGCCGTGACCCGGCGCGTCACCGTAGTCACCGCTGTCCACGGCCCGTCCGCCCGGTTCCTGCCGGACGCGTACGCCTCCCTGCGCGCGCAACGACTGCCCGCCGGCTGGGAGTGGGAGTGGATCGTGCGGGAGGACGGCACGACGGACGAGGTCCGCCCGTTCGTCCCGGACGACACGCGCGTCACGTTCTGCCAGGGCCGGCCCGGCGGTCCCGGCGTGGCCCGCACGATCGCGCTGTCCCGCGCCGAGGGCGCGTACGTCAAGGTGCTGGACGCCGACGACCGGCTCACCCCGGGCGCGCTCGCCCGCGACCTGGCCGTGCTGGAGGAGCACCCGGCCGTCGGGTGGACCACCTCCCGCGTGCTGGACCTGCTGCCCGACGGCTCCACGGCCGGCTTCCCCGGCGATCCCGACGAGGGCCCGGTCGAACGCGGTACGGTCCTCGACCGCTGGCAGCGCGGTGACTTCCGTCTGCCCGTCCATCCGGCGACCCTGTGCGTCCGGCGCGACCTGCTGCTCGCCCTCGGCGGCTGGATGGCGCTGCCGGCCTCCGAGGACACCGGGCTGCTGCTGGCGCTGGACGCGGTGAGCCGCGGCTGGTTCACGGCCCGGGCAGGTCTGCTGTACCGCAAGTGGGACGGGCAGGTCACCGGCCAGGCGGCCCATGTCGACCCCGCCGAGCGGGCGGCCCGCACGGCGGTCGCCCAGGCCCGGGCCCGCGCGCTCGCCGGCCTCGGCTGGACCTGGCCGCCGACGCCGCCGGCCGCTCCGGCGCCTTCGTGACGTCCCGTTCCCCGGACGCCTGGCCCCGCTCCCCCGGTGCGAGGGCCCGCCAGCCAGGCACGAGGGCCCGCGAGGGGCACGCCCCGGCCGCCGCCCGCACCGCCTCGGAGGTGTGGTCGTGCCATCGGATTTCCCACCCGCCCGGCACCGGTCCCTCCCCTCGCGGGGACCGGTGCCGAACGGTGCGGGAACATCGACCCACGCCATGTCGGCGCGGCGCGGATCGAAGTACGGGGACGATTTCCGGGCGCCCGCGGGCTCAGCCGCCGGGCGCGGCTCAGGTTGGCCGAAATTGACCGAGAACGTACGGCGCCATGGGCTGACTCTCCGAGCACTGAGCCGGTGGCCTGTCCGGACGGTGTGTGACGGGTCCGCTACCGGGTTCGGATCCTGCCATTTGTCACCGCCCGTGGGGAGGTTCCGGACCCTGCTCCTCCCCTTAACCGCAGGTCAGACGTATAGGGTGAGTTTTCCGGTCCGGACGTCCAGCACGCGGGGGAAGTAAGGGGTGGAACCTTGAGTTCCGACTCAGGGGCACGCACAGCCTTCGCCGAGCGGCTCGCGCTGCTCTACAAGGAGGCCGGAAATCCTCCCCTCAAGAGCGTCGCCCAGGCGGTCGTACGGCTCCAGCGGGTCGACGAGCGCGGGCGGCCCGTACGGGTCTCCGCGCAGCGGATCAGCGACTGGCGGCGGGCCCGGAACGTACCGGCCCAGTTCACCGCACTCGCGGCGGTCCTGCACATCCTCATCCCGGAGGCCCGGCGGCTGCGGCCCGCTCCGGTCTCCGCCGGCCTGTACGACCTGGCCCACTGGCAGCGGCTGTGGGAGCTGGCCGTGGCCGGTCCGGCCGGCGACCGGGCCGCGCCGCCCGCGGAGGAGAACCGGCGGCCCCCGGCCCAGGCGCCGCCGGTCGCCGGGGGCGTGTGCCCGTACCGGGGACTGGCGCCGTACCGGCGGGAGGACGCCCGGTGGTTCTTCGGCCGGGAGCGCAGCACCAGGGCCCTCGTCGCCCAGCTCCGCGCCGCCGAGCGGACCGGCGGACTGATCATGCTGGTCGGCGCCTCCGGGGCGGGGAAGTCGTCCCTGCTCAACGCCGGCCTCGTCCCCGCGATCCGGGGCGGCGCCCTGAACGGGGCCGGCACCGACCGGACCGACCCGGCGGCCGACACCGGCCTCCCCGCGCGCCCGGGCCACCGGACGGCCGACGGCACGGGCCCCGCCCGGCAGGTCACGCCCACGCCCCCCACCGCCGTCACCCGGACCGACGAGCCCGAAGACTCCTCTGAAGCCCCCGCCGAAAACCCTTCCGGGTCACCCGGCTTCCCCCGGACCCCCGACCCGGTCCACCCGCTCGTCCCCGGCGCCGACCCGCTGGGCGAACTGGTCCACCGGATCCCCGAGCTGGCCGCCGTCGCGGGCGAGGCCCGCCGGGCCGAGCGGGAGGCCGCACGGAACCCGGCACTGCCGGGCAGCGACGCCCCGCACCTCACCCGGGCCGTACGCGCGGCCGTCGCGGCCTGGGCGCGCCGCGCCTGCGCCCCGGACACCCGGCCGGTCCTCATCGTGGACCAGTTCGAGGAGGCGTTCACCCTCTGCGCCGACGAGGCGGACCGGCGCACCTTCATCCAGTTCCTGCACGCGGCCTGCACCCCGCCCCCCGGCTCCGCCGGGCCCGCCCCGGTCCGGGTCGTCCTCGGCATACGGGCCGACTTCTACGAGCAGTGCCTCGGCTACCCGGAACTGGCCGACGCGCTCCAGCACCGGCACATGGTGCTCGGCCCGCTGACCAGCACCGAGCTGCGCGAGGCGGTGACCGGCCCGGCCAAGGCGGTGGGCCTGGAGCTGGAGCCGGGGCTCGCGGAGCTGATCGTGCGCGAGGTGAGCGCCGACGGCCCGCGCGGGGCGCACGACGCGGGCGTGCTGCCGCTGCTGTCGCACGCCCTGCTGTCCACCTGGCAGCGCCGCAAGGCCGGGAGGCTGACGCTGGCCGGCTACCGCGCGGCGGGCGGCATCCAGGGCGCGGTGGCGGCGACCGCCGAGCGGGCCTGGTCCGGTCTGGACCCGGCGGCCCGGGCCGCCGCCCGGCTGCTGCTGCTGCGGCTGGTCCGGCTGGGCGAGGACACCCAGGCCACCCGGCGGCGCGGCACCCGGCGCCAGCTCGCCGAGGAGTCCGCGGACCCCGGCAAGACCGAGGAGTCGCTGGAGGCCCTGGTGCGGGCCCGGCTGGTGACGCTGGACGCGGACACCGTGGAGATCACCCACGAGGCGCTGCTGCACGCCTGGCCCCGGCTGCGGCACTGGATCGACGAGGGCCGCGGCGACCATCTGCTGCGCCAGCGGCTGGAGGAGGACGGCCGGGCCTGGGAGGACTCGGGCCGGGACAACTCGCTGCTGTACCGGGGGTCGCGGCTGGAGCAGGCCCGCAACTGGGCCCGGTCGGCCGGGGACACGTACCTGACGCGCAGCGCGATGGAGTTCCTGGCCGCCTCGGTCCGGCTGCGCAAGCGGACGGTGTGGCTGAGCCGGGCCGCGGTGGCGGCGCTGGTGGTGCTGGCCCTGCTGGCCGCGGGGTCCGCCGTGATCGCCTGGAAGCAGCGCGACGACGCCGAGTTCGCGCAGGTGCTCGCCGAGGCCGACCGGGTCCAGCACAGCGACCCGTCGCTGGCCGCCCAGCTCGACCTGGTCGCGCACCAGCTGCGCCCCGGTGACGAGGGCACCTACAGCCGCCTGCTCTCGATCGTGAACGCCCCGCTGGCCACCCCGCTGTCCGGCCACACCGGTGCCGTCTACCTCACCTCCTTCAGCCCGGACGGCCGCACCCTGGCCACGGCCGGCTACGACCGCACGGTCCGGCTGTGGGACGTCACCGACCCGCACCGCCCGGCCCCGCTCGGCAGGCCGCTGACCGGCCACGCCAGCTGGGTGAGCAGCGCGGTGTTCAGCCCCGACGGGCGCACCCTGGCCTCGGCCGGCGACGACGGCACGGTCCGGCTGTGGGACATGGCCGACCGGAGCCGGCCCCGGCCGCTCGGCAAGCCGCTGGCCGGCCACCGGGGCACGATCTACCTGGTGGCGTTCAGCCCGGACGGCCGCACCCTGGCCACGGCCGGCGAGGACAGCACCGTACGGCTGTGGGACCTGGCCGACCCGCGCCGGCCGCGGCCGCTCAGGACGCTGCGCGGGCACACGGCCGCGGTGCGCTGTGTGGCCTTCGGCCCGGACGGGCGCACGCTCGCCACCGGCGGCGACGACAACACGATCCGGCTGTGGGACGTCGCCGACCGGAACCGGCCCAGGCCGCTCACGACACTGCGCGGGCACACGGGCCTGGTGCACTCGGTGGCCTTCCGCCCCGACGGGCGCACCCTGGCCAGCGGCAGCGCGGACGACACCATCCGGCTGTGGGACGTGCGCCGCCCCGGCCGCGCGGCGGCGCTCGGCTCCCCGCTGACCGGCCACACGGGCCCGATCTGGTCGGTGGCGTTCAGCCCCGACGGCGGCCGGCTGGCCGCCGCGAGCGCGGACAGCACGGCGAGCCTGTGGAACGTCACCGACCCGGCGGCCCCGTCCCAGGTCGGCGAGCCGCTCGCGGGCAGCAGCGGCGAGATGTACGCCCTGGGGTTCCGCCCGGACGGCCGTACCCTCGCCACCGGCAGCGGGGACGGCAAGGTACGGCTGTGGTCGGTGCCGACCTCGGACATGGTGGGCCGGAGCGGGGCGTTCCGTCCGGACGGCCGGGTGCTGGCCACGGCCGCCCGGGACGGCAGGCTGCGGCTGTGGAACGTGACGCGGCCCGGCCGGCCCGTGCCGCTGGGCAAGCCGTTCATGCGGGCGGACGGCGACCAGCGCTCGCTCGTGTTCTCGCCCGACGGCCGCGTCCTGGCCGTCCTCACCGGCGTCCGCACGGTGTACCTGTGGGACGTCTCCGACCCGGCGCACCCGGTCGCCGCGGGCCCGCCGCTGACCCTGCGGACCCGCTTCATGGGCCCCGACGCGCTGGCCTACAGCCCGGACGGGCACACCCTGGCCACCGCCTACGACGACCGCACCGTCCAGCTGTGGGACGTCGGCGACCCCGCCCGCGCCGTGCGGCTCGGCAAGCCGCTCACCGGCCACCGGGGCTATGTCAACGCGCTCGCCTTCAGCCCGGACGGGCGCACCCTGGCCAGCGGCAGCGCGGACAGCGCGATCCGGCTGTGGGACGTCACCGACCGCGCGCACGCCGCCCCGCTGGGCGAGCCGCTGACCGAGCACACGGGTCCCGTGAACGCGCTCGCCTTCAGCGCGGACGGGCACACCCTGGCCAGCGGCAGCGACGACGACTCGGTCCGCCTGTGGAACGTCGCCGAGCCCCGGCACGCCGAGCCGCTCGGCAGGCCGCTCACCGGTCACAGCGAGGCGGTGACGTCCCTGACGTTCAGCACCGTGGGGCACACCCTGGCCAGCGGCGGCAACGACAACACGGTCCGCCTGTGGAACGTCGCCGACCCGGCCAGGGCGACCCCGGTCGGCCAGTCGATGAGCCCCAACGCCAAGACGGGCAACTTCCTCTCCTTCAGCCCCAACAGCCACGTCCTCGGCGTCTCCAGCGGCACGGACACGGTCCGCCTGTGGAACCTGGACGCGCAGACGGCGATCCGCCACATCTGCGCGGTCACCCGGGGGGTCCTGACGAAGGAACGCTGGCACGAGTACCTGTCGCGCCTCTCCTACGACCCCCCGTGCGGTCGATGATCGGCCAACCTGCCTGATTCATCCTGGACTTGGCCCCACGCAACCGACAACCTTGTTACCCTTGGCCATAGCCCGATCGCTGGTGCATCCCCCGTCGCCAGCGGTCGGGCATCCTCATGCCCCGGCCCACACCGACGACGCCTCGCATCACGATGCGCTCCGCCAGTTGGCCCACCTGGTGTCAAGCCTGGATGTCAAAAGACCCCCGGCCCAATGGACCGGGGGTCTTCTCGCTGGTGGGGCTAACAGGATTTGAACCTGTGGCCTCATCCTTATCAGGGATGCGCTCTAACCAACTGAGCTATAGCCCCGCCGCGCCGTGCGGTGTGTGTCCCGCGCGCTGACTCCTGAAGATTAGCGCACGACACCGCCAGTCCCAAAATCGGTTGTCGGGGGACCGTCACGACGCCGCTGGTCGGGGCGTCACTCGTCCTCCGCGAGGGTCAGCTCGATGCCGCCCACGAAGCCCGCGGAGAGGTTGTAGATGAACGCCCCGAGGGTCGCCAGCGCGGTCGCCAGGACCACGTCGATGACCGCGATGACCGAGGTGAACGTCAGGACGTGCGGGAGGGACAGGAACGCCTGGAGGTCGAAGCCGTTGGCCTCGTTGGAGCCGGTCGCCTCCGAGATCGTGCCGCCGACCGTCGAGAACACCCCCATCGCGTCCATGACCATCCACAGCACCGCCGAGGCGACGATCGTGCAGATGCCGAACGCGATGGACAGCAGGAAGCTGACCTTCATCACCGACCACGGGTCGGCCTTGGCCACCCGCAGCCGCGCCTTGCGGGTCCGCGGCGCCGTCGGCCGCACGCCCGTGCGCGGCTTGCGCGTCCCGCCCTGTGCCGGATAGGCCTGCGGCGGGTGGTACGGGCCGTCGGGCTGCTCCGGGTGCCGCTCGCCGGGCAGCGGCGACGCCGCCCGTGCCTCGCCGGCCGCGGCCGGGCCTCGGGTGTCCGTCACCGTTCCCCCCTGGGGTCCAGACGTACGGGAAGAGTCCGCCTCGGACGCCTTCACCGGCTTCAGATTGGTCGTGTGCGGGTCGCTCGCACTTGCCGTACGCGCGGCGGAGCCACGGCCGCCGCCGTCCGTTTCCGTACCCGTGGAGGTACCGGCCGATCCGGCGCCCGTGGCTCCGCTCACGATGACTCTCTCCTCGTGCTACTCGGCCGAGGGTGCCTCACCCTCGTCCGTGCCGGTGGTCCCGGCATCCTCGGCGGTCTCGTCCACGGCCACGTCGCCGTCGACTTCCTCCGCCTCGCGCCCGGCCTCGGCGTTACGTGCGATACCGACCACGGCATCGCGCTTGCCCAGGTTGATCAGTTGGACGCCCATCGTGTCACGGCCCGTCTCCCTGATCTCGTTGACTCGCGTACGAATCACACCGCCGGAGAGGGTGATCGCGAGGATCTCGTCGTGCTCCTCGACAATCAGCGCGCCGACGAGCGAACCACGGTCCTCCACGATCTTGGCGGCCTTGATGCCGAGGCCGCCGCGGCCCTGGACGCGGTACTCGTCGACGGCGGTCCGCTTCGCGTACCCACCGTCGGTGGCAGTGAAGACGAACGTACCGGGTCGCACGACATTCATCGAGAGAAGCTCGTCGCCCTCGCGGAAACTCATCCCCTTGACGCCGGAGGTGGCGCGGCCCATCGGGCGAAGGGAGTCGTCCGAGGCGGTGAACCGGATCGACTGCGCCTTCTTGCTGATCAGCAGCAGATCGTCCTCGGCGGAGACCAGCTCGGCACCGATCAGCTCGTCGTCGCCGCCGTCCTCGCGCTCACGCAGGTTGATCGCGATGACACCGCCGGAGCGGGGCGAATCGTAATCCTTCAGTGGCGTCTTCTTGACCAGACCGGACTTGGTCGCCAGCACCAGGTACGGCGCCGCCGCGTAGTCCCGGATGGCGAGGATCTCGGCGATCGCCTCGTCCGGCTGGAAGGCCAGCAGGTTCGCCACGTGCTGACCGCGCGCGTCCCGGCCGGCCTCGGGCAGCTCGTACGCCTTCGCCCGGTACACCCGGCCCTTGTTGGTGAAGAACAGCAGCCAGTGGTGCGTGGTGGAGACGAAGAAGTGGTCGACGATGTCGTCTTCCTTCAGCTTCGCGCCGCGCACGCCCTTGCCGCCGCGCTTCTGCGCACGGTAGTCGTCCGTCTTCGTCCGCTTGACGTAACCGCCGCGCGTGACGGTGACGACGATGTCCTCCTCGGCGATCAGGTCCTCGATGGACATGTCGCCCTCGTACGGGATCAGCTTGGTCTGGCGGTCGTCGCCGTACTTCTCGACGATCGCGGCCAGCTCCTCGCTGACGATCCCGCGCTGGCGGACCGGCGAGGCCAGGATCTCGTTGTACTCGTTGATCTTCGCCTGGAGCTCGTCGTGCTCCTGGACGATCTTCCGCCGCTCCAGGGCCGCCAGGCGCCGCAGCTGCATCTCGAGGATCGCGTTGGCCTGGATCTCGTCGATCTCCAGCAGGCCCATCAGGCCGCTGCGCGCGATGTCGACGGTGTCGCTGCGCCGGATCAGCGCGATGACCTCGTCGATGGCGTCCAGGGCCTTCAGCAGGCCGCGCAGGATGTGCGCCCGCTCCTCGGCCTTGCGCAGCCGGAACTTCGTCCGGCGGACGATGACCTCGATCTGGTGCGTGACCCAGTGCCGGATGAACGCGTCCAGCGAGAGGGTGCGCGGCACGCCGTCGACCAGCGCCAGCATGTTGGCGCCGAAGTTCGTCTGCAGGTCGGTGTGCTTGTACAGGTTGTTCAGCACGACCTTGGCGACCGCGTCCCGCTTCAGGACGATCACCAGGCGCTGGCCCGTACGGGACGACGTCTCGTCGCGGACGTCCGCGATGCCGCCGATCTTGCCGTCCTTCACCAGGTCGGCGATCTTCTGCGCCAGGTTGTCGGGGTTCACCTGGTACGGCAGCTCGGTGACCACCAGGCACTGCCGGCCCTGGATCTCCTCGACCTCGACCACCGCGCGCATCGTGATGGAGCCGCGCCCGGTGCGGTACGCCTCCTCGATGCCCTTGCGGCCGACGACGAGCGCGCCGGTCGGGAAGTCCGGGCCCTTGATGCGCTCCATGAGCGCGTCCAGCAGTTCCTCGTGGGAGACGTCCGGGTTCTCCAGGTACCACTGGGCGCCGGCCGCGACCTCGCGCAGGTTGTGCGGCGGGATGTTGGTGGCCATGCCGACCGCGATGCCGGCCGAGCCGTTGATCAGCAGGTTCGGGAAGCGGGCCGGCAGGACGGTCGGCTCCTGGGAGCGGCCGTCGTAGTTGTCCGTGAAGTCGACGGTCTCCTCGTCGATGTCGCGGACCATCTCCATCGACAGCGGCGCCATCTTGCACTCGGTGTACCGCATGGCCGCCGCCGGGTCGTTGCCCGGGGAGCCGAAGTTGCCGTTGGAGTCCACCAGCGGCATCCGCATCGACCACGGCTGGGCGAGGCGCACCAGGGCGTCGTAGATGGAGGAGTCGCCGTGCGGGTGGTAGTTGCCCATGACGTCGCCGACGACGCGGGCGCACTTGTAGAAGCCGCGCTCGGGGCGGTAGCCGCCGTCGTACATCGCGTACAGCACGCGGCGGTGGACGGGCTTGAGGCCGTCCCGGACGTCCGGCAGCGCGCGGGAGACGATGACGGACATCGCGTAGTCGAGGTACGAGCGCTGCATCTCCGTCTCGAGCCCGACGGGCTCGACACGCATCACGAGTTCGCCGCCCTCTTCCGGGGTGGCGGGGGTGTTCTCGTCGGCCATTGCTGGTGAAGATCCTTCCTGGTGCGGTCAGCTGAGACCGACTCAGATGTCGAGGAAGCGGACGTCCTTGGCGTTGCGCTGGATGAACTGGCGGCGGGCCTCCACGTCCTCGCCCATGAGGACCGAGAACAGGTCGTCGGCCTGGGCGGCGTCGTCGAGGGTGACCTGGCCGAGGACCCGGTGCTCCTGGTCCATGGTGGTCACGCGCAGTTCCTCGGCGTTCATCTCGCCGAGGCCCTTGAAGCGCTGGATGGAGTCCTCGCGGACGCGCTTGCCGCGCTGGCGGCCCATCTCGATCAGCGCGTCGCGCTCGCGGTCCGAGTAGGCGTACTCCACGTCGTCCCGGCCCCACTTGATCTTGTACAGCGGCGGGCGGGACAGGTAGACGTGCCCGGCCTCGACCAGCGGCCGCATGAAGCGGAACAGGAAGGTCAGCAGCAGGGTGCTGATGTGCTGGCCGTCGACGTCGGCGTCCGCCATCAGGATGATCTTGTGATAGCGGAGCTTCTCGATGTCGAAGTCCTCGTGCACGCCCGTGCCGAAGGCCGAGATCAGCGCCTGGATCTCCTGGTTCTGCAGGATCTTGTCGATCCGCGCCTTCTCGACGTTCAGGATCTTGCCGCGGATCGGGAGGATCGCCTGGTACTGCGGGTTCCGGCCGGACTTGGCCGAGCCGCCGGCGGAGTCGCCCTCGACGATGAAGATCTCGCACTTGGCCGGGTCGTTGGACTGGCAGTCGGCCAGCTTGCCGGGCAGCGACGCCGTCTCCAGCAGGCCCTTGCGGCGGGTCAGGTCGCGCGCCTTGCGGGCCGCCACGCGCGCGGTGGCCGCCTGGATGCCCTTGCGGATGATGTCCGCGGCCTCGACCGGGTTGCGGTCCAGCCAGTCGTTGAGGTGTTCGTAGACCGCCTTCTGCACGAAGGTCTTGGCCTCCGTGTTGCCCAGCTTGGTCTTCGTCTGGCCCTCGAACTGCGGCTCGCTCAGCTTGACCGAGATGATCGCGGTCAGACCCTCGCGGATGTCGTCGCCGGTGAGGTTGTCGTCCTTCTCGCGGAGCAGTTTCTTGTCGCGCGCGTACTTGTTGATCAGGCTGGTCAGGGCCGCGCGGAAGCCCTCTTCGTGGGTGCCGCCCTCGTGGGTGTGGATGATGTTCGCGAAGGAGTACACGCCCTCGCTGTAGCCGCTGTTCCACTGCATGGCGACCTCGAGGGACAGGCTCTTGTCCTTGTCCTCGGCCTCCAGTGAGACGACCGTCGGGTGCACCGCGTCCCCCTTGCGGGAGTTGAGGTACTTCACGAAGTCGACGATGCCGCCCTCGTAGTGGTACGTGACGGTCTTGACCTCGGCCTTCTCGTCGGCGCCCGCCTCGTCCGCGCCGGCGACCGCCTTCGCCGACTCGCGCTCGTCGGTGAGCCGGATCGTCAGGCCCTTGTTGAGGAACGCCATCTCCTGGAAACGCCGGGACAGCGTCTCGAAGGAGTACTCGGTGGTCTCGAAGATCTCCGGGTCGGCCCAGAAGGTGACCGACGTGCCGGTCTCCTCGGTCGCCTCGTGCTTGACCAGCGGGGCCGTCGGCACGCCCATCTTGTAGTCCTGCGTCCAGCGGTGCCCGTCGGTCCTCACCTCGACGGCGACCTTCGTGGACAGCGCGTTCACCACGGACACGCCCACACCGTGCAGACCGCCGGAGACGGCGTACCCGCCGCCGCCGAACTTGCCGCCCGCGTGCAGCACGGTGAGCACGACCTCGACGGCCGGCTTGCCCTCGGAGGGCACGATGCCCACCGGGATGCCGCGGCCGTTGTCGACGACGCGCACGCCGCCGTCGGCGAGGATGGTCACGTCGATGGTGTCCGCGTAACCGGCCAGCGCCTCGTCGACCGAGTTGTCGACGACCTCGTACACCAGGTGGTGCAGGCCGCGCTCGCCCGTGGAGCCGATGTACATGCCGGGCCGCTTGCGGACCGCGTCCAGCCCTTCGAGCACGGTGATGGCGCTGGCGTCGTAGGAGGCGGAGGCCGTGCCGGTCTCGGTGGCCTCGCCGTTCACGCCGGCGTCGGTGGACGGGATGTTCTCGTTGGGGTTGCCGGAATCGGCCACGAAGCGCCCTTTCTGGCACAGCACGAGCCGGGCTCGGCGGCAGGTTGCCGGAGCGGCTGCGGCATGTTGCGTTGGTAAGCCTTGATCAGCGTTGCTCAGCTTTTCCCGGGCGGTCCCCACGTTGGGGCGGGATTGCCTTCCAGTCTACCGGTAGCACTGACATCGATGGGGGTTTGCGGGCACCTCAGCTCCCATGTGCCGCCCTGAACCGGTCTCCGCCGGGTCCCGATATGTGGATGGGGGCTCCAAGGGGCTCACAGCGGCACTCAGCGCTTCGAGCCGTCAACCCTTGGCTACTGGCGGGTCAGAAGGCCATCCGGGGACGATCCGGGCGCGGTCCGCACCGGTGCGTACGGGTACGACGGCCCTCCCGCGCGGGCGTGCGGACGTGAGGTACGTCACCCGTACGTATCGCCGGGCCCGGTGCTGCCCGGCGCCCGCAGCGGGCCGTAGCGGCGGGCCGGTCCGCCCGGATTGAGCACCTTGATCATCCGTACGCTGCCGTGGCCCAGGTCCTCGTTGAGCCGGGCCACCAGCGCGGGCGCGAGGTGGCGCAGCTGGGTCGCCCAGGCCGTGGAGTCGCACGCCACGACCAGCACCCGCTCGTCCTCGTCGTACCGCTGCGGCACGCAGTGCTTGGCCAGGTCCTCGCCGACGATCTGCGGCCAGCGGCCCATCACCCCGCCGACCGCGGCGGGCGTCTCCCAGCCCCGCTCGGTGATCAGCCGGTTGATCGCCGCCCCGAGCGCCAGCGGGTCACGGCCGTCGGCACGCGCGCCCGAGCGCAGCCCGCCGCCGCGCCGGGCCTGCTTCTTCTGCCGGGCCGCGTCCCCCCGCGCGCGGGCCTGCTCCTTCGCGGCGCGCAACGCCACGCGCGCGAGGTCGACTCCGGAGGGCTCCGGGCCCTTCCCGGGGGCGGGTCCGTCGGTGCTCATGCGCGCTCCACCGTCCCGTCGGCCACCGCGTACCGGGCGCCGGCCAGCACATGGGGCACGTCGTCGTCCACGGCGGCGGTGACCAGCACCTGTTCGCCGGGCGCGACCAGTTCCGCCAGCCGCTCCCGGCGGCGGGCGTCCAGCTCGGCGAAGACGTCGTCCAGGATCAGCACCGGCTCGTTGCCCTCCGCGCGCAGCAGGTCGTAGGAGGCCAGCCGGAGGGCGAGGGCGTAGGACCAGGACTCGCCGTGCGAGGCGTAGCCCTTGGCGGGCAGCTGGCCGAGTTTGAGCACCAGGTCGTCCCGGTGCGGTCCGACGAGGGTGACGCCCCGCTCGATCTCCTGCTTGCGCGCCTCCGCCAGGGCCGCCATGAGCTGCTCGTACAGCTCCTCGCGCGCGTGGCCCTCGCCGGGCGCCGACGGCTTGTACTCCAGCCCGACCGGACCGCCGCCGGGGGCCAGCTGTTCGTACGCCTTGTCGGCCAGCGGCCGCAGCGCGGCGACCAGGTCCAGCCGCCGGGCGAGCAGCTCGGCGCCCGCGCGCGCGAGGTGCTGGTCCCACACGTCGAGCGTGGACAGGTCCATGGAGCGCCCGCCGTGCCGCCGCGCGAGGGCGGCGGTCTTCAGCAGGGTGTTGCGCTGCTTGAGCACCCGTTCGTAGTCGGAGCGCACGCCCGCCATCCGCGGGGACCGCGCGGTGACCAGCTCGTCGAGGAACCGCCGCCGCTCGCCGGGGTCGCCCTTGACCAGGGCGAGGTCCTCGGGCGCGAACAGCACGGTCCGGACGATCCCCAGCACGTCACGCGGTCTGACCTGCGAGGACCGGTTGATACGGGCGCGGTTGGCCTTGCCCGGGTTCAGCTCCAGCTCGATCAGCTGCTGCCGGTCGCCCTGCCGGACCTGGGCCCGGACGACGGCCCGGTCGGCGCCCATGCGCACCAGCGGCGCGTCGGAGGCGACCCGGTGGCTGCCGAGCGTGGCCAGGTAGCCGACCGCCTCGACCAGGTTGGTCTTGCCCTGCCCGTTGGGGCCGACGAAGGCGGTGACGCCCGGGTCGAGCGGGACCTCGGCCCGGGCGTACGAGCGGAAGTCGGCCAGCGAAAGATGCGTGACGTGCATGGTCGTCCCGCCGACCTCCCTTGTGCGGCTTACTTCTTCTCTACGGCGTGGCCGCCGAACTGGTTGCGCAGCGCGGCGATCATCTTCATCTGCGGCGAGTCCTCCTGCCGGGAGGCGAACCGCGCGAACAGCGAGGCGGTGATCGCGGGCAGCGGCACGGCGTTGTCGATGGCCGCCTCCACCGTCCAGCGTCCCTCGCCGGAGTCCTGCGCGTAACCGCGCAGGCCCTCCAGGTGCTCGTCCTCGTCCAGCGCGTTGACCGCGAGGTCCAGCAGCCAGGAGCGGATGACCGTGCCCTCCTGCCAGGAGCGGAAGACCTCGCGGACGTTCTCCACGGAGTCGACCTTCTCCAGCAGTTCCCAGCCCTCGGCGTAGGCCTGCATCATGGCGTACTCGATGCCGTTGTGGACCATCTTCGCGAAGTGGCCCGCGCCGACCTTGCCCGCGTGCACCGCGCCGAAGTCGCCCTCGGGCTTGAGCGCGTCGAAGACCGGCTGCACCTTGGCGACGTTCTCGGCGTCGCCGCCGTACATCAGCGCGTACCCGTTCTCCAGGCCCCACACGCCGCCGGAGACGCCGCAGTCGACGAAGCCTATGCCCTTGGCGGCCAGTTCCCCGGCGTGCCGCTCGTCGTCGGTCCAGCGGGAGTTGCCGCCGTCCACGACGACGTCGCCGGGCTCCAGCAGCTCGGCGAGCCGGTCGATGGTCGACTGGGTGGGCTCGCCCGCCGGGACCATCACCCAGACCACCCGCGGGCCGCTGAGCTTGCTCACGAGCTCTTCCAGGCTGTGGACATCCGCGACGTCCGCGTTGCGGTCGTATCCGATGACGGTGTGGCCCGCGCGGCGGATCCGCTCGCGCATGTTGCCGCCCATCTTGCCGAGGCCGACGAGACCGAGCTCCATCAGTTGTGTTCCTTAGGTCGCTGTGTGGCGTGAGAGGCACCGGGGTGCCGAGCCGAGCCTAAACCCGGACCCGCACGCACAGCTGTGGGCATACGCGCTCATGCGAGGAGCCCGCTGACCTGCGAAGACGTGGCCCCGGGCCGACGCGGTCCGGCCGGCGGTCCGCCACGGCGCCGGGTGTCCACAGGGACGCCCGGCGCTGTGCACACCTGTGGAGGACGTCAGCCGCTGAGGCGGACCGGCATGATCAGGTACTTGTACGCGTCGTCGGCCTCGGCGTCCACCGCCGGCTTGCCGCTGAGCAGCGCGGGCTTCGTGGACGTGGTGAACGACAGCTGGGCCACCGGCGAGTCGATCGCGCTCAGACCGTCCAGCAGGAAGGTCGGGTTGAAGGCGATCGAGATGTCGTCGCCCTCCAGCTGCGCGTCGACCCTTTCCACAGCCTGTGCGTCGTCGCTGGAGCCGGCCTCCAGGATCAGCACGCCCTGCTCGAAGCTCAGCCGCACCGGGGTGTTCCGCTCGGCGACCAGGGCCACGCGCTTGACCGCCTCCACGAACGGCGCGGTCTCGATCACGGCGACGGAGTTGAACTCCGTCGGGAACAGCGTCCGGTACTTGGGCAGGTCGCCCTCGAGCAGCCGCGTGGTCGTGCGGCGCCCGGCGCCCTCGAAACCGATCAGGCCCTCGCCGGCGCCCGCGCCGGCCAGCGCCAGCGTGACGCTGTCTCCGGCACCCAGCGACTTCGCGGTGTCCAGCAGCGTCTTGGCGGGGACCAGGGCGACGGCGGAGGCGTCCGGGTTCTCCGGCTTCCACAGGAACTCGCGGACCGCGAAGCGGTAGCGGTCGGTGGAGGCCAGGGTGACCGTGTCGCCCTCGATCTCGATGCGCACACCGGTCAGCACCGGCAGCGTGTCGTCCCGGCCGGCGGCGATGGCCACCTGGGAGACGGCCGCGGCGAAGACCTCGCCGGGGACGGTGCCGGTCGCGTTCGGCATCTGGGGCAGCGCCGGGTACTCCTCCACGGGCAGGGTGTGGAGGGTGAACCGCGAGGAGCCGCAGACCACGGTCGCCCGTACACCGTCTGTGGAAATCTCCACCGGCCGGTTGGGCAGGGCACGCGAGATGTCGGCGAGCAGCCGGCCGGAGACGAGGACGGTGCCCTCCTCCTCGACCTCGGCGTCGACGTTCACCCGCGCGGAGACCTCGTAGTCGAAGCCCGACAGACTCAGCTGGCCGTCCTCGGCCTTCAGCAGCAGGCCGGCGAGGACAGGCGCCGGCGGACGGGCCGGGAGGCTGCGTGCCGCCCAGGCCACTGCCTCCGCGAGTACGTCGCGTTCCACCCGGATCTTCACCGTAAGCCGCCTCCTGCTGTTGCTACTGAGTCCTCCGACTCGGTGTCACCGCCCTCTGCGACGGGAAGGACACCGGGGACCAGTCTGACGCACGGCACTGACAGTAGGTGCCCGTCGGGGTCAAGTCGGTCCGAGGGGCAGCCGGGCCCGAACGGGCGAGTTGTGCACAGCCCCCGCTTCAAAGCGATTGCCGAGCTCTCTCTAGTCGGGAGTAGTAGTAGGGCCTGTGGATACGGTGGATAACCACGTTTGCCCAGCTCAGCGCGGGTTTTTTATCCACTGCCCCTGTGGGTGGCGCCAGTGGAAAACCGGGCCTGTCTGTGGAGAACGGAAAGTTCTGCACACACCGCCCACAGGCTGAGGGCAGTTCTCCCCAGCTGTGTCCCCAGGAATACCCACGTTTCCCACAGCCCAATCCGGCAGCTTCCTGTGACGCCTTTCACTCGACGCGGTGAGCGCGGGCGTCGCGTTGCCGAACAGTGGACAGCCATGTGGAGAAGCCCGGGTTCGCTGGGGACAACCGCCCCCAGCCTGTGGGGTACCGGTGGACAACGCGAGGCGGAGCCTGGGGACAACGAGGTTATCCACAGTCTGTGGAGATCGTTCGTCCACGAATCCACAGGCACTTGAGCTGGGCGGACGTCCAGGAGCCAGCCTCCCTGTGGACACGGTTCGGGACAACTTCGCAGTCCCCAGTCTGTGGACGGAAGAAAGTCGCCGAATCTGTGGAGGAAGGCCGTAACCAGGCAGGTAATCGAACAAGGGATGACGGTGGGGAAACGGCCCCACAGCCCGCATCCGGCGCCCCGGACGCGCCTCGGACGCCCGCTGAGGCTCCCGGAGGCCCTCCGGAGGCCCTCGTGAGTCCCGTCGGAGCCCTGCCGGAGGGTCGCCGAAGAGCCGCCGCCGGGGCCTGGCTCGTACGCCGGCCGCCGCGTGGGGTCGTTGCCGGCCGCCGCGTGCGGGCGCCCTCAGGAGGCCCTGGGCGCGGGCCGGGGCGGCCGGGGCGCGGCCCGTCGGTGCGGGTGCGTGCGCGGGTGCGGGCGCGGTTGCCGGTGCCCGCATCGTCCGATGGCCGCGCAGGCCCGGAAACGCCGGAGGGCGCCCCGGGGCGGTGTGCCCCGGAGCGCCCTCCGCGCCCGCGTGCGGCCGACTCAGCCGTTCTTGATGCGGTTGGTCAGCTCGGTGACCTGGTTGTAGATCGAGCGCCGCTCGGCCATCAGCGCGCGGATCTTCCGGTCGGCGTGCATCACGGTGGTGTGGTCCCGGCCGCCGAACTGCGCGCCGATCTTCGGCAGCGACAGGTCCGTCAGCTCGCGGCACAGGTACATCGCGATCTGCCGCGCGGTGACCAGCGCGCGCCCGCGCGAGGTGCCGCACAGGTCCTCCACCGTCAGCCCGAAGTAGTCCGCGGTGGCCGCCATGATGGCCGTCGCGGTGATCTCCGGCGCGCTGTCCTCGCCGCCGGGGATCAGGTCCTTCAGGACGATCTCCGTCAGGCCCAGGTCCACCGGCTGCCGGTTGAGCGAGGCGAACGCCGTGACCCGGATCAGCGCGCCCTCCAGCTCACGGATGTTCCGCGAGATCCGGGAGGCGATGAACTCCAGCACCTCCGGCGGCGCGTTCAGCTGCTCCTGCACCGCCTTCTTGCGCAGGATCGCGATCCGCGTCTCCAGTTCGGGCGGCTGGACGTCGGTGATCAGACCCCACTCGAAGCGGTTCCGCAGCCGGTCCTCCAGCGTGACCAGCTGCTTGGGCGGCCGGTCGCTGGAGAGCACGATCTGCTTGTTGGCGTTGTGGAGCGTGTTGAAGGTGTGGAAGAACTCCTCCTGCGTCGACTCCTTGTCCGCGAGGAACTGGATGTCGTCGACGAGCAGGATGTCCATCTCGCGGTAGCGCTTGCGGAAGCTGTCGCCCTTGCCGTCGCGGATGGAGTTGATGAACTCGTTGGTGAACTCCTCCGAGCTGACGTACCGCACGCGCGTGCCCGGGTAGAGGCTGCGCGCGTAGTGCCCGATGGCGTGCAGCAGATGGGTCTTGCCGAGCCCCGACTCGCCGTAGATGAACAGCGGGTTGTACGCCTTCGCCGGGGCCTCGGCGACCGCGACCGCCGCCGCGTGCGCGAAGCGGTTGGACGCCCCGATGACGAAGGTGTCGAACAGGTACTTGGGGTTCAGCCGCGCGGTCGGCTCGCCGGGACCGCCGGCCGGTGCCGGCTGCGCGGCCGACGGACCGGGGGCACCGGCGGCGGGCAGGTCCGGCCGGCCGGTGCCGCCGCGGTGCGCCGCCGGGTCGGGCAGCTCCCGGCGGACCGGGTCGCGCTGGTCGTACTCGGTCCGGGACGGGTCGTACTCGCCCCGCGCGGAGTCGTAGTCCGGGCGCCCGGAGTCGTACTCGCCGCGCTGCTGCTCGTACGACGGCCGGTCCACGCCCTGCGGACGGTAGTCCTGGGACGGCCCGCCGTACGCGTCCGCGCCGGAGCCGTAGCCGTCCTGGGAGGACGGCGAGGCGTACGGGTCCCGCTCCGGGAAGCCGAGCCGGGGCTGCTGCCAGCCGTAGTCGTCCTGTCCCGGGCGCGGCCAGGCGCCCGGTTCGGGGCGCTGGTACTCGGACGGGTAGACCGGCCGGACGGTGGGGAGCTGGTCCGGGCGGCCGCCCGGACGCTGCTCGGAGCGCGGCTCGCCGCCCGGGTGCTGCTCGGCGCCGCGGGAGCGGCCGTAGCCCTCGTACGGTCCCGAGGGCAGCTCCGGCTCCTCGTAGCGCGGCTTCGCCGGCTGCTGGGCGGGGGGCGCCGGCGGTTCGCCCGCGGAGTCGTCCACGGTGATCGCGATCCGGATGGGACGGCCGCACTCCCGGCTCAGGGTCTCGCTGACGACGGGCGCCAGGCGGCCTTCCAGTACGCCCTTCGCGAATTCGTTCGGCACGGCGAGCAGGGCGGTGTCGGCGACCAGCGCGAGCGGCTGGCAGCGCCGGATCCAGTGCTCGTCCTTGGTCTCCACGCCCTGTCCGCGGCCCTCACCGAGCAGTTGTTCCAGTACTCGCGGCCACACTGCGGCAAGATCGGCAGGTACGTCAGCCACAGGGACACGCTCTCTCACAGGTCCCACGAACGTGTGGTTCAGGGACGGGTCGGGATGAAAATCGGGTCGGGCGGGGATATGGGAACGAATCGGAGTCCAGCCACGGTAGTCAGCGCGGCGGGTAGGGTTCAAGTTGTTGTCCCCAGCCTGTGGACAGTGTCTCCCGACAGCCCTCGGTTTGACCGGATGGCGCAGCCCCGCGTACCGTAACCAGGTCGAGTTGTCGATGGCTGCTGCCGCCTGCCTCCGATGGGCACAGGTCACGTCAGGTGATCGGGAAGCGGTGCACTCGGGCGTGACGCGAGCTACTCGTGGGCGCACGGTGACAGCCAGGACGGCACCCCGCCACTACCGATTTTCTGGAGCCCCCGAGTGAGCAAGCGCACCTTCCAGCCGAACAACCGTCGTCGCGCGAAGACCCACGGCTTCCGGCTGCGTATGCGGACCCGTGCCGGCCGCGCGATTCTCGCGTCCCGCCGTAGCAAGGGTCGCGCCCGTCTGTCCGCCTGATCCCGGTCAGGTCATGACATCGTGCTGCCCACCGAGAACCGGCTGAGGCGGCGCGAGGACTTCGCGACCGCGGTACGACGGGGTCGCCGGGCAGGCCGCCCGACGCTCGTCGTCCACCTTCGAAGCGGTGCCACGGACCCGCACGCGCCTGGGGAGAGCGCTCCCCCGACGCGTGCGGGTTTCGTCGTCAGCAAGGCCGTGGGTGGAGCGGTCGTGCGCAACAAAGTGAAGCGCAGACTGCGCCACCTGATGCGTGACCGAGTCGCCCTGTTCCCCCCCGGTAGCCTGGTAGTCGTACGAGCGCTGCCCGGAGCGGGCGACGCAGACCACGCACAGCTGGCCCGAGACCTGGACGCCGCCCTACAGCGGCTGCTGGGAGGGGGCGCGCGATGAAGTACCCGCTGCTGGCTCTGATCAAGCTGTACCAGTGGACGATCAGTCCACTGCTGGGGCCGGTATGCAAGTACTACCCGTCGTGCTCCCACTACGGCTACACGGCCATCGACCGGCACGGTGCGGTCAAGGGGACCGCATTGACCGCTTGGCGCATCCTCCGGTGCAATCCGTGGTCGCCGGGTGGCGTGGACCATGTTCCGCCGCGCAAGCGTCCGCGGTGGCACGAAATGCTGCGCGACGCCTGGCGCGCACGCAGGGGCGGGTCCTCCGCCGCCGAAACGGCCACCGAAGCGAAGCCCCCAACGGAGTCTCCTTCGAGCCCGGCCGCAGAGACCTCGTCCCATGCCCAAGGAGCATGATTAGTGGACACGATTGCCAGCCTTTTCAGTTTCATCACCTGGCCCGTCTCCTGGGTCATCGTCCAGTTCCACAAGGTGTACGGGGCGATCTTCGGACCTGACACCGGGTGGGCCTGGGGCCTGTCCATCGTGTCCCTGGTGATCCTGATCCGCATCTGCCTGATCCCGCTCTTCGTGAAGCAGATCAAGGCGACCCGCGCGATGCAGACGCTCCAGCCGGAGATGAAGAAGATCCAGGAGCGCTACAAGAACGACCGGCAGCGCCAGTCCGAAGAGATGATGAAGCTGTACAAGGAGTCGGGTACCAACCCGCTCTCCTCGTGCCTTCCCATCCTGGCGCAGTCCCCGTTCTTCTTCGCCCTGTACCACGTGCTCGCCGGCATCGCGTCGGGCAAGAAGATCGGCGTCATCGACGCCGACCTGCTCGAAAGCGCCCGGAACGCCCACATCTTCGGCGCCCCGCTGGCCGCCAAGTTCTTCAGCAGCGACAGCCAGGTCAGCGCCCTGCACGCCTCGCTGACCGATGTCCGCATCGTGACCGCGATCATGATCGTGCTGATGTCGGCGTCGCAGTTCTACACGCAGCGCCAGCTGATGACGAAGAACGTCGACACGACGGTGAAGACGCCGTTCATGCAGCAGCAGAAGATGCTGATGTACGTCTTCCCGATCATGTTCGCCGTCCTCGGTGTGAACTTCCCGGTCGGTGTCCTCATCTACTGGCTGACCACCAACGTGTGGACCATGGGCCAGCAGATGTACGTCATCCACAACAACCCGACCCCGGGTTCCAAGGCGCAGGCCGCCTACCTGGAGCGCCTGACCAAGCACGTCACGCAGCACGGCAAGATCCGCCGGCGCAGCGAGAAGGCCATCGTGAAGGCGATCGTGGCCAAGGGCCGCGACCGCAACGAGTTCGAGCGCAAGTTCGTCAACGCGCTCACCAAGGCCGGTCTCGCCGCCCAGGCCGACGGCACCGTGACGAAGAGCGCGGCCCAGGCCGCGGCGCAGGCCGAGACCGAGGAAGGCGCGGCCACCGGCACGGCCGCGGCCGCCGCCCGGCGTCAGCAGCCCAAGCGCCAGAGCAAGTCCCAGCGTCAGTCCGGGACCAGGACGGGCGACTCCCCGTCGCTGGAGAAGTCCGACGAGCCGCAGGAGCCCAAGCCCGCGGCCGCCAAGCAGCCCCAGAAGCCCGGCTCCGGCACCCGCAGCAAGGCCCAGTCCGGCCAGCGCAAGGGTGGCCCGCAGCGGCCCAAGTCCCCGTCCAAGAAGTAAGAAGGAGTCCATCCCGTGACGGAAGGCACCACCTCCGCCGCTGCCGAGGGTGCAGACACCCTCACCCGCCTGGAGCAGGAGGGCGAGATCGCGGCGGACTACCTGGAGGGTCTGCTGGACATCGCCGACCTCGACGGCGACATCGACATGGACGTCGAGGCGGACCGCGCCTCCGTGTCGATCATCAGTGACACCGGCAGCCGTGACCTGCAGAAGCTGGTCGGCCGGGACGGCGAGGTGCTGGAGGCGCTGCAGGAACTGACGCGGCTCGCCGTTCACCGGGAGACCGGTGACCGCAGCCGGCTCATGCTGGACATCGCGGGCTACCGCGCCAAGAAGCGCGCCGAGCTGTCCGAGCTGGGTGCCAAGGCCGCGGCCGAGGTGAAGGGAACCGGCGAGCCCGTGAAGCTCAAGCCGATGTCCCCGTTCGAGCGCAAGGTCGTGCACGACGCGGTCAAGGCCGCGGGGCTGCGCAGCGAGTCCGAGGGCGAGGAGCCGCAGCGGTTCGTCGTCGTGCTGCCCGCCTGATCGGCCCCCGTTCCACCGGCCCCGTCTGTTGAGCAGGCGGGGCCGAACCTTGTCAGCCTGGTAGTTCTGGTGGCCGGTGCGCGACGCACCGGCGCTGTACGGAAGGACGGTCCCCGTGACGGAGGCAGCGGAGCTTCCCCCCGCGCCCGAGCAGGCGCGGGAAGTGTTTGGTGATCGCTTCGCCGATGCGGTCCGCTATGCGGAGCTGCTCGCCGAGGCAGGCGTACAGCGTGGCCTGATCGGCCCGCGGGAAGTGCCCCGCCTGTGGGAGCGGCACCTGCTGAACTGCGCGGTGCTCTCCGAGGCCGTTCCCGAGGGGGTGACGGTCTGCGACGTCGGCTCCGGTGCCGGGCTGCCCGGCATTCCGCTGGCGCTGGTCCGCGACGACCTGAACATCACCCTGCTGGAGCCTCTGCTGCGGCGCACCAACTTCCTCACCGAGGTCGTCGAGCTGCTCGGCCTGGACCATGTCACCGTGGTGCGCGGCCGGGCCGAGGAGGTCATGGGCAAGCTGCCGCCGGTCCATGTGGTGACGGCGCGCGCCGTGGCCCCGCTGGACCGCCTGGCCACCTGGGGCATCCCGCTGCTGCGTCCGTACGGCGAGATGCTCGCGCTCAAGGGCGACACCGCCGAGGAGGAACTGAAGGCGGCGGCCACCGCGCTGAGCAAGCTGGGAGCGGTGGAGACATCGATCCTGCATGTGGGAGAGGGCGTGGTGGATCCGCTGTCCACCGTGGTCCGCGTCGAGGTCGGGGAGAGCCCGGGGGGTGTGCGCTTCGCCGCGAAGCGCGCCAAGGCGGCCCGTACGGGCCGGGTCCGCCGTCGGCGGTGAACCGGAGGGCGGGCGGGGGTGCGTCGGCGGATCGAAGGCCGGCCGGCGCTGACCCGTCCTGACGACGAGACGTACTCCACACAAGCTGCCGAACCGGGACAAGTCGGAGTGTCGCCGGGGCCCGGTCGCAGCCGCTGTGCATCGTGTTTCACGTGAAACGTCGCTCACTGCTGCACGGCATCATCAGTCGTGGCCGCGCTGCGGCCGAACCCCGCGACCGAAAGCCTCTCGGGGCGCTCGGAGAGGAGCCCGTCTCCCCGGAGACTCCGTCCCTCTCCGGGGGCACGGAGTTGTCCACAGAGGTGTATTTCTCCACAGATCGCCAGGCCTCACTGGTTCACGACCCCGAAGACATGGGAGGCTCTGTTCATCGCGAGCCTGAAGTCGAGGAGAGTGAATCCTTGCGGTCCGACGCCAACATCGCGGGACCGATGACCGATCCGGTCCCCGGTCCCCGTACCGAGTCGATGGGGGCGGATGTTTCACGTGAAACACCGCCTCCGATGGACGACACTCCCATCGGCCGTGCGGCCCAACTGGCGGTGGAGGCTCTCGGCCGCGCCGGCGCAGGCCTGCCCCGACCGGAGCAGACCCGCATCATCGTGGTCGCCAACCAGAAGGGCGGCGTGGGCAAGACGACGACGACCGTCAATCTTGCCGCCTCGCTGGCTCTGCACGGTGGCCGGGTCCTGGTGATCGACCTCGACCCGCAGGGCAACGCGTCCACCGCCCTCGGGATCGACCACCACGCCGAAGTTCCCTCGATCTACGACGTGTTGGTGGAGAGCAAGCCGCTCGCCGAGGTCGTCCAGCCCGTCCCCGACGTCGAGGGGCTGTTCTGCGCCCCGGCCACCATCGATCTCGCCGGTGCGGAGATCGAGCTGGTGTCCCTGGTGGCGCGGGAGAGCCGGCTGCAGCGGGCCATCCAGGCGTACGAGCAGCCGTTGGACTACATCCTCATCGACTGCCCGCCCTCGCTGGGCCTGCTGACCGTCAACGCGATGGTCGCGGGCGCCGAGGTGCTGATCCCGATCCAGTGCGAGTACTACGCGCTGGAGGGCCTCGGTCAGCTCCTGCGCAACGTCGACCTGGTGCGGGGGCACCTCAACCCCACGCTGCATGTGTCGACCATCCTGCTCACCATGTACGACGGCCGGACGCGTCTCGCCTCCCAGGTCGCGGAAGAGGTGCGCAGCCACTTCGGCGACGAGGTGCTGCGGACGAGCATTCCCCGCTCGGTCCGCATCTCCGAGGCGCCGAGCTACGGGCAGACGGTGCTGACTTACGATCCAGGATCGAGCGGCGCGCTCTCGTACCTCGAGGCGGCCCGGGAAATCGCGCTGAGGGGCGTCGGCATCAGCTACGACGCGAGCCAGGCCCACATCGGCGCCCAGAAAGATCAGAGCATGGTGGAGGGGATTCAGTGAGTGAACGACGGAGGGGGCTGGGCCGTGGTCTTGGCGCACTGATCCCCGCTGCCCCGACCGAGAGGACGCCGGCCCCGGCGGCGCTGGGCGGAGGATCCACCTCCCCCGCGGCCGTCCCGGTGCTGACGAGCGACCGGGGGGTGGCCGCGGCGAAGGTGGCCACGCTGCCTCCCGCCGCCCAGGACATCCAGACGGTCCCGGCGAGCCCCGCCACCGAGGTGCCCGCGCCGCCGGTGGGGGCCCACTTCGCCGAGATCCCCCTGGACGCCATCACGCCGAACCCGCGTCAGCCGCGCGAGGTCTTCGACGAGGACGCGCTGCAGGAGCTGGTCACCTCCATCAAGGAGGTCGGCCTGCTGCAGCCCGTCGTGGTGCGGCAGCTGAGGCCCGGCCGCTATGAGCTGATCATGGGTGAGCGCCGCTGGCGCGCCTGTCGTGAGGCCGGTCTGGAGGCCATCCCGGCGATCGTGCGGGCCACGGAGGACGAGAAGCTTCTCCTGGACGCGCTGCTGGAGAACCTGCACCGGGCGCAGCTGAACCCGATCGAGGAGGCCGCTGCCTACGACCAGCTGCTGAAGGACTTCAACTGCACGCACGACCAGCTGGCCGACCGGATCGGGCGCTCCCGCCCGCAGGTCTCCAATACGCTGCGTCTGTTGAAGCTGTCGCCGACCGTGCAGAAGCGGGTGGCCGCCGGGGTGCTCTCGGCCGGTCACGCCCGGGCACTGCTGGCGGTGGAGGACTCCGAGGAGCAGGACCGGCTGGCGCACCGGATCGTGGCCGAGGGCCTGTCGGTGCGGTCCGTCGAAGAGATCGTGACGCTGATGGGTTCACGGCCCCAGAAGGCCTCACGGTCCCGGGGGCCCCGGGCGGGCTCCGTTCCCTCTCCGGCGCTGAGCGAGCTGGCCACCCGGCTCTCGGACCGCTTCGAGACGCGGGTGAAGGTCGAGCTGGGCCAGAAGAAGGGCAAGATCACCGTCGAGTTCGCCTCGGCGGAGGATCTCGAGAGGATCCTCGGCACCTTCGCCCCGGGCGAGAAGCTGGCTCTCCAGAAGAGCCTTCAGGACGACGGCGACGGCGAGACGCAGGACTGATTCCCCGGCGGTAGCGCCCGCCGGGTCGACGGAGCGGGCCGTGTCCGGTGTGTACCGGATCACGGCCCGCTCTTTGCTTTGACACGGTATCGAGTGAATCGGATCGTGGATACGATGCGATCAGCTAGGGCATATCCACCGGTCAGCAGCTGACAGCCGCTCGCGATGCGGCGGGTGAAGGAAGCGAGGATCAGCCTCCATGGGGCGTCGGCTCGTGCCGCTCACGCTGGACAACCTTCAGGATCTTCCCCCACGCTGCCGCTCCTGTGTCTTCTGGGAGCTGGACCCGGTCAGCGGCGAGGCGGCGGTGACGGCGGGCACCACCGCGCTGGAGAAGGAAGCCTGGATCTCCGCCGTCCTGCTGGACTGGGGGTCGTGCGGGCGGGTGGTGTACGTCGACGACGTCCCGGCGGGTTTCGTGCTCTACGCCCCGCCTGCCTATGTCCCGCGCTCGACGGCCTTCCCGACGAGCCCGCTCTCGCCGGACGCCGTCCAGCTGATCACCGGGTCCGTCCTGCCCGGCTACCAAGGGCAGGGCCTCGGCCGGGTACTGGTGCAGACGGTCGCCAAGGATCTGCTGCGACGGGGCTTCAAGGCGATCGAGGCGTTCGGAGACGCCCGCTGGCAGCAGCCCGCCTGTCTGCTGCCCGCCGATCACCTGCTGGCCGTGGGCTTCAAGACCGTCCGGCAGCATCCCGCGCATCCCCGGCTGCGGCTGGAACTGCGGTCCACGCTCTCCTGGAAGGAAGACGTGGAGATGGCGCTCGACCGGCTTCTGGGCGCGGTCCAGAAGGAACCCGCGCTGAGGCCGCTATAGCGAAGGGGCCGACCCGTTCGGGTCGGCCCCTTCATGTTTCACGTGAAACGTCACTTCGTGATGAACTCATCGAGGTCGCGAAGGAGCGCCGCCTTGGGCTTCGCGCCCACGATGGTCTTGGCCACGTCGCCGCCCTGGTAGACGTTCAGGGTGGGGATGGACATGACGCCGTACTTGGCGGCCGTGTCCGGGTTCTCGTCGATGTTGAGCTTGACGATCTGGATCTTGTCACCGTGCTCCGCGGCGATCGCCTCCAGGGACGGGGCGATCATGCGGCACGGGCCGCACCATTCCGCCCAGAAGTCCACCAGAACGGGCTTGTCGCTCTTGAGGACCTCCTCCTCGAAGGTGTCGTCGGTCACGGTCTTCACGTTGCCGGCCACAGTGGGCTCCTTACCTCGGTTACGCGGTGGGGCGGGGAAGGGGGGAAGGTCAGACAGCCGTCTTCTCGGGCTCCGCCTGGTCCTCGTCCGCGAGGGCGGCGAGGAACCGCTCGGCGTCCAGAGCGGCGGAGCAGCCGGTGCCGGCCGCGGTGATCGCCTGGCGGTAGGTGTGGTCGACCACGTCACCGGCGGCGAAGACACCGGTCACGTTGGTACGGGTGGACGGCGCGGCCACCTTCAGGTAGCCCTCCTCGTCCAGGTCCAGCTGGCCCTTGAACAGCTCGGTGCGCGGGTCGTGACCGATCGCGATGAACAGGCCCGTCACGGGCAGCTCGGACAGCTCGCCGGTCTTGAGGTTCCGCAGCTTCAGCCCGGAGAGCTTCTGCTCGCCCTGGATCTCGGCGACCTCGCTGTCCCAGACGAACTTGATCTTCGGGTCGGCGAAGGCCCGCTCCTGCATCGCCTTGGAAGCGCGCAGGGTGTCCCGGCGGTGGACGATCGTCACGGACTTGGCGAACCGCGAGAGGAACGTGGCTTCCTCCATCGCGGTGTCGCCGCCGCCGATCACGGCGATGTCGTGGTCCTTGAAGAAGAACCCGTCACAGGTGGCGCACCAGGAGACACCGCGGCCCGAGAGCGCGTCCTCGTTCGGCAGACCCAGCTTGCGGTGCTGGGAGCCGGTGGTGACGATGACGGCCTTCGCCCGGTGGACGGTGCCCGCGGTGTCGGTGACGGTCTTGATCTCACCGGTCAGATCGACGGAGACGATGTCGTCCGGAACGAGTTCGGCGCCGAAGCGCTCGGCCTGGGCACGCATGTTGTCCATGAGGTCCGGCCCCATGATGCCGTCGCGGAAGCCCGGGAAGTTCTCCACCTCGGTGGTGTTCATCAGCGCACCGCCCGCGGTGACGGCGCCTTCGAACACCAGGGGCTTCAGCGACGCACGGGCGGTGTACAGCGCCGCCGTGTAGCCTGCGGGCCCGGAGCCGATGATGATCACGTTACGGACATCGCTCACGGCTTGATTCCTCGTCTCTGGTCTGCGTCAGTCGACCGGGGCGAGTCCCTTTCGGGACTCACACCCCACCCAACGGATCCTACGGGGCGTGCATTCCCGGTGTGTCCGGGCACACGCCTGCCCCAGGACGGCCGAAGGGGTGGTCCGGCGGTCTCAACGCCGGGCGAGGGACTGCCGCAACAGGACCGTGCCGGCCGACGCGGTCTGCTGCCGGACGCAGCTCGCGTCGACCACGTAGGCCGTGACCCGTTCGCTGTCGTGGGCGTCGGCCACGACCACGAGATAGGCGGACCTGCCCGCGTACGTTCCCGTTTTGGCGCCGAGGACGTCGGCGCCCTGTCGCAGCGCCTGCCGGACACAGCCGGGGACCGGGACGGCCGTTCGGAGCAAGGTGTGGGGGCCTTCGGCGGTGCCGGACGAGCGCGACCCGTCGCCGGGGCGTTGCCGGTGTCCGTCGGCGGTGAGGAGGGAGCGGACCTGGTGCTCCACGGTGTCCCCGGAGAAGGTGCCGGCCGAGGCGGTCGGCGTCCCGTGGGCCGACGGGTGATCGGCGCTGTCGGGAAGGGACGTCACGATCCAGCTTCCGGCGCCCAGGACCGCGGCCGTGAGAACGGCGCCCAGGGCGAACCGGCCGCGTCGCCGTCCGCGCCCGGTCCCCTTGCGCCCCGGCCCGGTCGCCGCCCGGGGACGGCCCGCCGGGCGGTCGGCGGGGGAATCGACGGGACGTTCGGCAAGGCGGTCCCCGGCGAGCGACGTTTCACGTGAAACATGATCCGCGGTGCCCTCGGTGCCGGCGATCGGTGCCGCCTCGGTGGCGAAGGCGGCCTCTGCGGCGAGGGCGGCGTCGAGACGCGCGGCGACCTCGTCCGGCATGCGCTCCGGCAGCGGCAGGGAACCGAGCAGGCCCCGGACCTCCTCCAGCGAGGCGTACACGTCCGCGCAGGAGGCGCAGCCGTCCAGATGGCGCCGTACGTCCCTGCCCCGGTCCGGCGTGAGCAGGCCCTCGGTGAGGTCGGAGAGCTCCGCGACGTCCGGGTGCCCGGCCGTCTCCGTCGTCGACGTCACGCTCGCCCACCTCCGCCCTTCACCACGGCTGAATCGCTCGGTCCCGCGCCTCGGGGGCGTTCGCTCGGTGACTCCGCTGCCGGTGGGACGGATGGGCCCTGTCCCCGGTTCCGCCCCTGGTCGTTTTGCTTTCCGCTCCCGGTATCGCCCCCGGGCGGACCTCCGGCGCTCTCGGGCCGCAGATGCGTGAGCAGGGGCAGCAGCTTGGCCCGGCCACGGGCGCACCGGCTCTTCACCGTTCCCGCCGGCACGTCCAGGATCCGCGCGGCCTCCGCCACGGGGTAGCCCTGCATGTCCACCAGGACCAGGGCGGCGCGTTGCTCCGGGGGAAGGGTGTCGAGCGCTTCGAGGAGCTGGCGGTGCACGTCGTTCCGCTCGGCCGGCGCCGAGGCCGACTCGTGCGGCTCCAGCAGCTGCTCCAGCCGCTCGGTGTCGTCGACCGGAGCCGTCTTCCGGGAGGCGGCCTTCCGGACCCGGTCCAGGCAGGCGTTCACCGTGATCCGGTGCAGCCAGGTGGTGACGGCCGACTGGCCCCGGAAGGTGTGGGCGGCCCGGTAGGCGGAGACCAGGGCGTCCTGGACCGCGTCCGCCGCCTCTTCCCGGTCCCCCAGGGTCCGCAGGGCCACCGCCCAGAGCCGGTCCCGGTGCCGCCGCACGATCTCGCCGAAGGCTTCGGGGTCGCCTTCCACGTGGCGGGCGAGCAGGTCCCGGTCGTCCACCGCGTCGTATCCGGCGCCCTCCGCCATCTGTCCCCTCCGGTCCGGGTGAGACGTCAGCCCGTGAACTTCACTTCGCCGATGGCCTGCTTGTATCCGGGGCTGGCGTACAGGGCGGAGTCGTAGCCCGAATTCGGTACGGCCGTCAGCCAGACGAGGACGTACTGCGTCTTGACCTGCTTGGTGACCTTCACCGTGGCGGTGGTGCCCGTGGTCGTGGTGTCGCCGATCCTCGTCATGGAGTCCAGTGAGGCCGGCGACAGCGAGTCCGCGGCGTACAGCTCGACCGTCGTGTGGTCACCGCCGTAGCGGAGGTCGACGGTGGCCGTGCTGAGCTTCTTGGCGGAGCCGAGGTCGTACACGATGCCGACGCCCGGCTTGTACGGGGCGATCGGCGGGCCCTCGTTGAAGCTCTTGGTCTTCCAGTACGTCGACGCGTTGCCGTCGTAGGTGTTGGGGACGTTGCCGGGGCTCTGGGCACCGCCCTCGGCGACGAACTCCTGTCCGTTCTGGATCTTTATCGGAACAGGCTTCGGCTTCACGACGTTCTTGTCGCCGCTGTCCGTCGTCTGGCTCTTGTTGGTGTCGTTCGACTTGTCACCCTGGTCCATCAGGGCGTCCGCCAGCTGCCAGCTGCCCAGGCCCAGGGCGGCGATCAGCAGGGCCGACACCGCCCATTTCAGGGCCTTGCCGGTGCGGCTCTGCAGCGGGGGCGGCGGGGGCGCGATGGGCTGGGCGGCGGCGTGCGGGGCCGTGCGGCCGTAGCTGCCCTGCTGGTAGGTCGTGTGCTGGTACTCCGGCGGCGCGGCGAACGCCGGCTCGGGCGGGCGGATGCGCGGCATCTCGCCGATCGCCTTCACCAGCTCCTCCGGCGTGGTGCACGGCGCCTCGTGCCGGGACGCCGTGGCCCCGTCGTTGACGAGGGCGCGCATGGTCAGCTCGGACAGGCCGCGGTGCACACCGGCCCGTACCTGGTCCGGAGGGATGAGACCGATGTCCTTGGGGAGGCCGGCCAGGCCGTAGGCGTCGCTCTCGTACGGCCAGCGCTGGGTCAGCGCCGCGTACAGCAGGGCGCCGATGGCCTCGGTGTCGGTGCGCTGCGGGGTGTCGGAGCCGACGCCGCGCAGCGCCGCGTTCACGGCGAGGCCGCGGATGCGCCACTGCCCGGTGGAGGTGCGCAGGACGGCGTTCGGGTTCAGGCGCAGATGGGCGAGACCCTCCCGGTGCGCGGCGGCCATGGCCGCGGCGACCTGACTGACCATCTGGTAGGCGTCGTGCGGCTCCAGCGGGCCGCCGGCGAGGAGGGTGGACAGCTCGATGGCGTCGGGCAGCCACTCGTGGACGACGTAGACGAGGTCGTTCTCCTCGACGGCGTCGAGCACCTGGACGAAACGCGGGTCACCGAGGAGCGCGGAGGAACGGGCGGCGGCGAGGACGGAGCGGGCCCGGGCGTGGTCGGCGGGCAGGACGTGGACACCGACGGCGCGGCGGAGTTTCTCGTCGACCGCACGCCAACTGCTGAATCCGTCCAGACGGGTGACGCACTCCTCCAGCCGGTAGCGCCTGGCGAGCTTGTGACCGCTGTGCAACTCCAGAGGGGAGGCCTTCCGCCCGGGGCCCTCGGTACCGCCGCTTCCCTGTGCCTCGTCGCTGTCCGTGTCCCGCTCCGGGTTCGTGTCCACCCCGTCGGCCGTGGACTGGTCCGCCTTGGCGGTCAGCGGTTGCTCACCGCTGTTGTCTGCCACGTCGACGGCAGCTGTGCTCCGTTCCGCCACCGTCGTCCCTGCCTCCCCATCCGTTGCACGCTGTCCGACGCCGAAACCAATTGTGCCCACAGTCGGCCGCTATGCACGACACACGGCGACGGACGATGGTTGTGCGCCTACCCCTGCCTCAGCGCCCCAGACGTCCCCGCACCATTCCGACGAGCGAGTTGAGTTCCTCGATGCGCATCCGGCGGGCGGCGACGAAGAAGACGCCGAACAGTACGGCACCGCCGGCGATCAGCGCGGCGAAGGAGCCGACGACGCCCAGGCCCAGGGTGTGACCGACGCCGTAGCAGGCAGCGCCGCTGAGCAGGGCGGCCGGCACCGAGGCGATACCCAGGCGCGCGTACGTGCGCAGTACCCGGGCCCCGTCCAGGTCACCGCCCAGCCGCTTGCGCAGCCGGCGCCAGGCGATGCCCACCCCGATGGCATAGGCGAGGCCGTAGGCGGCGGCCATGCCCGCGACCGCCCAGCGCGCCGGCAGCAGGAAGTAGCAGAGCGCCGAGGCGCCGGCGTTGACCGCGGCCACGATGACCGTGTTGTAGAAGGGGGTGCGGGTGTCCTCGTACGCGTAGAAGGCGCGCAGGACGACGTACTGCACGGAGTACGGGATCAGGCCGAGGCCGAAGGCCATCAGCATGTAGCCCATGTTGGTGGCCGCGCCGGTGCCGGCGGAGCCGAAGATCAGCGTGCACATCGGGACGCCGAGCGAGAGGAACCCGAACGCGATCGGCACGATGGCCACCGCCGTGGTGCGCAGGCCCTGGGAGATGTCGTCGCGGACGGCGCCCGCGTCGCCCTCGGACGCCGAGCGCGCGAGACGCGGCAGCAGCGCGGCCATCAGGGACACGGTGATGATCGCCTGCGGCAGGCCCCAGATCAGCTGGGCGTTGGCGTAGGCGGCGAAGCCGGTGCCCTTGACGTCGGAGTCCGAACCGGCGGCGGTCGACAGCTGGGTCACCACCATGGCGCCCGCCTGGTTGGCGAGGACGAACAGGACCGTCCACTTGGCGAGCATCGCGGCCTTGCCCAGGCCGTGGCCGCGCCAGTCGAAGCGCAGCCGGATCCGGAAGCCGGTCTCCCGCAGGTAGGGGATCATCGCCAGGGCCTGGACGACCAGGCCCAGCAGCACACCGACGCCGAGCAGCCGCTGGCCCTCCGGCGGGATGCTGGTGACGTCCATGTGGGAGTTGGCGGCGGTGCCGTAGACCCAGATGAACATGCCGAGCGTCACGATGATGACGATGTTGTTCAGGACCGGGGTCCACATCATCGCGCCGAACTTACCGCGCGCGTTCAGGATCTGACCCATCACCACGTGGATGCCCATGAAGAAGATCGAGGGCAGGAAGTAACGGGTGAAGGTGACCGCGACCTCGTTGGCCGCCGGGTCGCTGGCCACGGGGTTGGCCAGCAGCCGCACCAGCAGCGGCGCGGCGAACATCGCGAGGCCGGTCAGCGCGGCCAGCGCGACCATCACCAGGGTCAGCAGCCGGTTGGCGAATGCCTCGCCGCCGTCCTCGTCCTCCTTCATGGAGCGCACGAGCTGCGGCACGAAGACGGAGTTCAGCCCGCCGCCGACGGTGAGGATGTAGATCATCGTCGGCAGCTGGTAGGCCACCTGGAAGGAGTCCGCGAGGAAGCCGAGGCCGAGCGCGGCGGCGATCAGCGCGGAACGGATGAAACCGGTCAGGCGGGAGACCATCGTGCCCGCCGCCATGACGGCGCTGGACTTCAGCAGCCCGGCGGCCTTCCCGCCCTTCTTCGGGGGAGCCGCGGGAGCCACCACGGCGGGGGCGTCGACGGTCGCGGGGACCTCGGCCTGGAGGGAGCCGGGGTCCGCGGTGGCGGCCGGCGCGGACCCCGGGGCCGCCGGGTATCCGGGCGCGGAAGGCCCGGCCGGGTAGCCGCCGGAGTACGCGTGGCCCTGCTGCGCGCTCTGCCCGTACTGCTGGGGGTACGGGTCGCCGGGGGCGGCCGGGTCCATCGGCGCGTGTCCGCCGCTGTGCTGCTGGTCCTTGAAGAGGTGCGCGAAGGCGTCCGGCTCGTGGTACTCCTCGCCGGAGTGCGTGACCAGGTCGTCGACGCCCACGAACTGCGTCGTGCGCGGGTCCTCGCCGTACGGCAGGTACTGGGTGGCGGCTCCCGGCTCCGGCGCGGGCGGCTGCGCCCACACGCGCGGGTCGGGGGCGTAGGGCGACTGCTCGGGCGGTGCGTACGGCTGCTGCTGCGCATCGTACGAGCCCGGGGGCGGCGGCGGGTGCGCGGCGCGGTCGTAGAGCGCCTCGGCGACCGGGTCCTGGGCGGCCAGGTCGTGCGCCCGGTAGGGGTCCTGTTCGTAGGCGTCCTGGAGATACATGTCCGCCGCGTGCTGCGGCAGCACCTGGCCGGGCTCGGGCGGCGGATCGGGGTAGCCCGAGCCGGCCGCGCCCTGGCCGCGGTCACCGTCGTACGGCGCGTTCATGCTTACCCCACCTCATCGTCCCGGGCCCACCGGCCACGACATCGCTCAACGGTCCACTCTCTCACCCGTCCCGGACGGGTCGGTGCTTTCCGGTGCGGTGTCCGGCGCAGGGTCACTCGGCTGCTCCGGGCCGTCTGCCCCGGAGGGGTCGGACTCTTCGGGGAGACGGCCTCCGGGTGCCCCGGGGTTCCCGGGCTCCTCGGGGTCCTGCGGCGCCGCGCCGGGGCCGTCGTCATCGGGCTGCCGGGCGGCGGCGCGCTTGCGCTGGGTGTACATCCGGAAACCGGCGAGGACGAGGAGCAGGACGCCGCCGCCGATGACCAGCATCACGGTGGGCGTGACCTCGGTGACCTTCACGTCGAAGGTGACGGGGGCGCCGTAGGCCTCGCCGTCCTCGGTGTACAGCTGGGCGATGACCGTGACCCGGCCGTTGGCGTTGGCCGAGGTGGTGAACTTCACCGACTGGCTGTGCCCGCCGGAGATCTCCACGGGCTGTTCGTCATAGGCCTTGCCGCCGATTTTCAGACGGGTCGGCATGGTCGACTCCAGGCGCAGCACCAGGTGGCCGACGGGCTGGACCAGGTTGTTCTGGACGGTCACCGGGATGGTGGCGCTGCGGCCCGAGAGCTTGGTCTCGGACTTGTCGATCAGCTTGACCTCGTCGGCCAGGTCGTCGAGCCATGTCTTCACGCCGTCGCGGTAGCTTCCCGCCGCGCTCCGGTGACTGCGCCAGGACGTGGACATGTCCCGGTTTATGGCCCGTCCGAACGGGGTGACGACGCGGGACTGGTCGCTGAGGACCACGCGGAAGTTGTCCAGCTTGCCCTGGGTGCGGGCGATCTGCTCGAAGGCCGTGCGCGGCAGTTCCTGGCGGCGCAGCGACGAGGGGTAGGCGGACGCCGGCGGGATGCGCGTGGTGGCGCCCGGGTCGGGCTTGTCCTTGGAGGTCGCGGTGAGGTCCTGGGGCTGGGACCAGGTGCCGCCCTGGAGCGCCTTCACCGCTGCCGCCATCGCCTGGGCCTGGCTCGCCGTGGGCATGCGCTGCGGGGCGACGAGGATGCTGCGCTGCTCGTCGGTCTGCGTGTTCAGCTCCAGGCTGTGGGCCAGGAACCGCTGCACGGCCAGGGTGGCCGAGCCGGCCTTCGTGAGATCGTCCTCGAACGCCGTGGACAGCCGGGTGTCGGCGACCACGGCCGTGGTGCCCGAGCCGACCGGGCGGGCGGCGGACGGCGTGTACGGCAGCCCGCCGGTCTCCTGGAGGCTGTCGCTGCGGGCGATCACCCGATCGGCTCCGGCGGAGGTCGCGACCTTCATGATCGAGCGGTCCACCGCGCCCTCGACCGGCCAGGCGAAGTCGGTGCTCGGTGTGACGTGCAGCACGGTCTTGACGGTGGTGGCGGCGACGTCGGTGGCGTCCTTGAGATGGCTGAGCGAGCCGGTGACGCTGGTGCCGTTGTGGGCGAGCGAGGCCAGGTCGGGGTCGGCGAAGGGCAGCGCGACGACCTCCTTGCCGGCCACCGCCTTCTGGAGGGCGGCCAGCCACTGCTTGGCGACCGCCTGGTGCTCGCGCGGGCCGGGCGTGCTGGTGCCGTCGGCGCCCTGGAGCCGGTAATTGCCCACGGCCATCGCGTCGGCCGAGGCCAGCAGGTCCGGGTCGATCACCCAGGTGACGTCGAGATCCTTGCCCAGGTCCACCATCTGGGCCAGCCGGCCGCCGGGTGCCAGGTCCCTGGCCAGGTCGTCGTCGAGGAATTCCGGCGTCTGGAGGTCGCCCGCGCCGGTCTTGGCCGTCATGTGGACCGTGGAGATCAGCGGCCACAGGAACGTTGTCCTGGTCTTGGTGTCGGCGTCCGACGGCTGCCACGGCAGGAAGGTCCGCCGGATGCCGAGCACCTGGGGCCAGGGCCGGGCGGAGGTCTCGCCGGAGAGGGCGACCCCGAATGCGTAGACCCCGTCGTCGTCGAGGCCGAGCTTGTCGACGGGGACGGAGATGCTGAAGTGCTCGGCGACGCCCGGGGCCAGCTTGTCGAACTTCTCCTCGTACTTGTCGCCGACCTCGGATCCGGTGCCGCGCTGCGGATCGTCGGAGTGGCGGGCGACGGAGTCGATGTCGGAGCGGGTGGACAGCCGGGGGCCCACCTGGAGGCCCACGTGGGCGTCGGTGACGGCCTGCCTGCCGTTGTTGGTCACCGTGCCGGACACGGTCAGCGTGTCGCCGTCCGTGGGGGCGCTGGGGCTGAGCGAGTCCAGGGAGACGGACACCGTGCCGGAGGAGGCGGCCTGGGCGGGCGCGGCGGCGGGCAGCTGGAGCAGCCCGGCCAGCAGGGGCGCCCCGGTGAGCAGTGCTGCGGCGCGCCGCAGCCACCGGCGGGCAGGTGAGGCACTGGTCCCCTGGAAGTCAGCCGCCTCGGCCACGCGCTCGCCCGTCCCTCGTCGTCAGTGGTCGTCGGAATGTGCGTCCACGCATGGTAACGATGCGCGCTGAAGGGAAGTGCCGCGGTCTCCTTCACAAGATCGCCCAGGGGTCGTGACCCGTCCTCTATATCCAGTATCGAGGGGAGAGCGGCCGTACGCCGCAAGAACAGCGCTTGCGACGGGTATGCCGGGAGCTGTCCGGATGCCTCGGCGGGGCGCTCCGGGTCGCCCGGGGGCCGATGACCATGGCCGGTCACGCCGCCGCGGGGCGCGGGCCACGTACCCTCTTCTGTTGTGCCGAACCCCAACGAAGACACTCCCTCCGCCCTGAGCCAGGCGCAGCAGCGCGCGGTCGCCGAGCTGCTGCGGGTGGCCCCCGTCGCCGACGATCTCGCCCGCCGATTCCAGGAAGCCGGGTTCTCGCTCGCCCTGGTCGGCGGATCCGTCCGTGACGCGCTGCTCGGCCGGCTCGGCAACGACCTGGACTTCACCACCGACGCCCGCCCCGAGGACGTACTGAAGATCGTCCGGCCCTGGGCGGACGCCGTCTGGGAGGTGGGAATCGCCTTCGGCACGGTCGGCGCGCACAAGGGCGGCTACCAGATCGAGATCACCACCTACCGGTCGGAGGCCTACGACCGCACCTCGCGCAAGCCGGAGGTGTCGTACGGCGACTCCATCGAGGAGGACCTGGTCCGCCGCGACTTCACGGTCAACGCGATGGCCGTGGCGCTGCCGGAGAAGACGTTCATCGATCCGCACGGCGGTCTGGAGGACCTCGCCGCGCGGGTGCTGAGGACGCCGGGCACGCCCGAGGAGTCGTTCTCGGACGATCCCCTGCGCATGATGCGGGCCGCTCGGTTCGCCGCCCAGCTGGACTTCACGGTGGCTCCCGAGGTCGTCACGGCCATGACGGAGATGGCCGGACGGATCGAGATCGTCTCGGCGGAGCGGGTCCGGGACGAGCTGAACAAGCTTCTTCTGTCCGCGCACCCGCGCAAGGGGCTGACGCTGCTCGTCGACACCGGTATCGCCGAGTACGTCCTGCCGGAGCTGCCTGCGCTGCGCCTGGAGAGCGACGAGCACCACCGGCACAAGGACGTCTACGAGCACACGCTGATCGTGCTGGAGCAGGCGATGGCGCTGGAGGAGGACGGCCCGGACCTCACCCTCCGGCTGGCCGCGCTGCTGCACGACATCGGCAAGCCGCGCACGCGCCGCTTCGAGAAGGACGGCCGGGTCTCCTTCCACCACCACGAGGTGGTCGGTGCGAAGATGACCAAGAAGCGCATGACGGCCTTGAAGTACTCCAACGAGCTGGTGAAGGACGTCTCGCGGCTGGTCGAACTTCATCTGCGGTTCCACGGCTACGGCACCGGGGAGTGGACGGACTCGGCGGTCCGCCGCTACGTCCGTGACGCGGGCCCGCTGCTGGACCGTCTGCACAAGCTGACCCGTTCCGACTGCACCACGCGCAACAAGCGGAAGGCGGTGGCGCTGTCCCGGGCCTACGACGGCCTGGAGCAGCGGATCGACCAGCTGAAGGAGCAGGAGGAGCTGGACGCGATCCGTCCCGACCTCGACGGCAACCAGATCATGGAGATCCTGGGGGTCGGCCCGGGTCCGGCCGTCGGCCAGGCGTACAAGCACATGCTGGAGCTGCGCCTGGAGAACGGACCGATGGAGCACGACGCCGCGGTGGCCGCGCTCAAGGAGTGGTGGGCCGCACAGGGCTGAGCCGGGCCCGGTGACGTTTCACGTGAAACATCACCGGGGCGATGACAATGAGGGCCGGTGTTTCACGTGAAACACCGGCCCTCGGTCTCTTCTGGCGCGCCCCGTCGGCTCATCGGTACCGGATGCGGGACAGGGTCACGGCGATCGCTCCGTAGATGACGGCGACGAGCACCACCAGTGCTGCCGAGCGGCCGTCCGGCGGAAGCATGAGGGCCGCCACCCCCGCCGCACCGACGAACGCGACGTTGAAGAGGACGTCGTACACGGAGAAGACCCGGCCCCGGAAGCCGTCCTCCACGCATCCCTGGACGATCGTGTCCGTGGCGATCTTGGCCCCCTGGGTGATCAGACCCAGGACGAAGGCGGCGACCATGAGGGGAACGGTGGCGAACGGAAGCCCCAGTGCGGGTTCCAGCACCATGGCCGCGGCGGAGCACACCACGATCCAGCGGCGGGGGCCGAGTCGTCCCGCGGCCCAGGGCGTCACCACGGCCGCCGCGAAGAACCCGGCGCCGGACAGCGCCAGCGCCGCCCCCAGCAGCCGCAGCCCCTCCCCGGGCGCGTCGGCCAGGGCGTAGCGGCAGAGCATGAGCAGCAGGACGAGGAGTGCTCCGTAGCAGAAGCGCATCAGTGTCATGGCGGCCAGGGCCCAGGCCGCCTCCCGCCGCCGGGGTGCGGCCAGGTGTCGGATGGCCGCCGTCAGGTCCCGTGCCGTCTCGGCCAGCGCCGCCCCGAGACGGGGACGGGCCGGGCGGCGGTCGGGGCCGAGGAGGCCGGGGGCCAGGCGCAGGGACGCTAGGCCGGCGCCCAGGTACAGCAGGGCACCGCACAGCACCACCGCGGCGTCGGAACCGGACGCCACCACCCGTACGCCCAAGGCCAGGGCCCCTCCCGCGGTCGCGGCGAGGGTGCCGGCCGTCGGGGAGAGCGAGTTGGCGATCACCAGGCGCTCGGCGTCGACGACCCGGGGCAGGGCGGCGGAGAGCCCGGCGAGCACGAAGCGGTTGACGGCCGTGACGCACAGTGCGGAGGCGTAGAACAGCCAGTCGGGTGCGTGGCCGGTGATCAGCACGGCGGTGATTGCCGCCAGCAGGGCCCGCAGCAGATTGCCGTACACGAAGACCTGCCGGCGCCGCCAGCGGTCCAGCAGGACACCGGCGAAGGGGCCGACCAGGGAGTAGGGGAGCAGCAGGACGGCCATGGCGGAGGCGATGGCGGCGGCCGAGGTCTGTTTCTCCGGGGAGAAGACGACGTACGCGGCCAGCGCGACCTGGTAGACCCCGTCGGCGCCCTGGGAGAGGAGGCGCACGCACAGCAGGCGCCGGAAGTGCAGCAGGCTCCACAGCAGACGCAGGTCACGGACGACGGGCATGGCCGACAGCCTCACATATGCGGAAGGTCCCCGGGTCGGCGGACCCGGGGACCTTCACAGCCCTGGCAGGAGCGTTTCGTGCGAGCGGTTCTCAGCGCCTCAGCGCTCGACCTCGCCGCGGATGAACTTCTCGACGTTCTCGCGGGCCTCGTCGTCGAAGTACTGGACCGGCGGGGACTTCATGAAGTACGAGGATGCCGACAGGATCGGGCCACCGATGCCGCGGTCCTTGGCGATCTTCGCGGCGCGCAGGGCGTCGATGATGACACCGGCGGAGTTCGGGGAGTCCCAGACCTCGAGCTTGTACTCCAGGTTCAGCGGAACGTCACCGAAGGCGCGGCCCTCCAGGCGGACGTAGGCCCACTTGCGGTCGTCCAGCCAGGCCACGTAGTCGGACGGGCCGATGTGGACGTTCTTCTCGCCGAGGTCCCGGTCGGGGATCTGGGAGGTGACGGCCTGCGTCTTGGAGATCTTCTTGGACTCCAGGCGCTCGCGCTCGAGCATGTTCTTGAAGTCCATGTTGCCGCCGACGTTCAGCTGCATCGTGCGGTCGAGGATGACACCCCGGTCCTCGAACAGCTTCGCCATGACGCGGTGCGTGATGGTGGCGCCGACCTGGGACTTGATGTCGTCACCGACGATCGGGACGCCCGCCTCGGTGAACTTGTCCGCCCACTCCTTGGTGCCGGCGATGAAGACCGGGAGGGCGTTGACGAAGGCGACCTTGGCGTCGATGGCGCACTGGGCGTAGAACTTCGCCGCATCCTCGGAACCCACGGGCAGGTAGCAGACCAGGACGTCGACCTGCTTGTCCTTCAGGACCTGGACGACGTCGACCGGCTCCTCGGCGGACTCCTCGATGGTCTCGCGGTAGTACTTGCCGAGGCCGTCGAGGGTGTGGCCGCGCTGGACCGTGACACCGGTGCTGGGCACGTCGCAGATCTTGATGGTGTTGTTCTCGGAGGCGCCGATGGCGTCCGCCAGGTCCAGACCGACCTTCTTGGCGTCGACGTCGAACGCCGCGACGAACTCGACGTCGCGCACGTGGTAGTCACCGAACTGCACGTGCATCAGGCCGGGGACCTTGGACGCCGGGTCGGCGTCCTTGTAGTACTCGACTCCCTGCACCAGCGACGCGGCGCAGTTGCCCACGCCGACGATGGCTACGCGAACCGAACCCATTCCGGTTGCTCCCTGTGTGTACGAGTGAGGCCCTGACTGGGTCTCACGTGGCGGTGTCGTCGGGCGTATCCGTGCGGGGAGCCTCCCCGCGACGGGGCAGGCCGCCCGTCGATCCAGTGGTGGTGTCCTGCTGAGCGGGCCCCCCGGACGCGGAACCCCTCAGGTCCCGCCCGGCCCGCTCGCTCTCGATGAGCTCGTTCAGCCAGCGCACTTCGCGCTCCACGGACTCCATTCCGTGGCGCTGGAGCTCAAGCGTGTAGTCGTCGAGGCGCTCCCGGGTGCGCGTGAGCGAGGCGCGCATCTTCTCCAGGCGCTCCTCCAGGCGACTGCGCCGGCCCTCCAGGACGCGCATGCGCACATCGCGCGAGGTCTGCCCGAAGAAGGCGAACCGCGCGGCGAAGTGCTCGTCCTCGTAGGCGTCGGGGCCGGTCTGCGAGAGCAGCTCCTCGAAGTGCTCCTTGCCTTCCGCCGTCAGCCGGTAAACGATCTTGGCGCGGCGTCCGGCGAGCGGAGCGGCAAGGGCGTCCTCGTGGGTGTTCCCGGGCTCCTCGACCAGCCAGCCGCTGGCGACCAGCGCCTTGAGGCAGGGGTAGAGCGTCCCGTAGCTGAACGCTCGGAACACACCCAGCGACGTGTTCAGCCGTTTGCGCAGCTCGTAGCCGTGCATCGGGGACTCCCGCAGCAGGCCGAGCACGGCGAACTCGAGGATGCCGGAGCGCCGGCTCATCGTCGCCTCCTCCCGGCCCGCGGGTCCGTCCCGCAGGTCTCACAGTGCCTGTCAGCGTCTTATCTCGCGCTGATGTATCGGTTCGATACATCACGACGATAGAACGACCCGTCACATGCGACAAGGGGGACGGCGGTGAACGGGATCACATCACCGATTCGTAGGAGGCAAGTTGCCTGTTTTGGGGTGAACTTCGGGGCCCGGCGGGTTTTGGCGGTGCGTAGTCTGTGCGGCATGGACACCACCGGGAACCGCGTGACGCCTGGGGAGCGTCCACGTCCCCGGTGCAGTACGGGTGAATGCGGAACCGACCACATCCGTACTCCGGGGGGACCGGAAACCAGCCGCCGTTTCAGGCGCGCACGGGTGCGCCTGCCCGAGGAGTAATCGTTCGATGAGCGAGCACCGTCGCAAACCGCCGCAGCCGCAGGGAGGCGGACGTGCCGCGGCCCGACGCGGCCAGTCCGGCTCGTCCTCCGGCCGCCGGGCGGCACCGCGAGGCGCCACCGGGTCTCCTGCCGACTCCTATGGGTCCCATTCCTATGAGTCGGAGCCCATGGGACCGGGAGGTGAGGAGCGCGCCTACGGCGGCCGTGCCGAGGCACGCCGCGCGGCGCAGCGAGGCGGCCGGCGCCGTGGCGCCGAGAACACGGGCCCGGGGGGCCGGCGCGGCGGTCCGGGCGGGGCGACCGGCCCCGGACGCGGCAGGGGCCGGGCGACGACTGCGCCCGGCAAGAAGCGGTTCATCGACTACCCCCGGGCCGGCAAGGACGGCTGGCGGCGCTGGGTGCCGTCCTGGAAGCTGGTCAGCGGGCTGTTCATCGGCTTCGTCGGCAGCCTGGTGGTGATGATCGGCGTCGGTTACGCGATGGTGTCGATCCCGAACGAGAACGACGCGGCCAAGTCGCAGAACAACGTCTACTACTGGGCCGACGGTACCCAGATGGTGGCCACGGGCACCGGCGTCAACCGGCAGAACGTCAGCATCGACCAGATTCCCGAGGCGATGCGGTACGCGGTGATCTCCGCCGAGAACAAGTCGTTCTACGACGACTCCGGCGTCGACCCCATGGGCATCGCGCGCGCCATGGCCAACATGGCCCGGGGCGGCCAGACGCAGGGTGGTTCGACGATCACCCAGCAGTACGTGAAGAACACGTACCTGAGCCAGGAACAGACCGTCACCCGCAAGTTCAAGGAGATGTTCATCTCCATAAAGGTGGGCACGAAGCTCGACAAGGACCAGATCCTGCAGGGCTACCTGAACACCTCGTACTTCGGGCGGGGCGCGTACGGCATCCAGGCCGCGGCGCAGACCTACTACGGCAAGAACGCGGTCGACCTCAAGCCGAGCGAGTGCGCCGTCCTCGCCGCGCTGCTCAAGGGCCCGACGTACTACGACCCCGCGGGCAACCAGGACCTCGACAAGACGGCGACCCCGCAGGCCAACGAGAAGCGCTCCAGGGAACGCTGGGCCTGGATCCTCGGCGAGATGCACAAGGACAAGCACCTCGGCGACGCCCAGTACAAGGAAGCCATCGCCCAGTACCCCAAGCCCGACGGCCGCAAGGCGACCAGGGGCATGACCGGCCAGGTCAGCTATCTGGTCGACACGGCGAAGAAGTACGTCATCGCCCACTCCGACATCACGGAGGCGCAGTTCGACAGGGGCGGTTACCAGATCTACACGACCTTCGAGAAGGACAAGGTCAGCGCGCTGGCCAAGGCCGTGAAGAGCGTCCAGAAGGACCGCCTCGACCCCGAGCACCGGGAGCTGGACAAGTACGTCCAGTTCGGCGCGGCCTCGGTGAAGCCCAAGGACGGCGCGATCGTCGCGCTGTACGGCGGCGACGGTTACGAGAACGGCCACTTCACCAACAACGCGGACACCTCCGGTGTCCCCGTGGGTTCGACCTGGAAGCCCTTCGTGCTCGCCGCCGCCATGGAGTACGGGACGTACAAGTCCGGCGGGCAGGGCGTCTCCCCGCTGAGCAAGTACAACGGCAACGACCATCTCAAGGTCCGCAAGCCGGATGGGACGTACTACCTCAACAAGGACAACTCCTACTTCTACCAGAACAACGAGGGGCCCCGCCCCTGGGGTTACATCACCCTGCGCAAGGCGATGGAGCAGTCCATCAACACGCCCTTCGTGCAGCTCGGTGTCGACGTGGGGATGACCAAGGTCCGGGACGTCGCCCGGAAGACCGGCATCCTCCCCCAGAGCATGTCGCAGGACCTCAACCCGTCCTTCGCCATCGGCACCTCCACGCCCAGCGCGATCCGCATGGCCGACGCCTACGCGACCTTCGCCGCCTCCGGCAAGCAGACGGAGCCGTACTCCGTCACCGCGGTCAAGCTGAACGGCACCGACGCGCCCAGCTTCGTCAAGCCGAAGCCGAAGCCCACGCAGGCGCTGGACTCCAACATCGCCAACAACATCACGGACGTCCTGGAGAACGTCATCCAGAACGGCACCGGCAAGAACGCCAAGGCTCTCGGCCGGACGGCGGCGGGCAAGACCGGTACCACCGACGAGAACAAGTCGGCCTGGTTCGTCGGTTACACCCAGCAGCTGTCGACCTCGGTGGCGATGTTCCGCGAGAACCCCAAGGACCACAAGCTGCTGTCCATGAACGGCACGGCGAACACGGATTCCATCCACGGCGGTGACATCCCGACGCTGGTGTGGACCGAGTACATGAAGGCCGCGCTCAAGGGCAAGAACGATCCGGGCTTCCCGAAGGCCACCGAGATCGGCACGGTCCAGGACCAGGCGGGAGCCCCCTCGCCGACGCCGAGCTTCACCCCGAAGCCGACCCCGACGCCGACCCCGACCCCGACCCCGACCCCGAGCAAGACGACGCCCACGCCGTCTCCCTCGGCGAGCGAGACCTGCGATTTCGGGTGGGGCGACAACTGCGACGGCAACGGCAACGGCAACGGCACCGGCGGTGGCGGCAACGGAGGCGGCCTGGGCGGCACGGACACGGGCGGTACCGACGGAGGCACCATTCCGACGCCCTCGGGCACGGAGACCACCGGGACCGGGAACACCCGGGGCAACGGCAACGGCAACGGCAATGGGAACGGCAACGGCGGCGACGGCGGAGGCTTCTTCGCCGGCCAGGAGGGCTAGGCCGGTTCCGGCCGGTTGGCGCGGTACGAGCCGCCAGGAGCGTTTCACGTGAAACACGGGCCGGGGGACCCCAAGGGGGGGGGCGGTCCGTGGGGTGTTTCCTGGATGGGGCAGCTTTCCCGGCCGGGACAAAGCCGGAGAACACACACCTCAACCCCCACTC